>DASXKT010000324.1:0-8525 GCA_036496685.1 Phenylobacterium sp.
GCGGGCCGGTTGTGACGCGCCTCGCCCGCGAGGCGGGGAGGGTGGATGGGGCGCAAGGGCCCGCCCTCGGAGTTGAGGCTCAGCGCCTCCTCCGCCACCTTCAGCGACACCTCCCCCCTCATCCGACGGGGGAGGAGCGCGAAACAGCCTAGTCGTTGACCCGGAGGTTGGTGGCCGAGGTCTTGCCGCTGCGACGGTCGGCCTCGAGGTCGTAGGCGACCTGCTGGCCCTCATTCAGGCCGCGCAGACCGGCCTGCTCGACCGCCGAGATGTGCACGAACACGTCCTGGCCGCCGTCGTCGGGCTGGATGAAGCCGAAGCCCTTCGTCGGGTTGAACCACTTCACCGTGCCTGCGCCTACGCCGGCCGGATCGCCCGCGGGCCGGCCACCGCCGCCACCGCCGCCACCGCCGCCGAAGCCGCCACCGCCGCCGCGCGGACGGTCAAAGCCGCCGCCGCCGCCGCGCGGACGGTCAAAGCCGCCGCCGCCGCCGCCGCGCGACGGAGCCGCGCCTTGGCCCGTGACCACCAGCTGGCCCGCCGAAAGCTTGCCGGACCGGCGGTCCTGCTCGAGTTCGAAATTGACCAGATCGCCTTCATTCAGGCCGCGAAGGCCTGCCTGTTCGACCGCTGAGATGTGGACGAAGACGTCGCTTCCGCCGTCGTCCGGTTGGATGAAACCAAAGCCCTTAGCGGTATTGAACCACTTGACTGTGCCGCTCGCCATTCGCCTGACCTAACCGAGATAGAGTCTTGCGCCTGCAAAAACGCAGGCGCCCGCCCGCCGATTTTGGCGGTCCGTAAAGGCTATGTAGCGGGCGAAGAGCCATCAGGCCAGCCGCGCCGTGACATAACCGCGCAATCAGCCTATTGGAGCGCCCCTTCATTTCTCGGGAAAACGCTCGTTGAACAGCATCTGTGTCTTTTGTGGCTCAGCCCCCGGCAACGATCCGGCGTTTCTCGAGGAAGCGATTTCGGCAGGCACATTGATCGCCAAGGCCGGTCTGACGCTGGTCTACGGCGGTGGACGCGTGGGTCTGATGGGCGCGGTCGCCGACGCGGCGCTGGCCGCCGGGGGCAAGGTCACCGGCGTGATGCCGGCCGACCTCGTCAACCAGGAGATCGGCCACACCGGTCTCACCGAGCTTCGCGTGGTCAATTCCATGCATGAGCGCAAATGGGCCATGGGCGAGCTTTCCGACGGCTTCCTGTGCCTGCCCGGTGGCCCCGGCACCTTCGAGGAAATCTTCGAGCAGTGGACCTGGGCGCTGCTGGGCTTCCACGCCAAGCCCTGCGGCTTCGTCAACGTCAGCGGCTATTACGATCCGCTGCGCGCCACTGTGCAGCAGATGGCCGACAAGGGCTTCCTCGCCCAGCAGTACGTCGACATGCTGGTCTACGCCGACACCACCGCCGCCGTGCTGGACGCCTTCCGCGCCTACGTCCCGCCGCCGCCCAAGTGGGGCGTCGCCCCGGTGGAGCAGCGCTACTAGGGCCGGATCCCGTTGGACCTTTCAGGAGCGCGCCGCTAGCGTCGCCTTGGAGGGGAGCCGATGACAGCCGGGACAGCAGCCCGATCGGCCGTGACTGCGCCCGCCGCGATGGGGGTCCTCGGCGCTGCGGCCCTGGTCGCCGGCAGCATGATCGGCTCCGGTGTCTACCTTCTGCCAGCCAGTCTCGCCTCCATCGGGTCGATATCGATCCTGGGTTGGTTGGCGGCTACCGGCGCAGCGCTGGCCTTGGCTGCGATGTTCGCCTGGCTGGCCGCCATCGCGCCGGACGCCGAGGGACTGGCGGGCTACGTCCAGGTGGGACTAGGCCGGTTCTTCGGCGTGCAGGCGACGGTGGTCTACTGGGCCTGCAACTGGGTGGGCACTGTGGCCGTCGCTCTGGCCGCCGCCGGCTATGCGGGGTTCCTGATCCCCGCGCTGGCCGCGCCGGCTCCGCGGCTTTTCACGACGCTTGCTGTCATCTGGCTAGGGGTGACCGCCAGCTGGATCGGACCGCGAGTGGTGGCGCGGGTGGAGGGCGTGACCCTGTTCGCAGGCCTCGCGCCGATCCTGCTGGTCGCGGTCGCCGGTTGGTTCTGGTTCGATCCCGGCCTTTTCGCACGCGGCTGGAATCCCTCCGGCGCCGAGCCGTTCGCCGCCGTCAGGTCCTCCGCGCTCACCGCTTTCTGGGCGTTCCTGGGGCTGGAGTGCGCAGCGGCGGTGGCCGGTGTGGTGCGCGACCCTGCTCGCAACGTGCCTAGGGCCACTATGGTCGGCGTGCTGTCCGCGGCCACCCTCTACATCGCCGCCTGCACAGTGCTGATGGGACTTCTGCCGGCCGCTGAGCTTGCCCGCTCTTCGGCTCCGTTCTCCGACGCGACCCGCGCCATACTGGGGATCGGCGGCGCTGGCCTGATCGCGGTCTGCGCCTTCCTGCGGGCAGGCGGGTGCGCCACCGGCTGGGTGCTGGTCACCGCCGAGACCACGCGCGAAGCCGCCGACCAGGACGCCTTCCTGCCGGCGTTCAAGAGCCGACCGGGAGAGCCGGCTTCGGCAGTCAACCTCCTTACCACCGGTGGCCTGATGAGCCTGGTCGCAGTGCTGACCTCCACGCCGACCCTCGGCGCGCAGTTCGCGAGGCTCGCCAATGTCGCGGTGATCCTCAGCCTGATGGTCTATGTGCTGGCCGCATTCTCGCTGCTGCGGCTGCGAGGCCGGTTCCGGACGTCCGGCCTTCGCGCAGGGGCCACCGCGACGGCGATCGTGGCTGTCGCCTGCGCGATCGCGCTGATCGCCTCGGCAAGCGCCGTCGAGCTAGCCTGGGCTTGCGCGCCGCCGCTGGCTGCCGCCGTGCTGTATATGCGGCTGCGCCGACGCTAAGCTCGGGCAACCGTTCCGCAAGTTCGGTCTTCGAGGAGATGAGATGCTGCCGGTCGATCGCTACGTGGGGGAAGACGCGTTGCGCGCCGATCAGCTGCAGATCTTGCGGCGCAGCTGGCAGTTCATCGGCCACCAGTCGACGCTCCAGGGTCCGGGCGACTACATCGCCGACCTCGCCGGCGGCGCGCCGGTGGTCGTCGTGCGCAACGCTGAAGGCGAGCTGGCCGGCTTCCACAACGTTTGCCGCCACCGCGCCGGAGCCTTGGTTCCCGACGGCGCCGGCAACTGCGGCGAGGCCTTCACCTGCCGCTACCACGGCTGGCGCTACGCTCTGGACGGACGGCTACGCAACGCCACTGACTTCGGCGCCTTACCGGGCTTCGATCCCCGCCAGTATGGCCTCTTTCCCCTGCGCGTGGAGACCTGGCGAGGGCTGATCTTCGTCAATCTCGACCCGATGGCCCCACCGCTGCATGAGTTCACGGCGCCGATTGAGGCCGCGTGGGGCCCGAGTCTTCCGAGCCATCCGCTGACCGAGCGCCGCGTCCACCGCATTGGCTGCAACTGGAAGACCTACGTCGAGAACTCCCTGGAGGGCTATCACCTGCCGATGGTGCATCCGGAGTTCGACGAAGACATCGTGGTGGCCGACTACCAGGTGGAGATCGAAGGCTCCGTGGTCTTTCACGACGCGCCGGCGCGCGACGGCAGCGTCAACGCCGGCCGCTGGGCGTGGCTGTGGCCGAACCTGGCGATCAACACCTATCGCCACGGCTTCATGGTCGAGCGGATGACGCCGGTCGGGCCGGCGGAGACCCAACTCGATTATTTCTACTTCTTCGATCCCGCGCGGACCGCGGAGCTGGCCGAGATGTTCGTGGTCTCCGATCGGGTGACCGCGCAGGACAAGCAGGTCTGCGAGGAGGTCCGGCGCAATCTCGAGGCGGGCGTCTACCGCGGCGGTGTCCTGTCGCCGAAGCACGAACAGGCGGTCGACTGGTTCCAGACCCGCGTCGCAGAGGCCGACTCCGCACCCGCCACGACGCGGCTCGCGACCGCGGTCTAGGCGATCGCACGAACGCGTCACTGGGAGCCTTCGTCCTTGAGGAGGGGGCGCCGATTTGCGAGACTACAACCTGTAGTCAAACCCTCGAAGCAAGAGGCGATATCGGCGCAGAGACCGCTGGGCGGAGCGCAGCGATGCAGGCCTGTAAGATGGCGGCCGCGATCTACGCCCTTGTAGGGCTCAGTGCCCTTGTGCTGCTCCGGGTCAATGGTCACAGCGTGTTCGGGATGGGTCCCGATCCCGTCTTGGACGGCTTCAGCAGGGCGCTCGGAATGCCCTGGATCCTCGCAGCGCCGCTGGCCGATTCCTCGACCGAGATGCTGGTCTGGGACGCCGCCGCAATTGCCCTGAATGTGTTCGTGATCATCGGACTGGGTTGCCTGATGCGCGCCAAGCGGTGACCTCGTCTGCCGCCGCGCCATGAAATCGCCTGCGATTAACCCTCCATTACCCTACTTGCGGGCTAGTGACGCAGGGGCGCTCGCATGGGTTGTGGGCGGACGAGGCGTCGTGAAGAAGCTCTGACGCCGACTTTCTCCCGTTCGAGAATGACCTGGAGCTTCTGTGCCCGCCGCACGTCCCGTTCCCTTGTTCGACACCCCCCTCCTGCGAGCTGAGGACACGAGCCTCGATCCGCAGGACTGGCGCGAGATCCGCGCCCAGGGCCACCGCATGCTGGACGACATGCTCGACCACATGGCCGGCCTGCGAGACCAGCCGGTCTGGCGCAAGCCGCCGCCTGAGGCCCGCGCGAGCTTCCGTGCGCCGCTCCCCGTAGAGTCGGGCGACCTCGCCCAGGCCTATGAGACCTTCCGGCGTGACGTCCTCCCCTACGGAAGCGGCAACACGCATCCGGGCTTCATGGGCTGGGTTCAGGGCGCCGGCACGCCGGTGGGCATGCTGGCCGAGATGCTGGCCGCTGGCCTGAACGCCAACCTTGGTGGCCGCGACCACATGCCGATCGAGGTCGAGCGCCAGATCCTGAGCTGGGTTCGGCAGATCTTCCGCTTTCCGCAGGACGCCAGCGGCCTCTTCGTCTCCGGCGCCTCGCAGGCCAACTTCCTGGCGGTGCTGATCGCGCGTACGCGCGCCCTGGGCGTCGAAGCCCGGCGCAAGGGGGTGGGCGCGCAAGGGCCGCGCCTCACGGCATACGCCTCCAAGGCGGTGCACGGCTGCGTGCCGCGGGCCTTGGACATGGCCGGGATCGGCGCGGACAGCCTGCGGCTCATCGACGTCGACGCCGATCACCGCATCGACCTTGCAGCGCTGAAAACCGCCATTGCGAAGGACCGCAGCCTCGGCCTAAGCCCGTTCCTGATCGTCGGCACGGCCGGCACGGTTGATGTCGGCTCCATCGATGACCTGAACGGGCTGGCCGACATCGCCGTGGCCGAAGGGATCAGCTTCCACGTAGACGGGGCGCTGGGCGCGCTGTCGGTGCTTTCGCCGGAGCTTGCGCCACGGGTCGCCGGGATAGAACGCTGCGACAGCCTAGCTTTCGATTTCCACAAATGGGGCCACGTCCCCTACGACGCCGGCTACCTGCTGGTCCGCGATGCGGAACTCCACCAGGCGACCTTCACCAATCCAGCCGTCTACCTGGCCCGGACTGAGCGCGGCATCGCGGCCGGCGACTGGTGGCCCTGCGACTACGGCTCGGACCTGTCGCGCGGCTTCCGGGCGCTGAAGACCTGGTTCACGCTCCAGACCTACGGCGTGGCGGCGCTGGGCGAATCCATGGCCGCCAACTGCGCCCTGGCGCAGGCCCTTGCGGCGCGGGTGGAGGCTGAGCCGGAGCTGGAGCTACTGGCGCCGGTGGCGCTGAACATCGTCTGCTTCCGCTATCGGCGCGGTGGCTCGGACGCCTTGACCGCCGAGATCGTCGCCGATCTGCATGAGGTCGGCGAAGTCGCGCCGTCCCTGACCACGGTCAACGGCCAGAAGGCCATCCGAGCGGCGATCGTCAACCACAGGACGCGCCTGGAAGACATTGAATTGCTTGTGGACTCCGTGCTCTCGCGCGGCCGTCGAGCGCTGCAATACTTGGCCGAGAAAACCGCCCGATGAGCGAAGTGCGCCACCTCGAACCGACGCTTGCCGTCGCCCCGCGATCCGACCTGATCATCGGCCTGGCTGCGATCCTGCGGGTGGCTTACGAGGGCGGAAGCCTGCAGGACCTCTGGTCGATGCTACTGGCCCGCGTGCGCGCCGATCCCGAAGATGCCGCAGCGCTGATGGACATGTCCGTCGTCAAGCAGGCCGCCGGAGATCGCGAATTGGGCCTGCAGTTGCAGGCCGCCGCCCTGCAGTTCGCCAGCGTCTACCGCCGCCCGCACGGCCGCGGCGACGGCCTGAAGGTAACCGCCTTCGTCACGCTTGGCGATTTCATGGCCAACACCCCTATCGACTTCCTGTTGGCTGGCTCGGACATGGAGCTCAGTCTCTGCTTCATCGACGCCCAGACGCCCGATCTCAGCCACGCACCGGACTATGACGTATCCATCCTGGCGGTGGGCGAGTCCGCCGAGAACCGGCCGGTGCTGGATAATTGCGCCCGCCTCCTGGCCGGCCGCCGCGTGCTCAACGGCGCCCCCGGCAAGATCGCCGGCCTGACCCGCGACGGTTCGAGCGCCATGATGGCCGGCGAGCCCTCGCTCTTTGCGCCCATGTCGGCGCGGGTCGAGCGTGCGGACGTGGCTCGGCTGGCGACAGGCGCCCTGAACCCCTGCGACATCCTGGCTGAGATGGACTGGCCGTTGATCGTTCGGCCGATCGGCACCCACGCCGGCCAGGGCATGGAGAAGCTCGACAGCCCCGAAGCCCTTGCGGACTACCTCGGCCCGCATCCGGAAGCCCAGTTCTACGTCTCGCCTTTCGTCGATTATTCGGGGCCGGACGGCCTTTTCCGCAAGCAGCGCATCGCCTTCATCGACGGCCGCGCCTTCCCGAGCCACTACGCCGTCTCCAGCCACTGGATGGTGCACTACCTCAGCGCCGAGATGACCGAGCGCCCCGAACGCCGCGCCGAGGAGGCCGCCTGGATGGCGGACTTCGACACCGACTTCGCCGCGCGGCATGCAGAAGCGTTCAAAGCGCTGCACGGGCGCATCGGTCTCGACTACTTCGGGATCGACTGCGCCGAGCTGCCCGACGGCCGCCTGCTGGTCTTCGAGGTCGACGTAGCGATGATCGTCCACGATCTCGATCCAGTGGAGGTGTTTCCCTACAAGAAGCCGGCCATGGCGCGCCTATTCGCCGCCTTCCAGGCGATGTTGGCGTCTGCGGCCTAGCCGACTAGGTTCGCACCCTCGCAAGGGGAAGTTTGCATGCCTGGAATCTGGAAACGCGCCGTCAGCCTGTGCGGCGGTCTTGTCGCGGGCCTGCTCGCATCGACCGGGGCGCTCGCAGCGCCGGAGTTCCAACCGCACGACTACGCGATCAAGGATTTCCACTTCCGCTCAGGCGAGACCCTGCCGGAGCTGAAGCTGCACTACTACACCCTGGGCGAGCCCAAGCGGGACGCCGCAGGCCGCATCGTCAACGCCGTGCTGATCCTGCACGGCACCGGTGGGTCGGGCCGCCAGTTCACGGCCCCTCAATTCGCCGACATGCTGTTCGCGCCGGGCGGTCTGCTCGATCCGGCCAAGTACTTCCTGATCATGCCCGACGACATCGGCCACGGCGCCTCTTCCAAGCCCTCCAACGGGCTGAAGATGCGTTTCCCGCACTACGACTATGCCGACATGGTCGAGGCCGAGCACGCCGTCGTCGCCAAGGCCTTGGGCGTCCAGCAGCTTCGCCTGGTCATGGGCACCTCGATGGGCTGCATGCACAGCTTCATGTACGCCGAGATGTATCCGGATGAGGCGCGGGCGGCGATGCCGCTGGCCTGCCAATCGGTGGCCTTGGGCGGCCGCAATCGTCTCTGGCGCAAGATGGCGGTCGATGCGATCGAGGCCGATCCGGCGTGGCAGGGCGGCGACTATGCCGCCCAGCCTGCGCTCGGCCTGCGCGGGGCGGAGAACCTGTTGCTCCTGGCAGGCGGTTCGCCCTGGCCGATGCAGATCGCCATGCCCAAGGGCGAGCAGGTCGACGCCTGGTACAAGGACGAGTTGCCCAAGCGATTGGCGAGCCTCGACGCCAACGACCTGATCTACCAGCTGGAGGCCTCGCGGACCTACAATCCCTCGCCCGACCTGGAGAAGATCAAGGCGCCGCTGACCTGGATCAACTCGGGCGACGACTTCATCAATCCGCCGGAGCTCGGCCTCGCCCAGCAGGAGGTCAAGCGCATCAAGCAGGGCCGCTTCGTTCTGATCCCCGCCGGCCCCGACACCCACGGTCACGGCACCCACACCTGGGCGACCTTCTGGCAGAAGGACCTCGCGGACCTGCTCCAGCGGTCGGGCGGCTAGCCACCCCCCGCTAAGGCGGTCGGCGGCCCGGCGCGCCGGCCGGACCGCCCTTCGACGCCCCGGTCTATTCGAAACGGACCTTCAGCGTCGCGCCATAGAACCGCGGCGCGCCAGGGAAGAAGTAGTAGTTGTTCTGGTCGGGGTTCAGCGCCGGAGGGGTCGAGAAGGTCTGCA
>DASXKT010000325.1:0-5048 GCA_036496685.1 Phenylobacterium sp.
CGGCTGGTTCTTTTCGACCGCCGTCTCGGGCGCGCCAAGCCGTGATCAAGCTTGGCTTCGTCTATGTGCTGGCCGGCCTGATGTTTGCGGGCTTCGCCGTGTTCAGCGCGCTCGACCGCGGCAATCGCAAGCGGCTCGGGAACACCGCGTTCTGGTCGCTCGTCGCACTGGGGTTCCTGGCCGGCGACCGGTTGGGCGACCTCGGAAACGGGATGCTGGTCCTGGGCCTTGCCCTCATCGCCGGCCTGGGCCTGCTCGGTCGCGGGCAGCCTGCAACCACCTCGCCCAGTCAACGCACCGAGCTTTCCGAGCGGTTCGGGAACCGGCTGTTCCTGCCGGCCTTGATGTTGCCGCTGGTGGTCGCCTTGGGCGTCCTGGTCCTGAAACCGGTCCAGCTCGCCGGTGTCCCGCTGATGGACCCCAAGCAGTCCACGCTGATATCCCTGGCCCTCGCCGTGATCGTCGGGCTCTCGCTGGCGCTCCTCCTGCTGCGCCAGCCGCTGGTGAGCCCGCTCCAGGAAGGCCGCCGGCTTGCCGACACCATCGGCTGGGCGGCGCTGTTGCCGCAGTTCCTAGCCGCGCTAGGAGCGGTGTTCGCGATCGCCGGCGTCGGAAACCAGATCGGCCACCTGGTCACGACCTATCTGCCGGTCGACACCCGCATGGGCGCGGTCGCGGTCTACTGCATCGGCATGGCGGCCTTCACGATGCTGATGGGCAACGCCTTTGCGGCGTTCCCAGTGCTGACCGGCGGGGTCGCCATCCCGATCCTGGTTGGCCACTTCGGCGGCAACCCGGCGGTGATCGCCTCGATCGGCATGCTGTCGGGCTTCTGTGGAACGCTGATGACCCCACTCGCCGCCAACTTCAACTTGGTGCCCCCGGCCCTGCTCGAGCTTCCTGACCGATATGCGGTGATCAAGGCGCAGGTTCCGACGGCGCTCCTGATGCTGATCGTCAACACGGTGCTGATGTATGTCCTCGCCTTCCGCTAGTCGCCTCACGCCCGAGATGGCCTCGAGCTTCGCCCGCATCGCGCTGGGGCACGTGACGCGCGAATACCCCAATAAGCTCGATCATGTGCTGGAGGGCCCCGCCGACGCGCGCGGCCCGCGCGACCTGCACCCGATCTTCTTCGGCAGTTTCGACTGGCACTCCTGCGTGCACGGCTACTGGCTGCTGGGCGCCCTGCTCCGCCGCGAGCCCGGCATTCCGGAAGCCACGGCCATCCGCGCGCTGTTCGACGACGCTTTCACGAAGGGCAAGGTCGCGGGCGAAGTCGCCTATCTCGCCCGCCCCTCGGCGCGCGGTTTCGAACGCCCCTATGGCTGGGGCTGGCTCCTGAAGCTGCAGGCCGAGTTGCTGTCGCATGAGGATCGTCGCTGGGCCGAGGCGCTGCAGCCTCTGGCGGCCGCCTTCGCCGATCGTTTCCGCGATTTCCTGCCCAAGGCGCACTATCCAATCCGCACCGGAGTCCATTCCTCGACGGCCTTCGCCATCGCGCTTGCCCAGGACTATGCGGCGGCGGCCGGCGACGCCCGACTCACGGCGCTCTTCGTCGAGAAGGTGCGCGCCTGGTACCTGGGCGACCGCGACGCCCAGGCATGGGAGCCCTCAGGCGATGAGTTTCTGTCGGCCACCTTGATGGAGGCCGAGTGCCTGCGCCGTCTGCTGCCGGCGGAGGAATTTGCGCCGTGGCTTGCGGATTTCCTGCCCCGCGCCGCCCAGCGCCAACCCGCCACCCTGTTCACCCCGGCCGTGGTCTCAGACCGGTCGGATGGCAAGATCGCCCATCTCGACGGCCTGAACTTCTCGCGGGCCTGGTGCTGGCGTGAGCTTGCGGCGACCTTGCCGCCGGGCGAACCGCTGGCCAGCCTCGCCGAAGCCACGGCGCAAGAGCACATGGCCGCAAGCCTGCCGCACGTGGCGGGCGACTACATGGGGGAACATTGGCTAGCCTCGTTCGCGCTGCTGGCCCTGACTGCCGGCGAAGATATTGGATAAATTACAGATTCTTTAGAAAGGCGCCGCGCGCCGCTTTCAGCGAACCTCAGTCGAAGAACGCGGAAATTGTGCGCCACGCCCAGTTGCAAAGCGGCAAAACTGCACTCGCATCGGCTTACGCTTTTATCCTCGAAGCAAGTTTCCTTCCGAGGACGCCTATGAAGCTCTGCGGCCAAATCTCCGTCGAACTCAACGTTGGCGACTACATCGAAGCCGCTGACCACCAGAAGCGCCTGGAGGACATCCTCCGGCTGGTCCGCGACGCCTATCCAGAGGCCAAGCTGGCGATGCGCGAACGCCGCCAGCGCAAGGCCATGCCGATGACCCGTGCGGCGCCGCGGTCCGCCGCCACCGGAGCCCTGAACCATTACCGCGACGACTAGATCCGGATGCGCCCGAGGGACTCCCTACTCGAGGCGATCCTCGCGCTGAAGGCGCTTAACCCGCGCATCAGCGTCAACGAGATCGTGGCCTTCCTCTACACCTGCGAGAATGAGGGCTTGTCGGTGCAGGAGCTCGCCTACGTAGCCGGCCTGACCCAATCGACGGCTTCGCGCAGCCTGCGTTCCCTCGGACGGACCGGCACCGCTTGGGCCCAGGAGCCGGCGCTCGGTCTGGTGGACGCCTTCCTCAATCCCTCCGACGGACGCAGCCACGTGATCCACCTGACCGACCAGGGTCGCGCCATGCGCGACCGGCTCGACGAGCTGATCCGTCGCGCAGTGACCATCGATCAGGACGCCTAAGAATTTCTCCTAGCATGTCCTAGAAAACTCAATGCATCACCGCAACAACCTTGGCCTCGAATACGAATTACCCTGTAAATTTCGCAGATGAACGCAAGTTAACTGTCGAGACTACGAATCCTGTGGTTGGTTCCCGTTACTCGGGGAAACGCCAGCCGCCATGGCCTACGCACTCGACCGACTGGATGTGAAGATCCTCGCAGCCCTGCAGGAGAACAACCAGGCGACGGCCCAGGCCTTGGCTGATCGCGTGCCGCTGTCGCCCTCGGCGATCCTGCGCCGCATCCGCCAGTACCGCGACGAAGGCGTAATCGCCGCCGACGTCTCGATTATTGAACCTGCCCAGGTCGGCGAGCGCATCTCGGTGATCATGATGGTGCAACTCGAGCGCCATTCGCCCGCCGCCGTCGCCGAATTCCGCGCCCACCTCTGCTGCTCGCCGCAGGTGCAGGTCTGCATGGAGATCTCAGGGGCTTACGACATCTCCTGCATCGCGATCTTCCGCGGCATGGATGAGTTCAACGCCTTCACCGACGCCAACATCGCCGGCCACCCCGCCGTGCGTCGCTACGAAGCCAGCTTCGTAAAGAAGCGCGTCAAGTTCACCACCGCCATCCCCCTGTGATGTTTCGCAAAGATGTACTCGCGGTCGATTACAATATAGTAGTTTCCGTTTACTTGACACTTTGTGTCCATACGGCGACACATTGATACTATAGTCAGATATACAGCTACCCCGCCGTTGACCCGCACCAGTTAAGCCCAGCAACTTCGCGGTAATCGGGCTCCCCGATCAGGGAGTCGGAACCCTGAAGCTTTGTGGAGCGCAGCCCGCTCCGATCTGGGGATGGGCCGCGGGAGGACACGATCTTGAAAACCCTAGGCATCCGAGGTCGCCTGCTGGCCTCCTCGACCATCTGCGGCGCGGCCTTCCTGGCGCTCACCGCAACCCAGGCCGCCGCGGCGGACGCGCCCGCGGCCGGCGAAGTCTCTGAAATCGTGGTGACGGGCTCGCGCATCCCACAGCCCAACCTGACCAGCGTCAGCCCCATCCAGGTGGTCAACGACCAGGAGTTCAAGCTGCAGGGCAAGGGCGACGTGTCCGACCTCATGAACAACCTGCCGCAGAACTTCCAGAATTCGGGGACCGACTTCTCGAGCACATCCAACCCGCTCGCCGCCCCCGGAGGCGTCTCGACCGCAAACCTGCGCGGGCTCGGTCCGCAACGGACTCTGGTCCTGATCGATGGGCGCCGGCTCGGCATGGGCGACGCCAACAGCGGCAACCCAAACCCCGCCCCCGACCTCAACCAGATTCCCGCCCCCCTCGTTGACCGGGTGGAGGTGCTCACCGGCGGCGCTTCGGCGACTTACGGCTCGGACGCTGTGGCCGGGGTCATCAACTTCGTGATGAAGCACAACTTCCAGGGCGTGCAGATCGACGGCCAGGTCGGCATGTACCAGCACAGCCAGAACGACGAGAAGGGCATCCAGGGCCTGATTACGGCCAGCCACAATAAGCTTCCCAAGGACGATGTCTGGGACGGACGATCGCGGGACCTCTCGATGATCGTCGGCACGAACGGGAATGACGACAAGGCCAACATCACCGCCTACTTCGTCTACCATCGGCAGGATCCGGTGAGTCAGGCATCGCGCGACTTCTCGGCCTGTCAGCTGCGGGTCAGCGCCGCCGGCGTGCCGCGCTGCTCCGGCTCGGCCAATTCCAACCAGTTCTTCGTCGCCACCGGAAGCGGTCCGGGCGTCGACAACAACAATGGCTTCACCGTCATCGGCAACCAGTTCGTGGACTACGCCACAGCGCCGAATACGGGTTCGCCGCCCCTGCTCTTCAACTCCAGCCCGTTCCAGTACCTGCAGCACGACGACACGCGCTATTCGGCGGGCTTCTTCTCGCGCTACGAGTTCAACAAGAACATCGAGGTCTACAGCGACTTCATGTTCATGAACGACCGCTCGATCACTGCGGTAGCGCCCTCGGGGCTGTTCCAAGGTAGCGGCCCGTCACCGAACGGCGGCTTCCTGGTGAACTGCAACAATCCGCTGCTGAGCGCCCAGCAGGCGCTGACGCTCTGCTCGCCGTCCGACATCGCCAGCGGCGCCAACGCCGATATGGTGATCGGTCGCCGCAACATTGAAGGAGGCCCACGCCAAAGCGTCTATGAGCACCAGAACTATCGCGCCGTCGTCGGGGCTCGCGGCGAACTTCCCGAGTTGGAGGGTTGGAAGTACGACGCCTATGCTTCGTACTACTACACGTCTCTCTTCCAATCGAAC
>DASXKT010000326.1:0-8020 GCA_036496685.1 Phenylobacterium sp.
CTTGAAGAGATTCACCGAGGTGGAATCGGCGACGACGACTTCGCCCGGGTCCGCGCCGATCAGCCGGGCGATCTTGGAGCCGACCCGCAGCGGCGCGTCGATCCACCCGGCGGCGTTCCAGCTGCGCACCAGCCCTTCGCCTTCGAAGACGGCTACCGCCCGGCGACCGACATCCGCGCCCAGATCACCGGCACGCCGCCGATCCTGGGCCTGGCGGCCCTCGAAGCCGGCGTCGACCTGCAGCTCGAAGCCGATCCTAGGGCTGTGGAAGCCAAGGGCCGGACGCTGACCGACCTGTTCATCGCCGAGGTGGAGGCCCGCGCCACGGATGCCGAGCTCGCGCTCGTGAGCCCGCGGGACGCCTCGGCGCGAGGGCTCCACGTCAGCTTTTCGCATCCTCAGGGCTACGCGGTCGTCCAGGCAATGATCGCGCGCGCCGTGGTGGGCGACTTCCGAGCGCCGGACATCGCCCGCTTCGGATTCTCGCCGCTGTTCCTGAGCTATGTCGAGGTCTGGCAAGCGGCGCAGATTCTTTGCGAGGTGCTCGCCACCCACGCATGGGACCGTCCGGAGTTCCAGACCCGCACGGCAGTGACCTGACCGCAAAGTGTAGTCGCGGCATATGCAACTGATAGTCGTAACTTTGCGTCAGGAATTTACGGTCAAGGTCGACCGCTGAGATGAGTCGCGAATCGCGCCTCCCCGCCGAGGAAGCCCGACCATGGCGCAAGGCGCCCTTCCGGCCACGATCGTCTCCGCCGTTCAAATCAGCCGCAACTTGGTCGTTCAGGCGGCCGGGCTGGCCATGGTCATCATCACCGCCCTGACCGTGACGCCCTGGCCCTGGGTGCTGGGCTGGACGGTCGTCGCGATCGGGGTCCTGACCTTCGAAGACAAGCTGCTGCGGCTGGTCGCTGGGAAGGGCCGGCACGCCAGCTCAGCTGGCGCGGCGGCCGTCCTCGTGCGGATCCTGGCCACCAGCCTCTACGCCTTGGCGGCGCTCGTTCTTATCGCCCGGGGCGGAGCGAGCGAGCGGCTCTTCGCCTTCGCCTTGATGAGCGTCTCCATGGTGCATGTGCTCATGCGCTACTACCGCTCGTGGCGGATCCTGCTGGCGTGCCTGTCGCCCTATGCTGCGGTGTTGGGCCTCGTCACCTACAACCAGGCCGTGATCGCACTCGCGCAAGGACGCCAGTGGCGAGCGTTGGCCGCCTTCTTCACCATCGCCAGCTTCGGCGTGCAGCTCTGGTCGGCCCGCGCGCAGCTCGCCGCCGCATGGAGCGAGCTTATGACTGCGCGCGAGGCGGCCGAGGATCGTGAGCGCGCGGCCGAACGGGCAAACTGCGCCAAGTCGGACTTCCTGGCCACCATGAGCCACGAACTGCGCACGCCGCTGAACGGTGTGCTGGGGATGGCTCAGGCGCTGGCTGCCGAGCCGCTGACCGATGCGCAGTACGACCGCGTGAAGGTCATCCGCCGTTCCGGCGAAAGCCTGCTGGCGGTGCTCAACGACTTGCTCGACCTCTCCAAGATCGAGGCCTGCGCGCTGGAGCTGGAACTCGCCGAGTTCGACCTCGAGCATCTGGTGCGGGGCATCGTCGCCGCCTATCAGCCACTCGCCGAGAAGAAGGGACTTTCGTTCGCCTTCGAGATCGACGCGGCCGCGGGCGGCCGCTACGAGGGCGACTCGGCGCGCATTCGGCGCATGCTCTACAGCCTGGCCGACAACGCGGTGAAGTTCACCGACACAGGCGGGGTGACGCTCAGCGTGGCGTGCGAGGCCGGCGACGTGGTGTTCCGCATCGCCGACACCGGCATCGGCATCTTCCAGGGCGACCTGGAGCAACTGTTCGAGGGCTTCTTCCAGGCTGACGCCGGGCGCACCCGTCGCCACGGGGGCGCGGGCCTTGGGCTCGCCATCTGCAGCGAGTTGGCCGGCCTGATGGGCGGCGGGGTCGAAGCCGAGAGCGAACCGCGCGGAGGCTCGACCTTCATCCTGCGCCTGCCGTTGCCCCGGGCGCGTCTGGGCGCGGGAGACGCCGACCGATTTGCCGGAACGGGCGCCCCCGCCTTGCCCCGCGAGATCCGCGTCCTGGCCGCCGAAGACAACGCCACCAACCGGCTGGTGTTGAAGACGCTGCTCGACCAGCGAGGCGTCGTGGCCACGGTCGTCGAGAACGGGCGCGAGGCGCTGGAAGCCTGGGAGGTCCAGGACTGGGACGTGATCCTGATGGACATCCAGATGCCGGTGATGGACGGGGTCGCCGCCACCCTGGCGATCCGCGACCGCGAGCGGGCGCGCGGCCTGCCCCACACCCCCATCATCGCCGTCACCGCCAACGCCATGACCCATCAGCTGACCGAGTACGAGGCTGCGGGCATGGACCGCATCGTCTCCAAGCCGATCGACGCGGCGGCCCTCTTCGCGGCGATCGAGCAGGTCCTGGCGCCGGTGGCGGAATGGCCTCAGTTCAGTCGCACAGCCTCGGCGGCCTGAGGACGGCAAGTCGTTTGGCGTCCTCGGAGAAAACGGGCAGGGTCTCGCCCTCACCGTGTCTTGGTCGGATTCCGGAAGGTAGACGCCGAGGATGATTGTGATCGAGACGCCGCTGGGCCGGGTCCGAGGCCAGGCGCGCGATGGCTTCGCGTTCTATCGGGGCATTCGCTACGCCAAGCCGCCGGTCGGCGAGCTTCGTTTCCGACCACCTGTCTCCGTCGCGCCGTGGACGGACGAATATGACGCCGGCCACTACGGCGCAGCGGCGCCGCAATCGATGCAGGACGGCCAGATCGCGCCGAACGAGCCGATCAATGAGGACTGCCTGTTCCTCAACATCTACGCGCCGACCCGCCCAGGCGGGCCGCGCCCGGTCCTGTTCTGGATTCACGGGGGCGGCTACGTGGGCGGATCTGCCCGCCCCTATCACGGCGGCGCCTTCGCCCGCGATCATGGCGTGGTGGTGGTCACCATCAACTATCGGCTAGGGGCGCTGGGCTTCATGCACCTGGGGCATCTCGACCCGGATCTGGCCCAATCGGTCAACAACGGCATCCTGGACCAGATCTGCGCGCTGGAATGGACCCGGGACAACATCGCCGCGTTCGGCGGTGATCCGGGAAATGTGACGATCTTCGGCGAGTCGGCCGGGGGCACCTCGGCGGCCCTGCTGGTCGGTTGTCCGCGTGCGGAGGGTCTCTTTCACAAGGCGGCCATCCACAGCCCGAACGTGGATCTGAATAGGGTGGGCGAGGGCCACATCGGGTTCACCAACCGGTGCGTCGAACGCCTGGGCGGTGATCCCCGATCGAACGGCCTGGAGACCCTGCGCGCCGCCTCAGTCGAGGCGTTGATTTCGCTCCAAACCCCAGACCCTGACCGTCTCCAGCCCCCTGGCCTGGGCCTCTATGGCGCCGAGACTTTCGGGTTCACGCCAGCGATCGACGGCGTTCTGATCCCTCGACCGGTCGCCGACACGGTGCTGGCGCGCAGCGACGGCAATGTGCCGATGCTGCTGGGCGGCTGCCGGCACGAAGGCACGATGTTCGTCGACCCGATCCTCGGATCGCGCAATTTCACTGAACAGGAGGCCGTCGAGCTGTTCGATCGGGAAGGTTTCGACGGGCGGCGCGCCTTGCAGGTCTATGAAGCGTTCGCCCCCGGCTCGACCCCGCGCGAGAAACTCGCTTACGCCCTGACCGACACCATGTTCCGCAACTCGACGGTCAGGATTCTGGACGCCGCGGCGAAATCGGGCTCGCCCTGCTGGTCGTGGATGTGCACCTGGGAAAACGACCAGCCGGGTTCCGGGCTGCGCGCCGCCCACGCGATGGAACTCCCGTTCCTGTGGCGCTGGATCGACGTCGCCTCGACCCCGACGGTCGCCGGCCTCAACCCCCCGCGGGACCTTGGCCCGGCGATGCGGACTTACTGGGCCAATTTCGCCTGCACCGGACGGCCATTTGCAGCGGGGGAGCCAGAGTGGGAGCCCTACTCGATCCCCTCGAGGCCGGTGTTGCTGCTCGACGCCCAGCGGCGGATGGAACACGCCCTGGACGACAAAGTCCGCGCGTTCTGGTTCGACGGTTGAAGAGGCCACCGCGGAGCGAGGTCGAAGGGCGCGATCCGCTGATTTGCTGGGAGAAGATGGCGGTGACGGAGACTGCCTGAATAGTACTACAAAGCGCGGCTTGCCACGCCTTCCTCGCGTTGGCATGGTCGTGCTCGCGAATGTCAGTCATGGGTCCGAACGCGGCCTTAGGCTTTGCGCCGCAAAGCGGACTTGCCCACGGCTTGGGTTGGGCGATGTCTGTGGCGATCCCCCAGCGCTGATCAGGCCGCCGGCAAGCCGATGGCTCGGCAGACGGTCTCAGCGACTCGAACGTCGATCCTGGCTTTCGGCTGGGCGCCCACAGCGCGAGCCTCGTCCAGGATCCGCATGGCGTTGCCCTCCCAGATGAGGTGGACCGTCCGGACGTCGGCGACGTCCTCTGCGAGCCGACGCCGCTCATCAGGCGTCAGCCGAGGCTTTGTGGAGTAGCGTACGACCTGACCCCAGAACCTTCGCTGGTCCGTGACGATCGACATCTGGTTGCCGATGTCATCGTAGAGGCGCGCATAGGCGAGCCGTTCCGGCGTGGGCAGGTGGGCGACCGCCTGGCCTGACTTGGAGATTTCCCAGACCGACGACACGAAATTCACCAGGTGCGGCGACGTGTGGCGCAGAAACCCTGTCGGGTTATCGCCATCGTCCAACAGCGCGGCGGCGTCCATCCGGTCAAGCGCGGCGAAGACGCAGCGGTCTTCGATCTGGCTGAAACGGATACGCGTCGCGTTCGAAACCAGCTCCTGCTTGAGCGCCTCGCGGGTCTCGGCCACTTCGTGGCGCCAGTGCAGCCACTCGACGCTCTGCTCCGCCCCCAGCGCCGTCAGCACGCCGACGACGATGATCAGGTACTCTTTCAGGAACTCGCGAGAGCCATGCCACGGCTTCGGTTTGTGGATGTCCATGTTCTTGCCCGCCTACTTCAGGCTCTCGCCGCGGATGCCTATGTCATCCATGCGCGCCGTCCCAGGCACGGTGATGGGCGCGGCCAGGCGTGCATCGTCGCGCCCCTCGAACCGGGATGGGATCGGCTGGCAGAACGCGCGCGAGTCCGGGGCCTGGCTTGCCGCGTCCACGCCTTGTCGCCAGGCGTCCTCCCACTCCGGGCGCGACAGCAGACCGGACTGGATGACGAAGGTTTCCGCGCGGATCGCCCCATTGCGCAGCCCGCCCGCGAAGCTCCGACTGGCGACGACCGCCGCCCGCAGGGTCACGATTTCCGGAGTATCGATCCGGCGACCAGGGCCCGTGAGGGTCTTCAGCACGGACCAATGGGCCGAGAATTGCGGTTCCGCGTCGTGCATGCTCTGGACTTGAAGCGCCAGCGCCGAAAGGCTGATCTGCTCGCGGTTCGACATGTGCGCCAGCGTCTGGCCGTACGTAAGGTTGGACCAGCTGCGCATCGCCCAGGCGCCCTGGCGGGGCATGCGGACCATCCCCATGGTGGGCAGGCGCCCTGTGGCCTGTGCTCCATCCAAGATGGCGTCGATCTCCGCCAGCCGCGCGCCGACGCAGGGCGCCTGGGCGTCCATCGCCCCGGCCCAGGCCATCATCCGCTTCATGTCGAAGGCCAGTTCCCGGCGCGCTACATCCGTCTGGTGGCGCCAGTGCAGCCACTCCACGCCCGCCTCGGCCGAGAGCGCCGTCAGCACGCCCACGACGATGATCAGGTACTCTTTCAGGAACTCGCGGACGCCGTGCCACGGCTTCGGTTTGTGGATGTCCATGGCGCCCCTCGCGTCCTAAGCCGGACGCGCGGCCAGGCGCGCGCCCTCGAGTTGGTGTTCCAGGCGGCTGACGGCGGCTTGCAACTGTTCGACCTCCAGGGCGTGCAGGTCGGCGCCAACCTGCCGTGCCGCCCAGCCGAGCAGATCGATCTCGTCGGGTCGGAAGGCGTCGCCGGCTTCACGGCTCGCGATCAGGACCGCGCCGATCACCTCGTCGCGGTGCAGCAAGGGGCAAGCCAGCGCGGCGGGGAGCGCCGAGCCTGCGGTGTCGGGCTCGACGGGCTTGCGCTCGGCGCGCAGGCGCACCAGCGCCGGGTCGTCGGGATCCAGCGTGCGGGGCGCGTCGCGAAGATCGCCCGCCGCGCGCGCGAACCGCCCGTCGGCCGCCTTCATGTAGACCGCGACATCCGCCCCGCCGGCGAACCGGGAGAGCGCGCCGACGAAGCCGGTCATCAGCGCGTCGCGGCGGGTGACAAAGGCCGCGTCCGCAACGAAGCGGCGCAGGTCCGCCTCCTTCTCTTGCCAGTCGCGGAAGAACAGGGCCTCGACGGCATGCTCCACGAAATCCCGCACCCGGTGGAAGGTCAGGAAGACCGCGAGCGCGATAGCCGCGTCGATAAGTGCGTTACGCTCGCGCCCCTCGATCTTCACGAAATGGTCGACGGCCCACTCGGTGAGGCCGAAGGCGGCCAGCAGGATGGCGCTCACGGCGCTGAAGACCAGCGTCCGGTTGAGCGCGAAGCCGAGGTCGAGGATGCGGTGGCGAAGAACGGCGTAGGTGAAGATCACCGGCGCGATGACTCCCGCCAGGACGTTGGCGACCTGCGTCGCCCAGCTGCCTAAGAGCTCGCCGCCGAGGGACAGCACCCCCATAGCGATGTACCAGGCTTGATTGACGATGATGCAGCCGAACGCCAGGGCCAGCAGGGCGAAGCGCCGTTTTTCCGCCGCTGCGCTCCTCCGCCACGCCGCGAGCAGACATATCGCCGTCCCCGCGAGGCTGAGCATCGAAACTGCGAGCTGCGGCCCTAGAAGCAGCGCAGGGCCAGGCCCCCGGATGCCAAAGAGCAGCGCCGCGAACATCGCCCGGTCGACCACGAGCCCCGAAGCGGCGATCGCGAAGGCAATCCATCGCCAGCGCCGGCCCCCATCGACGCTGTCCAGCAGGGTCAAGCCGAACGCCAGGAAGGCCGCGTACTCGATGACCGCGGAACCCAGGTTCATCACGAGCACCAGCGGATAGGTGGGCAGCCAGCTCAGGATCGGGCCCGGGATCGGATAGAGGAGGCCGAAGCTGGCGAGCGCTACGCCCAGCAGCACCGCCACCGGACGGGCGCGGCTTCGGACCAGGACGAAGAACCCCAGCAGGACGGCCGGCAGGAACGCCAGATCGGAGAGAACCTGATCACGGACATTTCCCGGCTGGGCCGGCGCCCGGCTCGCCACCGCTGTAAGGATCACGTCGCGCTTCTGACGCCCGTGCATCACGGTCACATGGATCCGTTCCCCGACCTCGACCACCCGCCGGGACTTCCACAGCGGTTCGCGGAGCCTGACCATATCCCCCGCGACGATGCCGGCGGCGGCGAAGGGGAGCCCGGGCGTGACACCGATGATCCGGGCCAGCCCCAGCTCAGGGGTCGGTTCCAGATTGGTCCCGTAGTCGCCGTGCTCAGTCAGGCCCGCGAAGCTCGCCAGCCAGTCGACATCCTGGGCCGCCACGAAGAGAGCATAGAGCGCCCCCACCACGGCCGCGATCCGCCAGCCGAGCCTGGCCTTGGGCCTTTGGATGTCCATGGTTCCGCCCCCCAGCGGTTTACGCGCACTGGAGTTTGCCTAACACGGATCGGCTGAAGCTCTGCAATGGGTCGAAGGCGATCATTGTCTAGTCCGGAGAAAGAGGGCTGAATGCGCACCAATGTCTCAGACAACCACCGTTGAGCGGGAACTTGCCGCCCTTGCCGAAATGCGCCTTCGCTGGCGGGGCCAGGCTGAGATCATCGAGTTGATCGACGCCGCCATGACGATGCTCACCGGCCTCGCGAGAGCCTAAAGCGATCATCGCTCTAGCGGCGACAGCCTCCTTGGCTCTCAGCGCCACGACCGCGGCCGCAGGCGTCTTTTGGCCATTCCAGGGAAGCGGACCGCCCTCGCAGGCGCCACAGGCGTTGGGTGCGGCGGGGGACGAAG
>DASXKT010000327.1:0-36557 GCA_036496685.1 Phenylobacterium sp.
TTACCTGAGGAGTGACACCGCAGGTTGCGGATTAACCAACAATTCGCCGTGCTTTTTAATCGGCCGCTAAACGAGACGGGCGCACCCTCAACCCGTCATGCAGAAAACGCACGAAACCGCCTCCGACACGCCCTCCGGCAAAAAGCCGGCCCGCGCCACCCAGACGCTCGCCAAGCGTGTCCGTGAGGCCCTACTTTCGCTCGGCGGCGAAGCGCACCGCGCGATGGTGATCGAGTCTGTGGCCCGCAACCTCGGCCACGACGTCCGGCAGATCCCCGAAGACCTCGAGGTCGCGGTCATCCTCTCCTTCGAGGAGAACTGGCGCGACGAGCGCAGGCGGGCCGCCTACGGCTTCCACCTGCCGTTCGGCGAAGGCTCGCACCGTTGGGGCCTGGTGCGAGAGCCCGCCTACCTCCACTAGGGGGCTGCGTCTCCGGCGAGTTGTCCCGCCGCCGATTGCAGGCGCGTCAGCAGTCGCTTGAGCAGGGCCACCTCGTCGGGCGCGAGGCCGGCGATCAGCGCCGCCTCATAGGCCAGCGCCAGCGGCGCGATCTCGGCATGCAGGCTCGCCCCTTCCGACGTCAGCGCCAGCACGTGACTGCGGCCGTCGGCCTGGTGGTCCGAGCGCGCCACCAGATGCCGCTTCAAAAGTCCCTGGGCTGCGCGGCTCACCGTCACCTTGTCCATTACGGTGCGGGCCACGATCTGGCCCTGCGTCAGGCCGCCGTCCTCGGCCAGCACGCAGATCAGCCGCCACTGCGGCACGGTCAGGCCGAAGCGGTCCTGGTAGGCGCGGGCGATCAGTCCCGAGACCGCGTTTGAAGCCACCGACAGGCGATAAGGCAGGTAGGCGTCGAGCCTGAGATCTTCGTCGTGGCTCTGCACGCCGCGCCCAACCTGTCCCTGTGCGCTCATCCCGCGATCACCGCCTGTTCGATGGCGCCGAAGATCGAATGGCGCTTGGCGTCGCGCATCTCGATGCGGACCGTGTCGCCGGCCTTGAGGAACGGCGTCTTGGGCGCGCCGGAGACGATGGTCTCGATGGTGCGGATCTCGGCGAGGCACGAATAGCCGACGCCGCCATCGGCCACCGGCTTGCCGGGTCCGCCGTCCGGGCCGCGGTTGGAGACCGTGCCCGAGCCCACGATCGAGCCGGCCGAGAGCGCGCGGGTCTTGGCGGCGTGAGCGACCAGGGTCGGGAAGTCGAAGGTCATGTCGACCGCCGCATCAGCCTGGCCCAGCGGCCGTCCGTTCAGCTCCACCGAGAGCGCGCCCGAGAGCTTGCCGTCCTTCCAGCCCGGCAGGGCGTCAGGCGTGACGGCCACCGGCGAAAAGGCCGACGCGGGCTTGGACTGGAAGAAGCCGAAGCCCTTGGCGAGCTCGCCGGGGATCAGGTTGCGCAGGGATACGTCATTGCAGAGCATCACCAGGCGGATGGCGGCCAGCGCCTGTTCGCGGGTGGCGCCTTGCGGCACGTCGCCGGTGATCACCGCCACCTCGCCCTCGAGGTCCAGCCCCCAGGCCTCATCGGCCAGCGGGATCGGGTCGCGCGGGCTCAGGAAGCCGTCCGAGCCGCCCTGGTACATCAGGGGATCGGTCCAGAAGCTCTCGGGCATCTCGGCCCCGCGGGCCTGGCGGACCAGCGCCACATGGTTCACGTAGGCCGAGCCGTCGGCCCATTGGTAGGCGCGCGGCAGCGGGCTCGCCGCCTGATGCTCATGGAACCGCTCGCGCGGCACCGAGCCGTGCTCCAGGCTCTCGGCCAGGCCGCGGAGCGCCGGCCCCGAGCCCTCCCAATGATCCAGCGCCGCCTGCAGCGTCGGGGCGATATGGTGAGCCTCAGTGAACCAGGCGAGGTCGTTGGACACCACCACCAGCCGCCCGTCACGGCCGCCCTTCAGGGACGCAAGCTTCACGTTGTAGCTCCAGGTTGAGGGCGGCGATCAAGGACGTCGAAATGGGCGGCGCGGGCGTCGAAATGCTTCAGGACCGCCTGGGCGGCCGGCGGGACATGGCTCACCGAATAGTCCTCGCCCATGAAGGCCTTCACGTTGTCGAGGCTGTCGAACCACATCAGCGTGGAGAACTCGATCTCGTCACCGGTTGCGCGCCGCAGCAGGTCGATGTGGCGGAAGCCTGGAATGTGTCGGGCTTCGATGCCGGGGATCACCCGGCCACGCACGACGGCTTCGTAGGCGTCGGCCTTGTCCGGCGTGGCCCAGCCGCGCCATATCCGGCAGATCATGCATGCCTCCGGGCGATCGTCCGGTTCAGCCTAACCCCTTCTTCGTAGGCGCGGGGCTCGTAAACGGCGACCTCGACACGAATAT
Source organism: Phenylobacterium sp. (assembly GCA_036496685.1). GTDB lineage: Bacteria > Pseudomonadota > Alphaproteobacteria > Caulobacterales > Caulobacteraceae > Phenylobacterium. The sequence continues at coordinate 2,331 of DASXKT010000327.1, forward strand.
CGCCCCCCGGCTCGCCGTCCCACAGGTAGCTGCGCTCGAAGGCCACCTCGCGGCCCTCCGGCGTGAAGCCCTCGTACGTGTCGCCCCAGGGCGTGTGCGCCGAGAGTTCCCGCCAGCCCAGGGTGCAGGCGCGCTCCAGCTCTTCGCGGGCGGCTTCCTCCAGGTCGGTCTCCAGGCTCAAGCCTAGCCCTTCCAGCTGTCGACGTAGGCCGCGTTCTCGACGCTGGCCGCGGCCTCGCCCACCTCCAGCGGATCGCGGGTGTCGATCATCACCGCGTATTCGTCGGTGGCCGGCTTGGGCTGGCTCAGCATGTTCTTCAGCGCCTTCGGGTGCGGCCCGTGGGTGAAGCCCGAGGGGTGGAAGGTCATCATCCCGGCCTCGATGTGGTCGCGGCTGAAGAAGTCGCCGGCGTGGTAGAAGAGCACCTCATCGAAGTCGTCGTTGTTGTGGAAGAACGGCACCTTCAGCGCGCCGGGATCGGTCTCGAACGGACGCGGCGCAAAGGTGCAGACCACGAAGCGGTCGCTGAGGAAGGTCGTGTGGACCGACGGCGGCAGGTGATAGCGGTGACTCGAGACTGGCCGCAGGTCCTTCACGTTCAGCCGCACGGGCGCGAGGTCGCCATGCCAGCCGACCGCGTCGAGCGGATTGTAGGGATAGGTCACCGTCGAGACCTCGCCGCGCTTCTTGATCTCCACGCGGAATTCGCCGGCCTGCGCCTGATGGCTCTTGAAGGTCTCGTCGATCGCGGGCGTCTCCAGCATTGCCGGGTCGAAGAGGGCGTGGCCGCCCAAGAGGCCTTTGTCCGGCAGGCCGAAGTGGGTGTTGGTCGCCTGGATCATCAGGATGGCGGCCGGCTCGCTGGGCGCGAGCCGCCACATCGTGCCGCGCGGCAGGTAGAGGTAGTCGCCCGCCTTCCAGCTCAGGTGGCCGTAGTCGCAGAAGAGGTCGCCCGCGCCCTGATGGATGAAGAGCAACTGGTCGCCGTCGGCGTTGCGGGCCAAGGCCGGCATGGGCGCGCCCAGCTTCCAGAAGCGGATCTCGACGGCGGAGTTGTAGAGCACCTTGCCGGCCGCCCAGGGGCTCGGCTCGGCGGCGTTCAGGGCGTTGAGGTCGAAGGCGCGGGGCCGCAGGGGACCCTGGAAATCGACCCAGCCGGTCGGCGGGCGCTTGTGGTGGATGAAGGCCGCCGGACCGAAGAAGCCCTCTTTGGAGATCTCCCGCTCATACGTGCCGGCGGGCATGTCGGCGTGGGCCTGGCGGGAGTGGTCGCCTTGCGCGCCGCGGACGGGGATCCAGTTGCGGTTGGCCATCACGGTTCGTCCTTGTAGATCGCCACCGCCAGCGGCTGATGCTCGGCGATACGGGCACGGTACATGCCAGAGGTGTTGAAGCTCCAGGCCATTTGACCGTCGGGCGCGACAGCGATGACCCCGCCGTGGCCGCCGAGGCCGCTGAGGTCCTGCTGCACGACGCGGTCGCAAGCGGCCTGCAGGTCGCGCCCATCGAACTCCACCAGGGCGCAGATGCGGTGGGCGAGCGACAGGCGGATGAAGTACTCGCCCTCGCCCGTGCCGGAGATCGCCGCCGAGGCGTTGGCGGCGTAGGTGCCCGCCCCGATCACCGGAGAATCGCCGACCCGGCCCCAGTGCTTGGCGGTGATCCCGCCGGTGGAGGTCGCAGCCGCCACGGCGCCCCTGACGTCGCAGGCGACCACGCCTACCGTGCCGCGCTTGCCCTCGTCGTGCGCCAGGGCGGCGACGGGATGGTCCTCTGCGATGCCGGATGGCCGGGGCGGAACCGGCAGGCCCTCGCCCCGCAACTGCTTCTCCAGCGCCCGCCAGCGGCCCTCGACGAAGAAGTAGCCGGGTTCGACCTGGTCCAGCCCGCGGGCCTCGGAGAAATGGTCTGCGCCCTCGCCGATCAGGAAGACGTGAGGCGAGTGCTCCATGACCGCGCGGGCCAGCGAGATCGGATTCCGCGTGGCCGAGACCCCGGCCACGGCGCCGGCGTTCAGAGTGGCGCCGTCCATGATCGCCGCGTCCAGCTCGACCTTGCCCTCGTCGGTGAAGACCGCGCCGCGGCCGGCGTTGAACAGCGGCTCGTCTTCCAGCGCGCGCACCGCAGCTTCGACCGCGTCCAGCGCCGAGCCCTGGGCCCGCAGCACCGCCGCCCCGGCCTCTGCGGCGGCGGCCAGCGCGGCGCGGTAGGCCCGGTCCTGCTCAGGCCGGAGGTCGGCCCGGTCGATCACGCCGGAGCCGCCGTGCAGCACCAGGGACCAGCCGGACATCAGGCATCCTTCGCCGGCAGGACGCCTCGCCGCATCTGGTCGAGCTCGATGGATTCGAACAGCGCCTTGAAGTTGCCCTCGCCGAAGCCCTCGTTGCCCTTGCGCTGGATCAGCTCGAAGAAGATCGGGCCGATCATGTTCTCGGTGAAGATCTGCAGCAGTAGGCCCTGGCCCTCGGTCGGGGCGCCGTCGAGCAGGATCTTGTCGGCCTGCAGGCGCTGCAGGTTCTCGCCGTGGCCGGGCACACGGGCATCGAGCAGCTCGTAGTAGCTGTCGATGGTGTCCTGGAACTTCACGCCGTTGTCGCGCATCGACTCCACGGACTTGAAGATGTCGTCGGTGCCCAGCGCGACGTGCTGGATACCCTCGCCGTGATAGTCACGCAGGAATTCTTCGATCTGCGAGTGCTCGTCCTGGCTCTCGTTCAGCGGGATGCGGATCTTGCCGTCCGGGCTGGTCATGGCCTTGGAGAAGAGGCCGGTCTGGGCGCCTTCGATGTCGAAGTAGCGGATCTCGCGGAAGTTGAAGATGCGCTCGTAGAATTCGGCCCACTTGGCCATGTTGCCGCGGTGGACGTTGTGGGTCAGGTGGTCGAGGTAGGTCAGGCCCTTGGCGTTCTTGGCCGCAGCCTCGGCCGCGCCCGGGATCGGCACGAAGTCGACGTCATAGATCTCCTGCGCCCCATAGCGATCGACCAGGTAGAGGTTCGAGCCGCCGATCCCCTCGATGGCCGGGATGTTCAGTTCCATCGGTCCGACCGGACCTGAGACCGCCTTCGCGCCGCGCTCGACCGCGAGCTTCAGCGCCTTGGCGGCGTCCTTCACGCGGAAGGCCATGGCGTTGGCCGACGGGCCGTGGACCTGGCGGAAGTCGGCGGGCTGGCCGGAGGCTTCCATGTTCAGGATGAAGTTGATGTCGCCCTGTCGGAAGCGCAGCACGTTCTTCGAGCGGTGCTTGGAGACCGCGGTGAAGCCCATCAGCTCGAAGAGGCCCTTCAGCCGCTCCGGCTCGGGAGAGGTGAACTCCACGAACTCGAAGCCGTCGGTGCCCAGCGGATTTTCGAATAGGTCGCGCCCTTGCGCCTTCACATCGACGGTCATTGCGGAATCTCCTGTCTGGCGCGCGTTAGTATCATTTGAAACGAGTTTGCGGTAGCCGGAAGACAAGGTGATGTCGGGCTGCTAGCTCAGGGGTGCAACCCCACTGGATCGCTGATGCTTCGCAAGACCTACGACTGGGTGATGAGCTTCGCTGCGTCACCGCGCGCGCCGCTGGCGCTGGGCGCTATCGCGTTCTGCGAGGGCCTGTTCTTCCCGATCCCGCCGGATGTGCTGCTGATGCCTGTGGTGCTGGGAGATCGCCAGCGGGCGCTGCGTTATGCGGTCCTGACCACCATCTGTTCGATCGCCGGCGGATCGTGCGGCTATGCGGTCGGCTATTTCCTGCAGCCGGTGGGCGAATGGCTGCTGTCGCTGACCGGCGGCAGCTTCGCTTCGTTCCAGGCCTGGTACGCGCGGTGGGGCGCGCTGCTGATCGCCGTTCCGATCCCCTACAAGATCACCGCCATCGCCTCGGGCATGGCGCAGCTGAACTTTGGCCTCTTCATAGGCGTCTCGATCCTGGTGCGAGGCCTGCGGTTCTCGATGGAAGCCCTGCTGCTGAAGATCTACGGCGAGCCGATCCGCACCTTCGTCGAGCGCCGCCTGGCGCTGCTAGCGAGCGCGGCCGCCGTGGCGATCGTCGGCCTCGTCATGGCGTTACGGTTCGCTCACTAGGCCGGGCGGCGAGAGCCGGGCTATAGAGCGCCGATGCAGACCTTGCTGCGACCCTTCCTCGATCGCTGGCGCATGACCGCGCTGCTGGTCTCGGCCGCCATGCTGGGGATCGCGCACGCGTTCCAGCGGTTCGGCGGCCTGGCCCCCTGCGAACTCTGTCTGAAGCAGCGGACCGTCTATTGGGTCGCCATCGGCTTTGCGGCCGTGGCCATGGTGGTCGTGCGCCTGCCGGGGGGACCGCGCTGGCGTGAGGCGACCTGCTGGGTCCTGGGGCTGATCTTCCTGGTGGGCGTCGGGATCGCTGGCTACCACGCGGGCGTCGAATGGAAGTTCTGGCCGGGGCCGCAAAGCTGCTCCGGTGGCGGCACGGTCACGGCGGCCGCGCTCAAGGACCTGCTGAATGGCGTAGGCCAGCACATGCCGGCCTGCGATCAGCCCGCCTGGAAGTTGGCCGGGCTTTCCATGGCCGGCTGGAATACCGTGGCCTCGATGATCCTCGTGGCGCTCAGCGCAGCCGCGGCGTTCCGGGAGAGAGGCAAGGCATGACCGACAAGGCGATCCCGCGCCCCATTCCGGCGAGGCCCGGCCGTGGCGCCCTCGCCGCCCGGATGGCAGAGATCCTGCGCGTCGACCAGGCCGGCGAGGTCGCCGCCGTCGCCATCTACCGCGGTCAGCGCGCGGTGCTCGGCGAGGCGCAAGGCCACGAACGGATCGCCGGCCAGCTCGCTGAGATGGAGGCCCACGAGGCCGTCCACCTCGCCCGTTTCGATCGCCTGCTCACCGAGCGCCAGGTGCGGCCGACGGCGATGGCGCCGATCTGGCGCGCCGCCGCCTTCGCGCTCGGCGCCGGGACCGCCCTGATGGGCGACAAGGCCGCCCACGCCTGCACCGAGGCCGTCGAGAACGTCATCGAAGAGCACTATGCGAGCCAGGTCGCCGAGATCGCCGAGCGCGACCCGGACCTGGCCGCCGAACTCGCGCAGTTCCGCGAAGAGGAACTCGCGCACCGCGACCTCGCCGTCCGCGAGGGCTCCCGCGAGGCGCCCGGCTATGCGCTGCTGTCCGCGGTGATCCGCACCGGCTGCCGCGCGGCCATCAAGATCAGCGAGAAGATTTAGGTCAAAAATCACCGAGCGGTTGCGCGGTCTCCCCCGCACAGCTTCTGGGGACTCGCGCGACGCCAAAAGTTCTGCTTTTGTTCACGCCGGCGGAGCTGGACGGAGGCGAATATGGCGGACCCCAATCAGGCGATGGCGGCCTGGCCGTCATGGCCCCGGCTGAACCAGGCGCTGGCGGCGCGATCGAGCCTCTGGGCGGTCTGCCGCTGCGGGCGCGAGGCGGTGATCGACCCGAAGCCCTGGGTCGGTCAGGGGCTCGGCCGGCAGTCGACCGCCCAGCTGGAGACGCGGCTGCGCTGCCTTTGCGGCGCGAGACGGGCGCGGCTGGAGATCCGCGGCCTCTCGGAGGCCCCGCAACGCGGCGCAGGCGGCATCTACGTCTTCCGCTAGGCGGCCGGCGCGGGCTCCGTGAACATCGGCGTGGAGCGGAAGATCGCCTGCTCTTCCTCGGTCATGTCGGCCGGCACGTCGGCGAAGAGCGGGGTCGAGAGATAGCGCTCGCCGGTGTCGGGCAGCATGGCCAGGATGTTCGCGCCCTTCGGTGCGTCCGCGGCGAGCTTCAGGGCCCCGGCGAAGGTCGCGCCGGAAGTGATGCCGACGAAGATGCCTTCCTTCTGCGCCAGGTCCAGGCTGCATTTGATGGCCTCCGGCCCAGGGATGGTCATCACCTGGTCGGCGAGCTTGAGGTCGACGGCGTCGCCCGTGAGCTTGGGAATGAAGTCCGGCGTCCAGCCCTGCATGGGGTGCGGCTTCCAGGCCGGGTGACCGGCGGCCGGGGTGCGATCGGCGTTGTACGCCTGCGGCTGACCGCTCGAGATCAGGGGCGCGTCGGAGGGTTCGCAAACCAGGATCTTGGTCTTCGGGCTCTTCTCGCGCAGTACCCGCCCGACGCCCTTCAGCGTGCCGCCGGTGCCGTAGCCGGTGACCCACCAGTCGAGCTGCTCGCCCTCGAAGTCGCGCAGGATCTCCGGCGCGGTGGTGCGCGAGTGCATGTCCGCGTTGGCTTCGTTCTCGAACTGGCGGGTCATGAACCAGCCGTGGGTCTTGGCGAGCTCGATGGTCTTGGCGACCATGCCAGTGGCGCGCAGCGCCGCGGGCGTCAGGATCACCTTGGCGCCCAGGAAACGCATCAGCCGCCGACGCTCGATGGAGAAGCTCTCGGCCATGGTGACCACCAGCGGATAGCCCTTGGCTGCGCAGACCATCGCCAGGCCGATGCCGGTGTTGCCGCTGGTCGCCTCGACCACGGTCTGGCCGGGCTTCAGCTCGCCGGACTTCTCGGCGGCCTCGATGACGCCCAGCGCCAGGCGGTCCTTGACGGAGCCGAGCGGATTGAAGGCCTCGACCTTGACGTAGAGATTCACGTGAGCGGGCGCGAGATGGTTGATCCGCACCACCGGCGTGTTTCCGACGGTCCCAAGGATGCTGTCGTACCTGGCCATATCGCGCGTCTCCGTCTGTCGGGTCGGGAGACTGAAATCCCCGCCCCGCGCCAAGTCAATGAACACCGGTCTTGAGCCGACGGGCCAAGCAGGATCAAGGTGCGCCTGCGCCAATCAGCAGGGGTGGACATGACGTTATCGGTTATCGGAGCCGGCTTCGGCCGGACGGGGACCATGTCCCTGAAGCTGGCGCTGGAGCAGCTGGGCCTCGGGCCCTGCTACCACATGGTCGAGGTGTTCAAGAACCCAGCGGCGCCGGACTGGTGGTACGAGGCCGCACAGGACCCGGCCAAGGCCGACTGGGGCAAGATCTTCGCCGGCTACAAGGCGACCGTCGACTGGCCGAACGCCACCTACTGGAAGGAGCTCGCCGAGGCCTATCCGGACGCCAAGGTGATCCTGACCGAGCGCGATCCCGACACGTGGTTCGAGTCGACCCAGGCGACGATCTTTGCCGATCGCGGTCCGATGGACCCGGAGGCGTCATTCCCGCGGATGGTGCGCAAGGTGGTCTACGACCTGTTCGACGGGCGTATCCACGACCGCGAGCACGCAATCTCGATCTTCAAGGCCCACAACGCCCAGGTCCGCGCCACAATTCCGCCCGAGCGGCTCTTGGTCTACGAGGTCGCGCAGGGCTGGAAACCGCTCTGCGACTTCCTGGGCGTAGCTGTCCCCGCTGAACCCATGCCGAAGGTCAACTCCCGCGAAGAGTTCGGCATGATGATTGCGGGCGGAGGACCGCCGCACGGCGTCTGACGCGGCCCTCTCCTTCTGTAAGGGAGGAGAGGCAAGATGGTCCTAGCGCCCGCCCCCGCCGGTGATTTCCTTGATCAGGCCCTGCACGGGGGCCTTGCCGCCGGCGCCCCAGACGACTTTCAGGAAGGCCAGCGTGCGGCCGGCCGCGTCCTCGAACTTCCACTCGCAGTCGTCGATGCGGCAGCCCTGGAAGGTCGGGGGCTCGCCGCCGGAGTAGACCAGCCGGCAGTCGCGGAACTCGCAGGACGAAAAGGTCTCTCCATCGAGATAGACCGTCTCGTGATTGTATATTGCGCCGTCGGCCATCTGGTTCAGGCCTGGTCGTCGTCGGAGGATTCCGCGGGAGGCGGCGCGCCGCCGGCTTCGATGCGGGCGCGTTCACGCTGCTCGGCCTTGGCGCGGGCCTTCTCGGCGACCTTGGCGGCCTTGAGCCGCTCGCGCTCCATGCGCTCGAAAGGATAGTTGGGCTTGCGCGCCATCGGCGGGTCTCCTTCGGGGGAAAAGGCGGGGCGCGAGCCTAGCCGGCGAATTGGCGTCTTACACCGAAACGGCGCGCCGGCGCATCAAGCTCCTCGTCGCCCAAAGAAAGACGGCCCCCCCGCGGGGACGGGGGAGCCGTTGGCGACTACACGAGCCTGGGGGGGATCACTCGCGGAGCCGTATTTTTGTGCGGGAGGAAGGCTGGGGGGGAGGAGAACCACCTCTGCGCACGGTCGTAAGATGACCGCGCTCCTGGGCGTCAGTAGGGCGGGTTCGTGTCCCGGGCGTCTCCGAAACGGGGTCAAGTCGAGGCCTACCGAAATATGCCGCGGGCGCTTTTCGCCTCAGGAAATCGCCGCCATCCAGCCGGCGACTGTTGCAAGCACCCCCGCCAGGACCTCCGAATCCTTGCGTCCAGTCCTCGCCGGTACGTGGAACGAGTGGTCGGCGTCCTCGATGATCTCCAGGCTCGCGCGGTCACCAAGCGCGGCGGCGGCGCCTCGCAGCAAGCCGAGGTCCGCCAGGGCGTCGTTGCTTCCCTGCAGGAACAGCATCGGCGTCGTCACCTGGGCGAGGTGGGCCGCGCGCTCGTCGGACGGCTTGCCCGCCGGATGCAGCGGGAAGGCGAAGAACACCAGGCCACGCACGCCTTCGAGCGGCTCGAGCGCCTGGGCCTGCGAGGTCATGCGCCCGCCGAATGACCGGCCACCGGCGAACAGCTTCAGCCCACCCGCGCGCCCTCGCGCCTCGGCCACGGCCGCCCTGACGGCGCCATGCGCCACCGCCGGCGGATCGACCCGCTTGCCGCCCTTCTCCATGTAGGGGAACTGGTAGCGCAGCGTCGCCACGCCCAGGCCCTCGAGCCCGTCGGCGATCGCGGCCATCGATCGGTGGGTCATCCCGGCGCCCGCGCCGTGGGCGAGGACCAGACAGGCGGTGGCGTCCGCAGGCGCCTGCCAGAGGCCGGAGACGGTGGCCCCGTTGGCGAGTGCGATGGTGATGGCCTCGGCGGTCATGGCCGCGACCATAGACGATTGCGGCGCAGGTCTGCATGCTCCTGGCCGACATGGCCTCGGGCATCGACACCTATCGCGCCAAACGCCGCTTCAGCGAGACGCCGGAGCCGGCCGGCAGCATCGGCGCCTCGGACGCTCCGATGTTCGTCATCCAGAAGCACCACGCCCGACAGATGCACTACGACCTGCGCCTGGAGATGGGCGGGACCCTGAAGAGCTGGGCGGTGCCTCAGGGTCCCTGCCTGGACCCCCAGGTGCGCCGGTTCGCCAAGCTGGTGGAGGACCACCCCATCGAATACGGCTCGTTCGAGGGGCGCATCCCGGCAGGCAACTATGGCGCCGGCACGGTGATCATCTGGGACCACGGGACCTATGTGACCCTGAAGGACCCCGAGCAGGGGTTGGCCGACGGCGAGATCAAGTTCCGGCTGTTGGGCGAGAAGCTGTCGGGCGGCTGGACCCTGGTGCGGCTGAAGGAGGACCCGACCAACTGGCTGCTGATCAAGGAGCGCGACCCCTCCGCGCGGCCGCTGGCCGACTACGACGTGCTGGTCGAAGAACCCGACAGCGTGGTGACCGGCAAGCCGGTGGACGAGCCGCCGCCGGAGCCGCGCAAGCTGGTGCGCCGCAAGGCCGCCGGCAAGATCGCCGGCGCCGTCCCGGCGCCGCTGCCGGCGAAATGGCGGCCACAGCTCGCCTCCCCGGTCGAAACGGCGCCGCGCGGCAAGGGCTGGATCCACGAGATCAAATACGACGGCTACCGCACCCTGGCGTTCTTTGATTCAAGCCAGTCGGGGAGCGGCCAGGTGCGGCTGATCACCCGCAACGGCCACGACTGGACCCACCGTTACAGCGCGCTCGCCAAGGCCTTCGAGAAGCTGCCCTGCAAGACCGCCCTGCTCGACGGCGAGGTGGTGGTGCAGGATCCGCGTGGCATCACCTCGCTGAACCTTCTGGAGCAGGCGCTCTCCGAAGGCGCGTCGCACGCGATGACCTATTTCGCCTTCGACCTCTGCCACCTGGACGGCCACGATCTCAGCGCCGCGCCGCTCGTCGAGCGCAAGCAGGCGCTGGAGGCGCTGGTGGGCCCGCTGATCGACGGGCGCTCGCCGATCCAGCTCAGCGACCACGTTGACGGCGAGGGCGAGGCCCTCTTCGCCCAGGCCAGCCGCATGGGGCTGGAAGGCATCGTCTCGAAGAAGGCCGACGCCCGCTACGTGCAGGGCCGCACCCAGACCTGGCAGAAGGTGAAGCGGGTCGACGTCGGGACCTTCGCGATCGTCGGCTTCCTGTCGAACATGCCGCGCAACGTCTCGTCCCTGCTGCTGGCCGAGGAGCGGGATGGCGAGCTCGTCTACACCTGCCGGGTGGGCTCGGGGATCAACGAGGCCAGGTCCCGCGAGCTCTACGCGGACCTCTCCAAGGTCGTGCGGCCGACGCCCGTCGTTCCGGTTCCGCGCACGCCCGGCGTCCAATGGGTGGAGCCGGTGTGGAACGCCGAGATCGGCTATCGCAGCCGCTCGGTGAACGACTCCCCGCGCGCGCCCGTCCTGTTCTCGGTCGCCCCGCGCAAGGCCCGACCGGAGGCGAAGGCCGCAAAATCCCGGCTGATCAGCGATCGCGACCTGGCGGCGATCCACCTGACCAATCCGCAGCGTGAGATGTTCGCCGGCAGTGGGGTCACCAAGCTGGACCTGGCGCTCTATTACGCCCGGGTCGGCGACTGGCTGCTGCCGGAGTTGCTCCGCCGGCCGGTGACCGTGATCCGTTGTCCCACCGGCGACATCAAGGACCTGTTCTACCAGCGGCACGCCTTCACCGGCCTACCCGAGGGCATCGCCACCATCGAACTGTCGGACGAGGAAGGCCGCGGCGCCTTCATCAGCGTCACCGAGCCCAAGGGGTACCTCAGCCTGCCGCAATTCGGGGCGGTGGAATTCCACCTGTGGGGCTGTCACATCGACGATCCGGAGCACCCCGACCGGCTGGTCATGGACCTGGACCCCGACGAGAGCCTGCCCTGGGCGCGGGTTTGCGATGGGGCCGAAGTCCTGCGCGAGCGGCTGCAGGCGATGGGCCTGCGCCCGTTCCTGCGCACCACGGGCGGCAAGGGGGTGCATCTGGTCGTGGCGCTCGAGCCCGGCCACGACTGGCCGACGGTCAAGGGCTTCGCCGAGGCGCTGTCGCGGGCGATGGCCGCCGACGCGCCCAGTCTGTTCACCGCTGTCTCTTCCAAGGAGCGACGCAAGGGCCGGATCTACCTCGACTATTTGCGCAACGCCCGCGGCGCGAGCGCCGTCGCCTCCTATTCCTTGCGGGCGAAGCCGGGCTTCCCGGCCGCCACCCCGATCGAGTGGGAAGAGTTGCGCAAGCTGTCGGGTGGCGACGCCTTCAATCGTCTTACAGTGGTGAAGCGGCTGGAGAGTCTGGCCGCAGACCCCTGGGATGAGCTATTATCGAGTAGTTCAAAGATTACGCCCAAGATGCGGCGCGACGTGGGGATGAAGTCTTAAGGGGTGACGGTATGGCCGGGCGTGCGAGTTGGAAGGGTTACCTGAAGCTGTCGCTGGTCTCTTGCCCGGTGAAGCTCTATCCGGCCACGTCTGCGTCGGCGGGGAAGATCTCGTTCAACCTTCTGCACAAGGACACGCTCAATCGCGTGCAGCAGAAGTATCATGACCCCGAGCTCGGGGAGATCGACCGCACCGATCTGGTGAAGGGCTACCAGTTCGAAAAGGACAAGTACGTCGTCGTCACCGCCGAGGAGCTGGACGAGATCGAGATCGAATCCAGCAAGACGATCGACATCGACGGCTTTGTCGACGCCGCGGACATCGACCCGATCTACTTCGACTCCACCTACTACCTGGCGCCTGACGGCCCGATCGCCGAGGAGACCTTCAGCGTCATCCTCGAGGCGATGCGCAAGGCCGGCAAGGTCGCTGTCGCGCGGATCGTGCTCTCGGGCCGCGAGCGGCTGGTGACCATCCAGCCCATCGTCGACGGCTTCCGCCTCACCACCCTGCGCTCGGCCAAGGAGGTGCGTGAGCCTTCGAGTGCGCTCGACAAGCTCAACGCCAAGTACTCCGACGACATGCTCGGCATGGCCGCGCAGATCATCGCCCAGAAAGAGGCTTCGTTCGCGCCGGAGGCCTTCGAGGACCGCTACGAGGAGGCCCTGCTGGCGCTGGTGCGTTCCAAGATCGCCGGCGGTCAGCCGGTCATCACCAAGGCGCCCGAACGCGGCAACGTGGTCAACCTGATGGACGCGCTCAAGCGAAGCATCGAGGAAGAGCGCCGCCCGCCTGCCCCCAGCATGGGTAAGGGCTCGGCCAAGAAGGGCGAGGCCAAGGTCCTGGAGGCCAAGGCGGCCCCCGCCAAGAAGAAGGGCTCCGGCGCCGCCTGACGTCATGGAAGTGCGCGGGCGTGCGATAGCCCTCTACGGCAGGTTCTCGCACGGCGTGCGCGATCGACTGGCGCGCGACATCGTCGCCGCCGGCGGCTCGGTGGCGCGGGACCTCACGCGCAGCAGCGATGCGCTCGTGGTCGGCGCACTCGCCACCGTGCTGATCGACAGCGGCGCGCTTGCCGGACGCCTGGCGACCGCGCAGACCCGGGGCGTGCCGGTCATGAGCGAGCGCGCTTTCGCCGCGGCGATGGTCGGCAAGGCTCCGCCCAAGACCGCGACTCTGCCGCTGGCGACCGCCCTGAGCGAGACCGGCCTCACGCCGGCCGACGCCGAGCTGCTGGCGGCCTTCGACCTGATCGCCCTCTCCGACGGCAAGTCCCGCTTCGGCGACGCCGGGGTGATCCGGACCGCGTCCGAGCTGATCGGCGGCGGCCGCTCGTTCGCTGAGGCCGTGCGGATCCTGGCCCGCGCCCGCGATCTGGCGCCCCGCGGCCGGCACAAGATCGTGTTGACGCCTTCCGGCGAGGCGGCCCTCCAGTGGCCGGACGGACTGACCACGCTGGAAGGTCAGGGCGTGCTGGCGTTCGACGAGGCGCACGCCGGGCTTGAGGACCTGTTCGAGGCCGCCGAGCTCGCGGAGGGGAACGGCGACCTCGACGAGGCGGCCCGGCTCTACGACCTCTGCGCCCGGGCCGACCGCAAGGATCCCATCGCCCCTTACAACCACGGCAACATCCGCCTCGCCCAGGGGGCCTTCGACCAGGCGGCGCTCGCCTACCAGCAGGCGCTGGCCCGCGACGGCCGGTTCGTTGAGGCCCGCTACAACCTTGCTCAGGCGCTCGAGGCCGGCGGCAAGGCCGACGCCGCGGCCGACGAGCTCAACCGGGTCCTGGGGATCGACCCCTCGCACCCCGACGCAGTGTTCAACCTGGCGCAGCTGCGCATGAAGGCCGCCGACATGGGCGAGGCGAAGGCGCTCTACGAACGCTATCTGGCGCTGGGTCCCCCCGACGAATGGGCCCGGATGGCCCGCAAGGCGATCCGCTACTGCGCCGCCCACCTGTCGCCCAGCGCATCCTAGCGCTCGCCGTCCCATCCGAAGGAGGTCCCACCGGGTCTGCGGGTTTCGCCTGAGGGTGCGTCGTCGCGCGCGGCCTATGGTGGCGCTCAACAGGCGCCGTCGAACCGCGCCTTGAAGGAGATCCGAGCATGTTGGCGCCGGCCGCGGTGCTTGCCGCAGTCCTGATGCAGGCCGCGAGCGGCGCAGGCAAGGCGGCGGGCCCGTGGATCCTGGCCTGTGACGTGGCCACGCCGGGCTCAACATCGGCCGCGGCCGCCCATCGCACCTTCCGCCTCGGGCCACAGCTGTTCCAGGAATGGAAGCCGGACGAGCGTCGGTTCGGCGCCAACCTCTGCCTCAGTTTCAAGTGCTCGGCGGACCGCGATCGCCTGGAGGGAACGCTGAGTTCCAACTCCCTGATCCTGACGATCCAGGTGGATCCGGCGAGGAAGTCCGCGTCCTGGCGGACGGTCGGCGCGTCGGGCCTGTCCCGAACGACCGGACCCTGCTCTCTCGCGCCGGACACGGGGCAAATGGAGAAGCGGCGCTAGCGTGTCAGGCTTCGAGTTCGATGTCCCAGTAGAGGTAGTCGAGCCAGCTTTCGTGCAGGTGGTGCGGCGGGAAACGGCGGCCATGTTGCTGCAGTTCGAAAGCCGAGGGCCGATGCGGCGGATGCAGCGGGTGCATGCTCGCCTCGCGCGGCGTGCGGCCGCCCTTGTGCAGATTGCAGCGCGCACAGGCGGTGACGATGTTTTCCCAGGTCGTGCGCCCGCCGCGTGAGCGGGGGATCACGTGGTCGAAGGTCAGGTCCTCGGATGCGCGGCAGTACTGGCAGGTGAAGGCGTCGCGCAGGAACAGGTTGAACCGGGTGAAGGCCGGCGGCCGGTCCTGGGCCACATACTGCTTGAGCGAGACGACACTCGGCACCTGCATCTCGAAGGACGGCGAATGCACCACCTGGTCGTAGGTCGAGACCACGTCGACGCGATCGAGGAAGACCGCCTTGATGACGTCCTGCCAGGGCCAGAGAGAGAGGGGGTAGTAGCTCAGGGGCCGGAAGTCGGCGTTGAGCACGAGGGCCGGCCAACCGGACGGCGGGCGGCTAAGCACCTGCATGGCCGGCCTCCCCTGGATCGGAGGGTGGGCGGCGGCGTCTGGCGCCTATGTCGAACGCTGGTGAACTGAAGACAGGACCCCTGTTCGCGAACGCGTTGATGCGGCGACGGGCCTGTTCAGGAAGCTCAGGCTATCCCGCTGCGGGACGCACTATAGGAAAGATTCGGAGACATCTCCATGACATAGAGGCCGGGCCTCGCCGCACCGCAAAATGAGAGTGGGCGAGGCTTATCGGCATCGCATCTGGTCTTACGCACCGACGATCGCGGTGGCGCCGGCCAGCGTCAGGCCGAGGGCGACGATCGCGTAGGAGGCGAGGACGTCGAGGATGCGGTTCAAGTGGATCGACATGACTTAGTTCCCTTTTTGATTTGGGAGGCCGGGGTTCCGGTCTGCCCGTCCGATGTGGACGGTGCTTAGATAGCACTTATCTGAACGATGCCTAGATGCCGATTTGCGCGGTATGGATATGCGTTTTTGCATGACACCCGGGCGGGAAGCCCGGCGCGTGGCGCAACGAAAAAGGGCCCCGCGAAGGGGCCCTTCTCCGGTTATCGGGGGCTGGGGGAGCTAGCCGCCAACGACGGCGAAGGCTGCTGCGATCGAGGAACCCATTGCCAAAATCAGCGCAGGGGCGATCCTGTCGAAGAACCTTTCGAAGCTTGCGAGGGACATGACACACACCTTCAGTTTGAACCCCGGGGGAGCGGGGCGCGTTTCTTATTTGAACAACGCTAAGATAACATTGATCTGAACGACGTCAAGATATCTTTACGCCGTCCAGATTGAGATTTAGGGTGGGAGCGATGAGAGAATCTCAAGCCGCCGAGGCTCGGCCGTATCACCACGGCGATCTGCGCCGCGCGCTGATCGACGCCGCCAGCCGCCTCCTCGAAGCCGAGGGGCCGAGCGCCCTTTCGCTCCGCGCCGTGGCCCGCGAGGCGGGCGTCAGTCCGGCGGCGCCCTACCACCACTTCAAGGACAAGGGCGAGCTGCTCGACGCTGTCGCCCACGAGGGCTGGGACCTCCTGGACGGGGCCCTGGCCAAGGCCAAGAAGGAAGCCCCCTCGCCTGAGGCGGCGATGAACAATCTGGGCGTGGCCTACGTATGCTTCGCCCGCGAGAACCCGGCGCTCTATCGCGTCATGTACGACACTGCCCGCGACCGCGAGGACCTGCCCGACCAGATGCAGGGCGACAAGGACAGCGCCTACTGCAAAGTGCGCGACACCCTGATCGAGGCGGGCGCCGACGCCCAGGACACCCTCGACCTGGAGCTGGCCACCACCGCCGCCTGGTGCTCGGCCCACGGCCTGGCCGAGATGGCCGGCTTCAAGCAGTTCGAACATCTGAAAGAGGCCTGTGGCGGGGAGATCCCCTTCCTGCGGGCGATCTTCCGGCACATGGGTCTGGTTCCCCACCACCACGCGGACTAGATCGGGCCGGTGCCCGGCCCGCCCTTCGTCACCCGCTTCGCGCCCTCCCCCACCGGCTATCTGCACCGGGGCCACGCCTTTTCGGCGATGACCGCCTTCGAGGCTGCGCGCGCCGCCGGCGGGCGCTTCATCCTACGCATCGAGGACATCGACCGCACGCGCTGCCGGCCCGAATACGAGGCGGCGGTCTATGAGGACCTGGGCTGGCTGGGGCTTGAGTGGGAGACCCCGGTCCGCCGCCAGTCGGAACACATGGCCGACTATGGCGCGGCCCTGCGCGAGCTCTCCGAACGCGGCCTCACCTACCGCTGCTTCCGCACGCGCCGCGAGGTCGCCGAGGCCATCGAAAGCGCGCCGCACGGGGCCATGGAGGCGTTCCGCGGCGAAGCGCTGTCGGCCGACGAGGAAACCCGGCGGGTCGAAGCCGGCGAGGCCTACGCCTGGCGGCTATCCCTGGCAGCGGCCGAGCGGGCACTGGGCGGGTTCGATAGCTTGGACTTCGTCGAAGACGGCGTTGGCCCGGATGGCGAAAACGGTCTGATCCCCGCGCGGCCACAGGTCGGCGGCGACGTGGTCCTGGCGCGCAAGGACGTCGGCGTCGCCTACCACCTGGCCGTCACCGTCGACGACGCCCTGCAGGGGGTCACCCAGGTGATCCGTGGCCAGGACCTTTTCGAGGCCACCCACGTGCAGCGCCTACTGCAGGCGCTGCTGGCCCTACCGGCGCCGACCTATCGCCACCACCGGCTGCTGACCGGCCCGGACGGCAAGCGCTTCGCCAAGCGCGACAATTCGCAGACACTGCGCGAGTTGCGCGCGTCGGGTATGACGGCGGCCGAACTGCGCCGGGAGATGGGTTTTGACTGAGGCTGTGGCCACGCCGGCGGCAGGCGCCCCGCGCTGGCAGGCGCTGGCTGTGCTGGTGTTCGGCGCCTGCGTGATCGGCCTGTCGCCGATCCTGGTCCGTCTGACCGAGACCGGCCCAGCCGCGGCAGGCTTCTGGCGCCTGGCCTTCGCCATGCCGCTGCTGGCGATCATGACGCGGCGGACCAGCGGGCCGCTGGGGCGGCCCTCGAAGATCGCGCTGATCGCCGGGGTGATGTTCGCCCTCGACCTCGGCTTTTGGCACTACGGGATCAAGTTCACCTCGGTGACCAACGCGACCGTGCTCTCCAACCTGACGCCGGTTGTGGTGACGGCCTTCGCCTGGATCTTCCTGAAGCAGCGGCCGCGGGCGCTGTTCCTGCTGGCGGTGGCGGTCGCGGTCGGCGGCGCCTGGATGATGGCTGCCGGCAAGTCTTCGGGCGGCGAACTCCTGAATCCGCCGCTCGGAAACGCGCTCTCGGCCCTGACCGCGCTCTGGTACGCGCTCTACTTCCTGGCCATCAGCGAGGGGCGGAAAACCGAGGGGGCAAGCCGGCTGATGTTTTGGTCGAGCATCGTGGGCATGCCGCTCATGCTGATCGCGGCCCTGCTGCTCGGCGAGCAGATCCCGCCCCTGGGGCTAAGTGGTTGGGCCGCCTGCATCGGCCTGGGCCTGATGCACGTGGCCGGCCAGGGTTCGATCGCCTGGGCCATGGGACGGCTGCCGACCGCGACGGCCTCCGTCGTGGTGCTGGTCCAGCCGGTCGTGGCAGGCTGGCTCGGCTGGATCCTATTCGGCGAGGCTCTGGGGCCGCTGCAGGCGGCCGGGGCCGCGACCGCGCTGGCCGGCGTCGTCTTGGCGCAATGGGCCTCGCGACCGACGCCTCAGGCCGCGGGCGCGGCGGCGGCGTAGGCTTCCTGCGTCGCGAGCCCCCAGGCTCGGCGGGCGACCTCGATGGCGGCGAGCTTGGCTTCGAAGGCCGACCAGTCGTCGACCTCGGCGATCGGCGCCCAGAGCGCCTCGATCTGATCCACCAGCAGCTCCTCCGGCTCCGGCCGGGCGAAATAGGGATCAGCCAGGCGCTCCGGCCGATCGGGTTCGAAGGTCGCGAGCCGCTGGCGGAAGTCGGCAAAGCCCGGCTCGGCGTAAAGGTCTCCGCGCGGGCCGGCCAGGGCGCGCGCCTCCCCGCCGCAGAACCAGTCGAAGAAGAACGGCTCCCAGCGCAGCCGCTCGCCACCTTCTGCGAAGGCGCCGAAGGCCGCCTGGACCAGGCCTGAATCCTCCTCGCTGTGGCGGGGCCGAACGCCAAGCCTGGCCAGGATCGCCGCCGTCAGCTCCTGGCGATAGGCGCCGCCAAAGCCGTTCAGCGCCTCGACCAGCCCCTCGGCTCCAGTGACCAGACTGAGCGCGCCGGCCAGCTGCTGCAGGTTCCAGAACACCGCCTCTGGCTGCCGACCGAAGGCGTAGAGGCCCGCATGGTCGAAGTAGGCGGCGGTGAAGTTCGGGTCGTTGTACGGCAGAAAGCGATAGGGCCCGTAGTCGAAGCTCTCGCCGGTGATATTCATGTTGTCGGTGTTGAGCACGCCGTGGACGAAACCCGCCGCCATCCAGCGGGCGGTCAGCCGGGCGGACCGGCCGACCACAGCCTGTAGCAGCGCCACTGCCCGATCGTTCGCACCCGTCAGCTCCGGGTAGTAGTTGGCGATGACGTGGTCGACGAGCGCGTTGATCCGCTCGGGCTGCTCGAAGAAGGCGTGGCGCTGGAAGCTGCCGAACCGGATGTGGCTCCAGCTCAACCGGACCAGGACCGAGGAGCGCGTGGGACTGGGCTCATCGCCTCGCTCCAGCCCCTCGCCGGTCTCGATCAGCGAGAACGACCGCGAGGTCGGCACGCCCAGCGCCTCCAGCATGGCGGTCGCCAGCACCTCGCGGATGCCGCCCTTGAGCGTAAGCCGCCCATCGGCGGTTCGCGACCAGGGCGTGCGGCCCGATCCCTTGGTCCCGAGGTCGAGCAGGCGGTCGGTCCCCGCCTCGCGCATCTGGGCGAAGGTGAAGCCGCGGCCATCGCCGAGCTCGGGGTTGTAAACCCGGAACTGGTGGCCGTGGTAGCGCTGGGCCAGCGGCGGATCGAGGTTGCCCGGCAGCGGCTCGAACCGCCCGAAATGGGCGATCCACTCCTCGTCGGTCAGCGTCTCCAGCCCGACGGTCGCCGCCGCGCGATCATTGCGGAACCGCAGGATCGTTTTGGGAAATGGCTCCGCCTGGACCGTGTCCCAGAACTCCGGCCCCAACTCCTGGAAGTGCGGATCGGGGCGATAGGCGGGCGAAACCGGCATACGGCCCAGATGGACGTTTCGCGCCAGGCGGACAAGTCGTCCGTCGAATTCACGCCGCTCCCGTGCGCTCCCGATGCGGGCAGCCGGGCCAACAGCACGGCCGCCGCTTGCCTTCCTTGAGTTCCGTACGCGTCCGCTCGACGTGGTTGCGTCGCGTCTCGGGTTTCTTCACGGACTCGACCCAACAGATCCATTCGTTGCGCGCGAGCGGCGTGATGTCCTCCCATTTGGCGAGCGCCACCGCGTCGGAAATCAGCGCCTGCCGGAGGTCGCCCGGAAGCTCGTGCACCACCCCGGCGCTGATGCTCATCTTGGTCATGCAATAGGACCTCTAGCCGATCCGGATGCCCATGCCGCCGTCGACCGGCAGAATGGCGCCGGAGATGAACTTGGCTTCGTCCGAGGCCAGGAACAGGGCGGCGTAGGCGGTGTCCCAGCCACCTCCCATCTTACCGCCAAGCGGTACCCGGGCGTCGCGTTCGGCGCGGACTTCCGACGTGGGCCGGCCGGTCGCCGCAGCGATGCCGCTGACCGCCATCGGGGTGTCCATATAGCCCATCATGATGGCGTTGCAGCGCACGCCGTAGCGAGCGTTGGACTGCGCCACGCTGGTCGTCAGACGGTTCACGCCGGCCTTGGAGACCTCGTAGGCCAGCTGGATGCCGCCGGCCCTTGCGGCCAGCGAGGAGATGTTGACGATCGCCCCGCCGCCCTGCTCGCGCATCACCGGCAGCGCCGCTTTGATGGTCAGCCACATGCCCTTCAGGTTCACCGACAGGATGCGGTCGAACGCCGCCTCCTCGAGCCGATGGGCAGGCGCATCGCCGCCGCCGATGCCGACGTTGTTGATCAGGATATCGAGCCGGCCCAGCCGAGCCTTGGCCTCCTCGACGATCTTTGCGCAGTCGGCAGCCTTGACGATGTCGGCGGCCATCGAGGTCGCCTCGCCGCCCTCCTCCACGATCATCGCCGCGGTTTCCTCGGCGCGTTCTCCGACCCGGTCGACGCAGACCACGCGTGCGCCCTCGCGGGCGAACAGCATGGCCATGGCCCGGCCGTTGCCGATGGTCTCGCCCGGCGTCTGGCCGGCGCCGACCACCACCGCCATCTTGCCCTCGAGCCTGCCCGCCATGCTCAGAACCCCTTGAGGTCCGGGTCGAGCGTCTGGCCGGCGTCGAGCTGCACCCCGAAGGTGTTCAGCATCATCGAGACCTGTGTGTACTGGCCAACCGTGAACACCACGTCCATGCGCTGCTTGTCGCTGAAGTGCTTGCCGAGTTCGGCCCACGTGGCGTCGGTGACGAACTGGTCGGCGTGCAGCTCGTCGGCGGCGCGGATCAGCGCCGCGTCCGCCGCACTCCAGCCGGCGCCGGGGCCTGCCTTGAGGCGCGCGATCTCATCCTCGCTCAGCCCGGACTGCAGGCCGATCCGCGTGTGCTGGGTCCACTCGTAGCCGGACTTGCAGAGGAAGCCCGTGCGCAGGATGACGATCTCCCGCTCGCGCGCGGCCAGGTCGTTGCGGCGCGACAGCACATAGCCGCCCCACTGGTTGAACCGCGTCAGGGCCTTCGGCGCGTGGGCCAGGGTACGGAAGATGTTCAGCACCGGCCCAGGCCGCATCGGCTCCAGGGCTTCCGCCTGCTCCGGCGTGAGCTCGGCGTCGCTGAGCGGGGCAAACCGGGGCTTGGTCAGTCGCATCTCGTCCCTCCGTCGCATCGGCCTGCGGATACCTTAGCGGCAGGCGGCGGCCCATGCTAACCGAAGCCATGGCCAAGCGGATCACGCTCGATTTCCTGAAGACCGAAAGCGCGTCGGGCGTGATCCTGGCGCTCGCCGCCCTGGCCGCCATCGTGCTCGCCAACTCGCCCTGGTCGAGCGCCTACTTCGACTTCATCCACGCCCCGTTCACGGTCCAGCTCGGAGCCTTCACCGAAACCCTGGCAGTCCAGGACTGGGTGAAGGAAGGACTGATGGCGATCTTCTTCTTCGTCGTCGGGCTGGAGATCAAATACGAGATCATCCGCGGCGAGCTCGCCAACCCGCGAAGGCTGGCGCTGCCGGTGATCGCCGCGCTCGGCGGGATGATCGGGCCGGCGCTGATCTACCTGGCGATCAACATGGGGCCGGGCGGCCACCCGCGCGGCTGGCCGGTGCCCACCGCCACCGACATCGCCTTCGCAACCGCAGCCCTGGCTGTGGCCGGGCCCAAGCTGCCGCCTAACCTGCGGGTCTTCCTGCTGACGCTGGCCATCGTCGACGACCTGGGCGCAGTCGGCCTGATCGGGCTCCTGTTCACCAGCCACCTGCGGGTGATGGAGCTCCTGGGGGCTCTCGTAGCCCTGGCGCTGATGGCGCTTCTCGGCCGGTGGCGGCGCGCGCCCTACCTGCTCTACGCCGTCGGCTTTGTGGTGGTCTGGGGCTTCATGCTGAAGTCCGGGATCTCAACCTCACTGGCCGGCGTCGCGGCGGCGGCGACCATCCCGCTCGAGGCGCGCAAGCCCGGGCGTCCCGGAGTCCTCGAAGACTTCATGGAGGGCCTGCACCCCTATGTGGCCTTCCTGGTCCTGCCGCTGTTCGCCTTCACGGCGGCGGGCTTTTCGGTCCGGGCGGTCGGCCTCTCGGACCTCTTCGGGCCGATCGCCCTGGGAGTTGCCGCCGGCCTGTTCATCGGCAAGCAGATCGGCGTCTTCGGGGCTGCGGCCCTGGTGATGGGGCTGAAGCTTGCGCGGCGCCCGACAGGGGCGACCTGGGTCGAGCTCTACGGCCTGTCGCTGCTCTGCGGCATCGGCTTCACCATGAGCCTGTTCATCGGCGAGCTCGCCTTCCCGCCCGGAGACATCGCCGCGGAGACGCAGGTTCGCATCGGCGTGGTCGTGGGCTCGCTGCTCTCGACCGTCGCCGGCATGGCGCTGCTCGCCTGGGCCCAGGCGCGGCGCGCCCAGGAGCCCGACTAGCTGAGCGCGGTCTTCAGCGCCTGGGCGGCTTCCGCGGCGGCCTTGGACACCGCAGGAGAGACGTCGGCCATGACGTAGAAGTCGTGGACCAGGGTCGGATATTCCACGTGGCGAGCCTGCACACCGGCGGCGTTGAGGCGCTCGGCGTACTCGCGGCCCTCGTCCTTCAGGGGATCGAAGCCCGCGGTGACCACCAGGGCCGGCGGGGCGCCCTTCACGTCGCGATTGGCCAGGAGGGCGCGATGCGCGTGCGGGTGTCCGGTGGCCGCCAGCAGCTTGTCGAACCACTCCAGCGCCGCGCGCGTCAGCACCGGCCCATCCAGGTCCTTGCGCGACTGGGTTTCCTCCACCGGCCAGATGCCGGGGTAGAGCAGCAGTTGGAAGGCGAGCTTGCGCTGCGGGTCATCGCGCAGGTCAAGCGCGACCGAGGCGGCGAGGTTGCCGCCCGCACTGTCGCCGCCGACGGCGATCCGCTTCGGATCTGCGCCCAGGTCTGCGGCGTGGTCGAAGGCCCACTTGGTCGCCGCGAGCGCGTCGTCATGACCGGCGGGAAACGGGTGCTCCGGCGCCAGCCGATAGTCCACGGCCATGACCCGGCAGCCCGACCCCGCGGCCAGCCTGCGGCAATGGCCATCATGGGTGTCGAGGTCGCCGATCACGAAGCCGCCGCCGTGGAAGTAGACCAGCAGGCCCGATGGGTCGGCGGCGCCGGCCGGCAGATAGAGGCGCGCGGGGATCTCGCCCGCCGCGCCCGCCACCTTGAGGTCGCGCGCCTCGACGTCCTTCGGCGCATTCTGGTCCTGCGCCTGGCGCTGCATGCGGTAGCCGGCCCGCACCATATCCGGCGGAATGGCGTCGAGCGGCGGCGCCGGCTGAGCCTTCGCCAGCTCCTCCTGCTGCTCGATCATGGCGGCGAAATCGGCGTCGATGGCGGACATGGGGGAGACCTCTCGCGAACGCCCCTCCCCCTTGCGGGGAGGGGTTGGGTGGAGCGCGAGCTGTCAGGCTGAGCCAACGCCCAGAGCGCCGACACCCCACACCCCGACCCTCTCCCCGCAAAGGGGAGAGGGCTCGGTTGCAGCTTACTCCGCGGCTTGCTTCGGCGCGTAGCCGAGGACGGCCTTGGTCTCCAGGAACTCGTGGAAGGCGTAGTCGCCCCACTCGCGCCCGTTGCCGCTCATCTTGTAGCCGCCGAAGGGGGCGGTCATGTCGCCGCCGCCGCCGTTGATCGAGACCTGGCCGGCGCGTAGCCGGGAGGCGACCTTGCGGGCCTTTTCGATGTCGGCGGCCTGCACGTAGGCGGCGAGGCCGTACTCGGTGTCGTTGCCGATATCGATGGCCTGGTCGACCGTCTCGTAGCCGAGGATCGACAGCACCGGGCCGAAGATCTCCTCACGGGCGATGGTCATGTCGTTGGTGACGTTGGCGAAGACGGTGGGCTTCACATAGTAGCCCTTGTCGAGGCCGTCCGGACGGCCGGTCCCGCCGATGACCAGGGTCGCGCCCTCGTCGATGCCGGCCTGGATCAGCTTCTGGATCTTCTCGAACTGCACCTTGGAGACCACCGGGCCCAGCTGGCTGTTGCCGTTCGGGTCGCCGACGGTGACGCCGGCGGCGGTTTCGCGGGCGACGGTGATCGCCTCGTCCATCCGCTTGGTCGGGACCAGCATCCGGGTCGGGGCGTTACAGGACTGGCCGGAGTTGACCATCATGCTGGAGACGCCGCGGCCGACGCCGGCGGCGAAGGCGTCGTCGTCGAGGACGATGTTCGGGCTCTTGCCGCCCAGTTCCTGGGCCACGCGCTTGACAGTCGGCGCGGCGTTCTTGGCGACCTCGATCCCGGCGCGGGTCGAGCCGGTGAAGGACACCATGTCCACGTCCGGGTGGCTGGAGAGCGGCACGCCCACGCCCAGGCCGTCGCCGTGCACCATGTTGAACACGCCCGCCGGCACGCCGGCCGCATGCATGATCTCAGCGAAGATCTGGCCGGAGAACGGGGCCACTTCCGACGGCTTCAGCACCATGGTGCAGCCCGTCGCGATGGCCGGGGCCACCTTGCAGACGATCTGGTTGAGCGGCCAGTTCCAGGGGGTGATGAAGCTGCAGACGCCGATCGGCTCCTTGACGATCATCGTCGGGCCGCGGTCTTCCTCGAACTTGAAGTTCTTCAGCACCTCGACGGCGGTGGCCAGGTGGCCCATGCCGACCGGCACCTGAGCGCGTTGCGCCAGCGAAGCCGGGGCGCCCATCTCTTCGGTCACCGCGGTCGCCAGGTCGCCGAAGCGCTTCTGGTATTCGGCCAGGATGCGGCCCAGCACTTCGATGCGCTCTTCGCGGCTGGTCTGCGACCAGGTAGCGAAGGCCTTGCGGGCGGCCTTCACGGCCTTGTCCACGTCGGCCGCATTGCCGAGCGCGATCTTGCCGACGACCGCTTCGGTGGCCGGATTCTCAACGTCGAGCGTCTTCAGCTCGGTGGGCTCCACCCATTTTCCGTCGATATAGAACTTGAGGTATTCGCGCATGGCGTTCTCCCGGGTCGTTCGCTTTTGATGGGTGGCCGGGCCAGCGTAGCCGTCCGGCGTCGGGCTCCAATTTAGTGATCGGCGGTAACCGGGGAAACCCCTGATTCGGGCTTCGGCGGCATGACGTTGCGTCAGGCCGCCGGGCGAGCCTCAGCGCTGATGGATCAGCGGCTCGCCGGCCACCGGCGATCGGGCCTTCAGCACATAACCGGCGCGGATCGAGCCGATGTAGAGATCCTTCAGGTCGGCCCCGCCCCAGGTCACGTTGGTCGGGTGATTGACGGTCTCGCCGGACGGGTCGTGGATCACCGTGACCACCTCCAGCGCGGGCGTGATCGCGACCACCTTGTTGGCCGCCGGCAGGCAGACCCAGACGTTGCCCTCGGCATCCATTCCGACCCCGTCGGTGTAGCCGAGCGTCTCTGCCGGATGGGTCGGGCCGCCCGGCATGTTGAGCTCCCCCAGCACCGGACCATAGCGCTCGCCCGCGCCCAGCCGGCCGCCAGGCAGGATGGGAAAGCGCATGACGTCGGCGCCGCTGGTCTGGGCGCAGTAGAGGGAGCCTTCGTCCGCGGAGAGCGCCAGGCCGTTAGGAAATTTCAGCCCCTCCGCCACCACAGAGGACGATCCGTCGGGACGCAGGACGAAGATGAAGCCGTCGGTTCGGCCGTCCAGCGCCTGCGGCCAGGTCTCCGCATGGGTGGAGTTGGCGCACCAGATGTTCCCCGCCTCGTCCATGACCGGGTAGTTCGAGGACGTCAGCCGCTTGCCGCCGACCTCGGCGAGCAAGGTCTCGTGCTTGCCCGTCGCCGGATCGAAGCGCTGCAGCGGCCCCTCCTCCCGGTCATAGATGCCGAAGTTGGCGATCAGGACGCGACCCTCGCGGTCCATGTTGATGCCGTTGGGCGCTCCGCCCTTGGGTCCCAGCCGCTTGAACCCACCGTCGGGGAAGATCTCAGCAACAGCGCACTGGTGGTCGGAGGCGAAGAGGCGACCATCCTTGCCCACAACCACGTCCTCCGGCCGGTCGATGCCGACCGCGATCTTGCTGAAGGCCGAGGTGGCGATGGGCGCGAGCGGCATGGCGGTCTCCCCTATGGCGTGGCGCGAACCTTGAGCGCGCGAGGCGGGCTTCGACAAGTGCGCTTGCGGCTTTGCCGGGGCGTCGATAAAGCCCGGACCTACAGACCGCCCTCGGAGCCGCTCATGACCGCCATCTACGTCATCGCCATCTTCATCGCCGTGATCGCGGTGCTCAACCGCGTCGAGTTCGGCCGGTTCGACTGACGTTGAATAAGGCGCGCTCGGATGGGTGAGCGGGGGGCGGCCCTGGTCACCGGCGGGGCACGGCGGATCGGCCGCGCCCTGGCCGCCGCCGCCGCGGACGCCGGCTATGACGTGGCGATCCATGTCCGGTCGGTCGACGACGAAGCCGAGGCGGCGGCCGCGGAAGTCCGCGCCAAGGGCCGCAAGGCCGCGATCCTCGCCTGCGACCTGCGCAAGGAAGCCACCACCGTGGCGCTGGTCGGCGAGGCTGAGGCCGAACTCGGCGCCGTGACCCTCCTGGTCAATTCCGCCAGCGTCTTCGAGGAAGACGCCTTCACCGACATGAACCGCGCCTCCTGGGACGCGCATATGGAGACCAACCTGCGCAGCCCGCTGGTGCTGGCCCAGGTGTTCGCCAGGCGCCTGCCCGCCAACCGTGACGGGCTGATCGTCAACATCCTCGACCAGCGGGTGCTCAACACCTCGCCCGAGTTCTTCTCCTACTCGCTCAGCAAGGCTGCACTGTGGGACGCGACCCGGATGCTGGCCCAGGCGCTGGCGCCGCGCATCCGGGTGAACGGCATCGGCCCCGGCCCCACCCTGCCCTCGATCCACCAGGACCAGGCCGCGTTCGACGCCGAGGCGCGGGCCACGCTGATGCGCCGGTCCGTCTCGCCGGCCGAGATCGCCCAGGCCCTGCGCTACCTGATCGACGCCACGGCGGTGACCGGCCAGATGATCGCCGTCGACGCGGGCCAGCATCTGGCGTGGAGGCCGCAATGACCGGACCGCTGCGCACCGCCATGACCAAGGTCTTCGTCACCGGCCTCAAGGTGCAGGCCGAGATCGGCGTCTACCGGCACGAGATCGGCCGGGTGCAGCCGCTGGTGGTCGACGTGGAGCTCGACGTTCCGAGCGCCGGGTCGGAGCGGCTGTCCGAGACCCTCAACTATGAGACCATCCTGGACGCAGCGCGCGGCATCGCGAGCCAGGGGCACATCGAACTGGTGGAGACCTTCGCCGAGCGGCTGGCCCGGGCTTGCCTAGGTGACCCGCGGGTCACCCGCGCGCGGGTCCGGGTGGAAAAGCCCCTGGCGCTTGCCCCGGACGCCGTCGCCGCCGGCGTGGAGATCACGCTCGTCCGCGACTGAACCTCCCTCTGGCGTTCCGACGGGAATGGGGCATCATCCCGCCCGGGGAGGACGGAACGCATGACCGAGCATCTGGACTATGGCGCGACCGAGGACCGGACGGTGCCGGCCGTCACCTACGCCCTCTACCTGCTGGCCTTCGCGACCGGGTTCACCGCCATCATCGGGGTGATCGTGGCCTACGCGAACCAGAGCACCGCCGGCCCGCAGATGCGCAGCCACTACACCTTCCTGATCCGCACCTTCTGGATCGGCCTGGCGTGGTGCCTGATCGCCGGCGTGATCCTGGGGATCGGCATCCCCCTGAGCTTCATCCTGATCGGCATCCCGCTGCTGATCCTGGCCAAGTTCATGTTTGGCCTGGGCGCGGTCTGGTACGGCCTGCGCTGCGTCGTGGGCGTCATCTTCCTGGCGCAGGGCGAGCCCTATCCGCGGCCGCAGTCCCTGCTGATCTAGGCGCAGCCGCCATGGGCCCGGGCGCGCGACTGATCCCCAAGCTTCTGGTCCAGATCGCCGCGATGCTCGCCGTCTTCGCCGCGATCCTGTTTGGGGCCGCGGGAACCTGGCGCTGGCCGTCGGGCTGGGCCTACCTCGGCCTGTTCGGGGCTGTGAGCACGGTCATCAGCCTATGGTTGGCCGTCGCCGATCCCGACCTGCTCGCCGAGCGGATGAGGTCGCCGGTTCAGCCCGACCAGAAGCCCTGGGACCGGTACTTCCTAGGCGTGGTCATGGTGATCTACGCGGCTTGGCTGGCGCTGATGGCGGTCGACGCGCGCCGCATGGGCTGGTCGCACGTCCCGGTGGGGGCGCAGGTCGCGGGCGCCCTGTTGATCGTGGCGAGCTACGTTGGGATCGGCTGGGTGTTCCGGACCAACAGCTTCGCCGCGCCGGTGATCAAGATCCAGGCCGAACGCCACCAGACCGTCATCAGCACCGGCCCCTACGCGATCGTCCGCCACCCAATGTACGCCTTCGCGCTCTGGCAGTTCGTCGGCGGACCGCTGATGCTGGGCTCCTGGTGGGGCCTGGCGGTCGTGCCGCTGATCATCCTCGGCCTCTCATATCGCACGCTCGGCGAAGAGCGGATGCTGCGCAACGAGCTTGCCGGCTACGAGGACTACGCCCGCCGCGTCCGCTGGCGTTACGCCCCGGGCATCTGGTGAGGAGCCACCGGGGACCGGCCGTGCCGGCAATCGGCGTTAGCTCTCGAAAGATCCCAACCAGCGCCCCCGGACGCCCGGTTTGCACAGCATATGAAGCAATCTGCCTGCAATTGACCACTTTGCATCGTATATTGTGCAAATGTTGGATTTGACGTCCCTCGGAAAGTTGATCGCGCAGCGGCGCAGGGCGCTGAAACTCACCCAGGCCGGGTTGGCTCAGCGCGCCCGGGTCGGACGGGTGACGGTCGACTCCCTGGAGAACGGTCGGACGGCGGAGCTCGGCTACAACAAGGTTGCCCGCATCCTTGCGGCCCTGAGCCTGGACCTTAGGACGGTCGAAGCGGCGCAAGCCCGCCCGACCTTGGACGACCTGTTGGCCGAAGTAGACGATGATCAACGTCTGAACCGGCGGCGTTGAGGCCGAAGGAACCGCCGGAAGCCTCCGCGTCGCCTAGCTCTGTGTCGGGCAGCGCGGGCTTGTCGGCGCTGCGGGCTGACGACTTTCGCTCCCGAGAAGTGGCTGCTTTCCGAGTGGACCGGCGACAGGCGATCTGAGGCCAGCCCCCCGCAACGCGCGAAGTTAGTCCCGGCAGCCTGAGCTGCCGGGACAAGATGTCGTCAGGCGCTGACCAGCTCGCGGCGAACCATGCGGGCGTAGTCGTCCATCAGGCTGAGCGAGATATTGCCCGGCCGGAAGGTGTACTCGCCGATCTCCGCCACCGGCGTGACCTCGGCGGCGCTGCCGGTTACGAAGCATTCGGAGAAGCCGGCCAGTTCCTCCGGCTTGATGTGCCGCTCGATCACCTCGAAGCCCTTCTCGCGCGCCAGGCGGATCACCGACTGGCGGGTGATGCCGTTCAAAAAGCAATCGGGGGTCGGGGTGTGGATCACGCCGTCCTGCACGAAGAACACGTTCGAGCCGGTCGATTCGGCGATGTAGCCCCGGTAGTCGAGCATCATCGCGTCAGTGTAGCCGGCCTTCTCCGCGGCATGCTTGGAGATGGTGCAGATCATGTAGAGGCCGGTGGCCTTGGCGTGGACGGGCTCGGTCTCCGGCGACGGGCGCTTGTACTTCGCCCAGCACATGCGGATGCCCTTGGCCTTTTCCTCGGGCTTGAAGTAGCTCGGCCAATCCCAGACGGCGATCGCCACATGGATCTTAGTGTTTTGCGCCGACACCCCGATCATCTCCGAGCCGCGCCAGGCGATCGGCCGCACGTAGGCGTCGGTCAGGCCGTTCTTGGCGCAGGTGTCCTTGCAGGCCTGGTCGATCTGCGCCACCGTGAACGGGATCTGGAAGTCGAGGATCTCGGCGGACTTGAAGAGACGTTCGGTGTGCGCCGTCAGCTCGTAGATCTCGCCTCCGTACATCCGTTCACCCTCGAACACGGCCGAGGCGTAGTGCAGGCCGTGCGTCAATACGTGTACCGTCGCCTCGCGCCAGGGCACGAACTGGCCGTCCAGCCAGATCCATCCATCGCGGTCGTCGAAGGGAACGAGAGACATGAGAGGGTGACCTCCTTTCGTAAGCTTCCTCTAGAACCCTCCGAAGGCGGCCCCGTCAAACAAAATGGGAGCTGGCGATGAGCGGGCAAGGCCGCGCCAGGCACCTGCTGATCGTCGACGACGACGACCGGATCCGCGAGCTCCTCAAGGAATATCTGGCCCGCGCCGGCTTCCGCGTCACCGCCGCGGCAGGCGGCGCGCCGGCCCGCAAGCTGATCTCGACGCTGGACTTCGACCTCGCCGTCTTCGACGTGATGATGCCCGGCGAGGACGGCTTCTCCCTGACCCGGTGGCTGCGCGAACAGCGGGCCCCGGCCGGCCGCACGCCGGTCTTGATGCTGACCGCCATGGGCGAACCGGGCGACCGGATCGAGGGCCTCAAGCTGGGCGCCGACGATTACCTGGCCAAGCCGTTCGAGCCGGAAGAGCTGCTGCTGCGCATCGAGGCGATCCTGCGCCGCGCCCAGGACCGGCCGGCCCAGGGCGGCCCCCTTTCGCTCGGGCGCTGCCAGTTCGATCCGGACCGCGGCGAGCTCACCTGCGACGGCGAACCGGTGAAGCTCACCGAGGCGGAGGTGGCCCTCTTGCGCCAGCTGGCGCGCACACCTGACGAGCCGGTGGAACGGCTGGAACTCGCCCGCGGAACCGTCGATCCCTCCGGCCGGGCTGTGGACGTGCAGGTGACCCGCCTTCGGCGTAAGATCGAAGCCGACCCCAAGGCGCCCCGCTACCTCCAGACGGTGCGCGGCATAGGTTATCGATTGGCTCCGGACTGATGGCCCGCTCGCCCCGCGTGATCGGCCGCTGGATCAAGCGGCAGATGCCGAAGACCCTGTTCGGCCGCTCCCTGCTGATCATCGTCCTGCCGGTGGCGATCATGCAGATCGCCGTCACCTACGTGTTCTTTGACGCCCACTGGGAAACGGTGACCAGCCGGCTCTCCGAGGGCCTGGCCGGCGACATAGCCTGGGCGGTGGAGAGCTATCGGGACGATCCGACCCCCGCCGCCTTCGCCAAGCTCTCGAAACGGGCCGAGGACTCCATGAGCCTCTCGATCGCGCTCCAGCCCGGCCGCAAGCTGCCGGTCACGCGTCGCGACGAGCCGGTGCTGTTCCAGCCGTTCCTGGCCCCCATCGACCGGTCCCTGCAGCGTGCGCTCTCCGAGCGGCTGGACCAGCCGTTCTGGTTCGACACCACCCGCTACCCGGCCTACGTCGATATCCGCGTGGCTGTGCCAGGCGGCGTCATGCGCGTGCTCGCCCCTAGGGACCGGGCGTTCGCCACCCAGGGCCACATCTTCGTGCTCTGGATGACGGTGGCGACGATCCTGCTCACCACCATCGCCATCCTCTTCATCCGCAACCAGGTGCGCGCGATCGAGCGGCTGGCCAATGCCGCCGAGGCGTTCGGGCGTGGCGGCGACGTGCCGGCCTTCAAGCCGCATGGGGCGCGGGAGGTGCGCCGCGCGGCCACCGCCTTCCTCGACATGCGCGCCCGCATCCAGCGCCACATCGACCAGCGCACGACGCTCTTGGCCTCGGTGAGCCACGACCTGCGTACGCCGCTGACCCGGCTGAAGCTGGCGCTGGCGTTGGCCGAACCCTCCAAGCGCAACGAGTCCATGAAGCGCGACCTCGCCGAGATGGAGCACATGATCGACGAGTACCTGGCCTTCGCCCGCGGCGAGGGCGGCGAGGCCGTCGAGACGGTGCACCTGCGCGACCTGCTCGAGGAAGTAAGCGAAGGCGCGGTCAGGGCCGGCGCCCAGGTCAAGGTCGCCGCCGACCGCGAACTGACCGCCGCGGTACGGCCCAACGCCCTCAAGCGAGCGCTCTCCAACCTGATCATGAACGCCGCGGTGCACGGCGAGCACGTGGAGCTCGAGGCCAGGGTGCGCGCGCAGGGCGGCGTCGAGATCGTCGTGGACGACGACGGGCCGGGCATCCCCGAGGAGCACTACGAAGAAGCCTTCAAGGCCTTCGGTCGGCTCGATGAGGCGCGCAACCAGAACACCAAGGGCGTGGGCCTTGGTCTCGCCATCGCCCGGGACGTGGCCCGCGGCCACGGCGGCGACATCACGCTCTCCCGCTCGCCGCTGGGCGGCCTGCGCGCCGTGGTGCGCCTCCCCGGCTGAGTGGCCTGCCGCGACCGGCTGGCCCACATGACACCGAATTCATGTTCGCCCCGCATCCAAGCGCGGCGCCGGCGGGCACTAGCCGGCATGAGCGAGACGATGAGGCCCGTCATGCATCAGGCGGTGAAGCCCCGCGGCGCCATAGGCGTCGTGATGGGCTGGCTGCTCGAAAGCGGCAACGCGGTGCAGAACCGCGCCACTGTGGACGCCCTGGATCCGCCGCCCGGCGCGGCGGTGCTGGAAATCGGCTTCGGCCCCGGCCACGCCCTGGAGATGCTGGCCAGGAGCCGGCCGCTGGGGCTGGTCGCCGGCGTCGACCACTCCGAGCTGATGGTGGCGCGCGCCCGGCGTCGGCTGCGGGCTGACCGCGGCGACGCGGCGCTCGACCTGCGGGTCGGCGAGGCGGGCGACCTGCCGTTCCCCGACGAGCGCTTCGACGTGGTCTTTGCGGTCAACTCCTTCCACCAATGGCCGGATAAGGAACGCGCGCTCGCCGAGATGGCCGGCGTGCTGAAGCCCAGCGGCGACCTGGTGCTGTCGATCCGCGACTTCCGGACCGAGGGCCGCTTCGAGCCGCCCGGCAAGGGCGCGGAGACCGCCAAGGCCGCCGCCGTCCTGCTGCGCGACCTCGGTCTGCAGGTGCGCCTGCGCGAGGTCGTCCACTCCCCCAGCCGCGCCACCTTCCTGGTGCGCGGCCGAAAGTGCGGTCGCCCCGAGCCGGTCTAGGCGCCGAGTTCCTTCGACCGGCGAAGGGCCCCGGCCACCGCCTCGCGCAGCAGGGGCGGCAGGCCGCGTTCGCCCAGCAGGACGTTCAGCGCCGCTTCGGTGGTGCCGCCGGGCGAGGTGACCTGGCGGCGCAGGTCCGCAGGCTCGGCCCCGGTCTCGGCCAGCAGGGCGGCTGCCCCGGTGATCGTCGACCGCGCCAGCCGGCTGGCGTCCGCCGGCCGCAGTCCGGCCGCCGCGCCTGCCGCCTCCAGGGCCTCGACGAAGGCGTAGAGGTAGGCTGGTCCTGAGCCGGATACCGCGGTTGCGGCGTGCATCTGGTTCTCTTCGGCGAGATCGACCACCACGCCGAGCGGCTCGAAGAGGGCGCGGGCCCGGGCGCGCACGGCGGGGTCGCTCGCATAGAGGCTGGCAGTCCCCTGCCCGATCGCAGCCGCTGTCGTCGGCATCACCCGCGCCACAGAGCGGCCGCCGAATCCCGTGGCGATCGCGCTGGAGGCGACGCCGGCGGCGACGGACACGATCACAGCCTCGGGCGCCAGCAGCGGCGAGAAGCGGGCGGCGGCCTCCTGCCAGACCTGCGGCTTCACGCAGAGCAGTACTGTGGTCGCGGCGGCCAGGTCCGCGTCGGGCGGATTGAGCTTCGCACCCCGCGCCTCAGCCGCGATCGCGCTTTGCGACGGCTGCGGGTCGACGATCATCAGGTCGGCCGGCGGGAACGCCTCGGCCCGCGCCCAGCCGTCGAGGATCGCCCCGCCCATGCGCCCGGCGCCCAGCATCAGTATCGGTGTGGTCATGGGGCGAACCTAGTGGTCCGCCCCCCAGGTGTCATCCCAGGTAGAGGTCAGGCCTCGCCGACGGTCTCGAACATGCAGGCCGCGATGGCTTCGGCCGGGGACTTCGAGCCCTGCACCAGGAAGTCGAACGCCGGGTAGAAGCGGTCGGCGCCTTCGACGGCGACGTCGATCATCGCCGCGGCTTGGGCCAGGCTCGGCTGTTCGCCGGTCATCAGCGCCATGCCGTGCCGGAAGATCACCTCGCCATCTTCCCAAAGCTCGAAGTGGCCGAGCCAGACGCGGGGGTTCACCTGGGCGATGAGGTCCTGCGCCGCAACGCGCTGCTCGGTGGGGACGGTGAGGTCCATGGAGAGGCAGAGCTGCAGGCAGTCGCCTTCCGGTCGCCAGGCGAACCAGAGTTCATAGTCCTTCCAGTCTCCGGCCAACGAGAAGGCGAGGTCACCATCTTCGGTGCGGTCGAACGGAAGGTTCTCCGCCGCGAGCACATGCTCAACGACATCGAGCGGATCGGCGCCAAGCTGGACGCTGTCGTCAGACGGGCTGGTGTCCATGAGACCCATGATCCTTTCGCAGCGGGCGGGGAGCAGACGGCCGCCCCCGAATCGCCTGCGATACTGAAATTAGTCTGCTTTGCAGGACTCGCGTCATCCGCTTCTTGCCGACGGAGACCCACATTCCTGTGTGCTGATACGTTTTCAGGCCGCGCCGCCAGTCTTTGGTGCGCGCGTCTTCGGTTTGGGCTGGGCGGCCGCGCTGGCCCGGAGCGCCTCCACTTCTGCGCGCAGCGCCGCGACCTCGGCCTTCAGGGCGTCGAAATCGTCGCGCCGGATGAGATCAAATTCGGCGGCCATTCGGTCGGCTTGCGCCCGGAACGCGGCCTTCGCCTCTTCGCCTGCCGCCTGCGCGAG
>DASXKT010000328.1:0-2480 GCA_036496685.1 Phenylobacterium sp.
GCCCAGTGAGGTCGCGACAAGCGCGATACTGGCGGCGAGGCGCTTCAGGTCCCACTCCCACGGACCGGGATGCACCTCGTCGAAGTCGTTGATCGCGAAGACCAGGTTCCGCTCCGCCGAGCCGAACAGGCCGAAATTGGAAACGTGCATGTCACCGCAGGCTGCGACCAGCAGGCCAGTGGACGGCGTATGCGACAGGTCCTCCGCCATGATCGCCGCAGCGCCTCTGAAGAAGGCGAAGGGCGAGACCAGCATTCGCGCGTTCCTGACCGGGACAAGGGTTTGAATCCGGGTCTTGTTCTGCTTCTCCAGGACCGCGACCGGGTCGGGCCGCTGCGGGTCCGGCGCGTAGGCGGCGTGGGACGATCGTGGGACCGACTTGCGCAGGGTCCGGCCCGCCTCGAGACGTTCCGCGAGGCTCGGCCGATCCCCGGTGAACTCGTCGAAGAACTTCTGCTCGCCCAGGGCGTCCGAGCCATCCAACGTGACGTGTGCGCGGGCGCGACGACGTACGCTTTGCACCGCATCGGCGTCTGACATTGTTCCAGCAGCCATCGTTCGTGCCCCGTCTAGTGGCCAACCCGGAGGTCGAACTTGGCAGGTTACCCCTCGCCAGGGGTGGCGCCGATCAGGCGTTCACCTGAGCCTCGATACAGGGGATGGCCTCAGGGACTATCTGGCCGCGAGAACACCAGGCCGGTCTGTTCGGTGAAGCGGCTCGACATGGTGGAAGCCTGCCTGGCGCCGACAGTTGCCTCGGGATCGTACTTGAAGCCCGCCTCGGTGAAGCGCGCGATCCAGTAGTCGCTCTTCTGGCAGTTGACGTGGTGGTGCCCGGGCTGGCCGGGGACGGCGGCGGTGATGAACACGTGGCGGCAGCGGGCGAAGGTCGCCATGAAGTTCGGCACGTACTGCTCGTCGACGTGCTCTACGAACTCCACAGCCCAACCGAAATCATGGGCGCCGGCGTCCAGCGGCCCGGCGGTGAAGTCGTGCTCGGTGATGAACGGCGAGCCGCGCGCACAGGTCGGGTCGCCGTCGACGCCGCGGGCCTTGAGCCCCCGAGCCAGCGCATAGGCCGCCATCCCGCCCGGCCCACAGCCGATGTCGAGGAAGGTCTTCGCCTTGAAGCGGTTGGCCAGCCAGTCGAACGTGCCTTCGTCGAACTGGGTCAACTCCTCATGACCGCCCAAGTGCGGGGCGGGCGCGGCTTCCGCGAGGCCGATGTTGAGCGCCGGCAGGTCGAGCGCGCGGCGCAACAGGAAACTCAGGAAGCTGCGGTCGGCCAGGAGCGCTTCGCGCGGCAGGTAGGCGAGGTGCCGGGTCCGCAGGTCGCTGCGGATGGTGTTGTTCGACAGCATCCAGAGCCAGCTGCGATCGCTGAAGTGAGCCTCATGGTCCCGGTCGTCCCGGCGCACCGCCAGCCGCTGGCTCTCGTTCCAGGCCAGGGGCATGACCGACGAGGTCGGCAGGATGAGGGCCTCACGGCCGTAGTCCCTGATGGCGATGTCCATCGGAACCGAAGCCAGGTCGAGCCAGGCCAGCGGGCGCGGATCGCGCAGCCGGGCCGCCACCCGCCGATAGTAGTCCATGATCACCCAGTCGCCGGGACGCGAGGCCATGAAGTTGCAACTCATGTAGCCCTGCGGCTCGCGATAGCCGACGAAGCCGTGGACCTCGGCCGCGGCGACAAGCGGCTTGAGGCTGCGCATCACCACGGCGTCGGCGTCGAGGTAGAGCCCGCCGAAGCGCGAGAGCAGGTAGGCGCGCACGTAGTCCGAGACGTGGTTCAGCCCGAGGTTGTCGAGCGGCAGGTCGCGGTCCTCCGTCCACAGAGCGTCGAACGCGGCGCGGTCCAGCAGGCGGACGTCGGGGTGATGACGCTGGACGCTCTCCAGGCCGAGCTCGACATAGGCGGGGCGAGGGCCTTCCCAGAACATCCAGATGGTCACGCGTGCGCCTCCGCTCGACGGCTCTGGACGACCGAGGTAAGGCCCGTCCGCCGCAGGATCCGCAGGGTCTCGACGGCGGTCTCGACCTCCCAATCGCCGGCGGCGACCAGTTCGTCAACGAACGCCATCACGCCCGGGAAGTAGTCCGCATAGTCGTGGAAGGCGACGCGCGCCGTGGGCGTCAGGGCCGCTTCGAACGCAGCGAAATCCATGGCGACGGCGGGATAGTCATGAAAGCCGTCGATCACCAGCAGGTCGACCGGATCGGACGTTGCGACCTCGCTGGCCTCACCGGTGCGTGGCGCGACCCAGTCGGCGAGCTCGTTGGCCGCGATCATCTGGTCGAAGCGAATGCGGGTCGCAGCGTCCCGCGTGATGCGGTCGTCGCGACTGCCCGTCACCCCGTCGAAGCGGTCGATCGCGGTGACCCGGCCTTGCGCATCGCGCGCCGCCTGTCCGAGCAGGAAGGTCGCCTTTCCGCAATAGCTCCCGATCTCGACGATGTGGCCGCAGGGCGGCGTGGCGCGG
>DASXKT010000329.1:0-3742 GCA_036496685.1 Phenylobacterium sp.
GGTCTCGCAAACCTGCTAGGCCATGAGCCTGCTGCTCCGGCTCACGCCCAGGGGGGCCATAAAGATCTGCGAAGTTGTCGGCGTAGAAGCGCTGCTTCGTCGCGTCATCCGCCCCGGCAAGCGAGCGCTCGAAGCGGCCGATCGGGTCACGCCCGCCCTCGGCGTGCGGGTAGTCCGAAGAGAACAGGTACAGCTCCGGCCAGCTCTCGCAGATGAAGGCGCCCACATCCTCGAAGGGATAGGGGGTGAAGCGCAGTTGCGCACGGATCTGTTCGGACGGCTTGCGCGTCATCTCCGCCAGGTGCGGCTCCGACCTCGCCCAGATCGCTGCCGCGTGATCCAGGCGACGGATCATGTCGGGGACCCAGCCCGCGCCGAGCTCGATTACCCCACCCCGCAACCCGGGATGGCGTTCTAGCACGCCGTCCAGCACCAGGATCGAAACGAACCTCTGAGCGGCGTGGTGGATCACAGTCAGATCCTTAGATCCGATCACCTCCGCGCCACCGCGAGCGCTGCGCCGGTCCGGTCGGCCATCGTTCATCCAAGGCGCATCCACGCTCAAGGGTGCAGAGCCCACGTGGAGGATGAACGGCATCCGCCGCTCTGCCAGCGTCGCCCAGATCTGCTCGTGCTCGACATGACCAGGCGAGCGCCCGCCAGGGGCGCTTGCCGCCACCCAGACGGCGCCAAGGCCAAGCGCATGCGCATGCTCGATCTCGGCGACGGCTTGGCCCACATCGTCCAGCGGAACCATCGCGACGCCAATCAGCCGCTCATCGCTCTCGCAGAACGCCGCCATCGCGCGATTGTGGGCCCGCGCCGCCGGATATCGCACGTGCGCCGCCGCCTCGAAGATCGGCCGTGCGCAGAAGGACGAAAACACCACTTGGCGGCGGAAGCCCAGCTGGTCGAGCGCCTGCGACCGCTCCGCCCCTGAGAACGACCCCAGCGCATCGTGCCACTTGGGCCCGTGGGTAATCTGGTCGCCGAGCGCCAACAGCCGCTCCAGCGTCGCGGGATCGTGTCCGGTCTTGCCGGCATGCGCGGCCGGGTTGAACTGGCCGGTAGCCAGGGAGCCCATCGCCGGCATCAGCATCCGCGTGCTCGGATCCGAATGCGCGGTGAGGAAGTCTGGCAACTCCATCAGGTGGCTGTCGGCATCGAAGACAACCCGCTCGCCCGCGTAGGCCATAGCCAGTCCCTCGCGCCAAGCTCATCGCGGCTTGGCTCACCATTTGACGACGAAATCACGAAAGACGGAACCCGGCGCCCCGTCCTTGCGGACCCTCGCGCTGTTGCGCCGGCGAGAAAGGCGTTTCCCCTAGGCGTCGCGCACACAAATGTCAGCGCCGCGCCACTACCGGACCTACGCCCCACTCCCGAACGTAACCTTCAGGCGGGCCGCCGAATCGGCGCTGTCGACCCTCAGCGGACCTTAGATGCGCCTCGCCCGCCGCACGCTGGACCCAGGCGGCTAGGCTGCCACCCACCGCGCGACCACTTCACCCACCTCTTTCAGCACGTGCTCCCGCCGCTGGAGCTCTGCGGGCGCCGATCGATAGTAGGCCGCGACGATGACAGGCGCTGCGCCTCGGGGGCGAAGGATGGCGACGTCGTTGGTCGCGGTGGGG
Source organism: Phenylobacterium sp. (assembly GCA_036496685.1). GTDB lineage: Bacteria > Pseudomonadota > Alphaproteobacteria > Caulobacterales > Caulobacteraceae > Phenylobacterium. The sequence goes on from DASXKT010000329.1 coordinate 1,635, forward strand.
CTGGTGCCGGGTTTACTACCGGCCACCCATGTCCCTGGAACGCCCGCCCGTATCCGGTGCGCGCCTCGCCAGTCGCCGCGCATCCAATCTTCCAGCAGCTGCGCGGAGCCGGGCTTCAGCGCGCCGGTGAACAGCAAGCGTCTGACCGACAGCGCCATCGCCCTCGGCGACGTCGTGTCCAAGTCCCCATTCGGCCTGATGGCGTCAAGTTCGTACCTGTCCATGCGCGTCACCCTGTCTCCGAGAGATCGCATGAACCCGGTGAGCGCACCCGGGCCTCCGAGCCTGCGCATCAGGAGATTGGCGGCGGTGCTGTCGCTCTCTTGGACCGCCGCTTGGCAGAGCGTGTGCAACGGCATCTCGCCCGCCTGAACATGTGCGCCGGTGACCGGGTGCGGCTCGACCAGGTCTGCAGCGGAGTACGCCACCGGCCCGCCGGGATCGTCCCGGCCCGCATCAACCCGGACCAGGGTGGCGGCCGCGGCCAGAAGCTTGAACGTGCTGCACATCATGAACCGATCATCCGGCCGCCACGCCAGGACGCGAGAGGTGCCGACTTCGACAGCGCAGACGCCGAGCTCGCCTCCGACCCTCCTCTCCAGGCGGTCTAGTTCGGCGGCGGCGGGCGCCGCGTGGCTGCGGGGCCCTGCGCAGAGGCTCATGAAGAGTGCGGCGACGCCGCGTCGGGTGATGCCGTTCGTCCAAACCATACTGCACAGCTACCAAGCTAGAGGTCCGCTCTCCATCTGTGGACGCCCCCTTCGGCGCAAGTGGATTTGAGGAGGTGACGGTCGCGTAGTCGGATGCTGCCATCTGTCCGGCCTGTTGTGCGCCGCCTGGGCGGTGCTGGCCCGTATGGGAGTTCGCGGACCGGGTCCAAATCACCCACGGCGTGCTCGAAAGGCACGGTGGAAAGCCCGGGTTTTCCCGGTCCCGTCTCGCCGACTGTTGCGCCATACCCTCCTTCGTCCGTCCTACGCCTCGACGTCTCGCAGCGGTGGTTGAGCGTTACCCCGCCATCGCTGGAGCTCGGTAAATCCCGCCTCTGGCCATCAAGGCCCAGACGATGCGGCCGGTCTTGTTGGCCAAGGCGACCGCCACCAGCATGCGGGGCTTGCGGGCCATCATTTGGGCTAACCAGGACCCGGGCGGCGCACCTTTCAGCAAGGCCTGCTTGATGACGGCGCTGGCTCCGATCACCAGCAATCGTCGAAGCGTACGCTCGCCAGCCTTCGTGATCTGACCGAGCTTCTGTTTGCCGCCGGTCGACTTCTGCACCGGCGTGAGCCCCAGCCAGGCGGAGAAGTCGCGCCCACATCGGAAGGCCTCCGGCGCGGGGGCGAGCGCCACAAGCGCCGTGGCTGTGATCGGCCCCACCCCAGGGATGGTCATCAACCGGCGGGCGATCGGATCTTCCTTGGCGCGTTTGGCGATCTCCCGGTCCAGTCGGGCGACCTCGTCGTCGAGCCTCGCCATCACGTCCACCAGGATCTTCAAGCTCGCCCGCGCCGCCAGCGGCAGCGCGCTCTCAGGATCTTCGATCTCCCTGACCAGGCGCTCGACGTAGCAGAGCCCCTTCGGCGCGACCTTCCCGTACTCCGCCATGTGCCCTCGGATGCTGTTGATGATCTGGGTCCGCTGGCGGACCAGCAGATCGCGGGCGCGGAAGACGACGCCAACGGCTTGCTGCTCGGCGCTCTTGACGGGCACGAACCGCATCGTCGGCCGCTGCGCGGCCTCGCAAATCGCCTCGGCGTCGGCCTCGTCGTTCTTCTGACGCTTTACGTACGGCTTGACGTAGGCCGGCGGGATCAGCCGCACCGTGTGCCCTCGTCGCATCAACTCCCGGCCCCAGTGGTGCGCCCCCGCGCACGCCTCCATCGCAACCAGGCACGGCGCCTGCGCGCCAAGGTACGTCAGCAGCCCACCGCGGCTGAGCTTCTTGCGGAACACAACTGCGCCTGACGCATCCGCCCCGTGCGCTTGAAAGCTGGTCTTGCCTATGTCCAGGCCAATGGTGGTAACGTCTCCCATGGACGCCTCCCTCGAGTGAAGCCAACACCTCACTCTGGCACATAGATGCCGTCGGGGGGCGTCCACCCCATCAC
>DASXKT010000330.1:0-3212 GCA_036496685.1 Phenylobacterium sp.
CGTCGCGTGGCGGTCGAGGTGCACTATGCCGCCACGAAGGACCCTGGGGTCGGCCGTCTGTTGCGCCGTTCAGTTGATCGGCAGATCGACGAGATCCGTGAAAACCTCGCAGCCGCGCAGCGATCGGGCCTGCTTGCGGCCAGCGCGGACGCCGAGTTCGCAGCCTCGGCGGTGATGGTCTTCATCATGGGCCTCATGCACCTCGAGACGCTGAATCCCAAGCTAATCGGGGATCCGCGCTGGGAAGCCTTCGTAAGGGATCGTGCGGCCGCGTTGATCAGTGGCGACTGATCGGCGCTGACGAACCGAGGGGTTGGAGTTGCGGCCAGGGCGCAAGCCCGCGGGCGCGCTTTTGACCTAAGCAGTGTGTACCTGCCCGCTATGCCACCCTCAACGACTATTTGTCGATAGACAAAACAACGGTCTCCGACGAGCGTTCGGCTTGCGCCAAGCGCCAGTGATTACCGCCTATGACATTGAAATATCGCGCGATTCGTTTCGCGCCCGCGACCTGCTGCGCCCTTGGCGGAGCGGAGCGTCCAGGGCTCGCGAACGGATCCGAACGAACAACGGAGGAGGACGCGCGATGGAGGGATCCCTCGGAGAGAAGATCGGTGAAGGCGCCATGGCGGACGTCCATGCGTGGGCGCCCGGCAAGGTCCTGAAACTGTTCAAGGTCGGCATCCCGGGGCGGATCTGTTGGTGGGAAGCTTACATGACCCGCGCCGTCTTCGCCGCCGGCGGCCCGGCGCCGGAGGTGCTGGACGAGGTGAAGGTGGAGGGGCGTCGCGGTATCGTACTGCCCCGCCTCGAGGGGCCGACGCTGCTCCAACTTCTGCAGGCCGACGCCATTACACTCGAGGCGGCGGGCGGGATCCTTGCAACCCTCGGCCTCAGCGTTCACGAGACGCTGTCGCCGCCGGAGGTGCTGCCGATCCGCGAGTATCTGGAAGCCTCGTTGCGGGTCCCCGACGCCCAGCTTCCAGAGCACATCGCCGAGGGGGTCCTCGCCCTGATCGATCGCCTGCCGCCGGACGAGGGGCTCAGCCACTGCGACCTTCACCCTGGGAACGTGATCGTGACGCCGCAGGGCCCGCGACTCATCGACTGGACGGGGACAAAGCGCGGGGGCGCCGCCCTGGACCTGGCCTGCTGCCACTTCCTGCGTAACGAACTCGTCCACGAAAGCCTTGGCGAACCGGAGCGGCAGCGGGCCCTCGATGCCGCCGTCCAATCCGAGTACGCGCGGCTGGCCGGCATATCCCCCGCGGAGCTGGGGGCTGCGATGGAGGCTCATCTGCCCGTTGTCCGCGCCTTCTTCCTCCTATCGGGGCTCGCACGTCCGGCCACGCGCGAGCGGTTGCTTCAGCGCCTCGAAACGGACCTGAGCTTTGTGGACTGAACCGAGGCGCCAAGCGCCGGTCGGGCGGCGTCAACCGGCCGCCGGCGGGCCCTCGCTCGGGACGCAATCCACCTCGACCAGGCGTTCGGCGGCGAGTTCGGCCTCGTAGGCGGCCTGCAGCCGAGCGAAGACCGAGACCGGCGGCCTCGGCCCGCCCAAATGCAGATGGCGCAGCTCCGCCATGAAATCCGACCAGAGCGCAGGCCCGCCTTCTTCGAGGATCTGCGCGCGCACGGAAAGTTCTCGCGATGCGGGCGTGTGGCGTCGGCCCCACGCGCCCATCTGCGCCAGCAGGGGTACGAGTTCGATGCCGGCCTCCGTCAGGCTGTAGATCGCCTTTTGCTTGTGGCTGGGGTCATCCCGGCGCGACACCAGGCCGGTCGCCATCAGACGCTTCAATCGCGCCGCGAGGATGTTTGAGGCAATCGCCTCCTCCGACTGCATCAGCAGCTCCCGGAAATGCCGGCGATTTCCGAACATCAGGTCGCGGATGACGATCAGGCTCCAGCGATCGCCTAACGTCTCCAGGGTCAGATTGATCGGGCAGCCCGAACGATGCGCGTTCATGCTCACTCCCAGACCGGTTGCAACATAAGATCAGTCCGATCTACGATCCAACTGCTTGCAATTTGCAATCGGCGTGTGGTGCGCGATAGTCGTCATGCTCGTGCTCGGTCCTGGATTCAACGGCGAGGACGCAAATGATCAAAGTCTATGGTGAAGGCAGAGGCTTCCGGGTGGTCTGGCTGCTGGAGGAAATGGGACTTCCCTACCAGTTGCGACCGGTGGACCTCCTGGCCGGCGTCAAGAACGACCCGGAGTTCCTGGCCATCAACCCCGCTGGCTTCATACCGGCGCTCGTCGACGGCGACGTGACCATGGTCGAGTCGATCGCGATCATGGAGTACCTGATGGCCCGCCACGGGCCGACGCCGCTTGCGCCGGCTCCGGAAGACCGGACCTTCCCCGCTTACCAGCAGTTCCTGCACCTCGGGGAGGCCGGCCTGGCCGCCTCGGCCTACTTCGTCAACGGCGCCCGCAACATCGCCCCGGAGGACCAGCGCTACAACTGGAGCGCCGGGCAGGCGCTGGCGACATTCGAAAGCCGGTTGGGATTGGTGACCCGCCGGCTGGCCACCTCGCCCTATCTGGCTGGCCCGAGCTTCACCGCAGCCGACATCTCGGTGACCTACGCCTTGGAGATGGCGCAGCGGAACATCGGCTACGCTCTTGGGGCGACCGAGTTGGACTATGTGGCCCGCACCACAGCCAGCGACGGGTACAAGCGAGCCATGGCGGCCTGCCACGCCACCCGAGCCTGGGCCGAGCAGGTCGCGGCGGCCAGGGCCAGCGTCGCCACGCCCTGAAGGCGCCCCAGACGCGATCGATAACTACTAGGCTGAGAGGCCATCGCCCGCGCTGCGACCGCCCCAAGCGCCGGCTGAGTATGGGAAGCGGACTTTGCCCCTCGCGGGTCAGGGTCTAATCTTCGCCCAGGGTAGTGGATGAAAACCATGAGTGACGCTGTCGGCCCTGGCGATCTGGTTCTCTGTGTCAACGCCGCCCCCAACCATGCGACGGGAAGGCCGGTGCCCCTGCAGGCCGGCGAGACCTACCGCGTCATCGCTGTGATGGAATTTGCCTGCCCGTGCGGCCGTTCCGATGCTCTGCTCGACGTGGGCGTCGACTTCGCCTGGTGCCAGACGCGCTTCCGGCTCCTGCCCAAGCCCAAGGCCGAAAAAAAGCCGCGCCGCGTGTCGGCGCCTCGAGAAAAAGAGACGGTCCGGTAAACCGGAACACGGTCTCATCC
>DASXKT010000331.1:0-6792 GCA_036496685.1 Phenylobacterium sp.
CTGCTCATGATGGCCCGGCCAGATGTCGGCTTCGGTGGGAACGACATTGTAGTCTCCGGCCAGCACAACCGGCACGCCGGCCGACCTCAGGTCCGCGGCATGCGCGATCAGCCGTTCGAACCACGCGAGCTTGTAGGTGAACTTCGGACCCGGCTGCGGATTGCCGTTGGGCAGGTATAGCGAGGCGACGAGGATCCCACTTACCGCGGCTTCGACGTATCGCGCCTGCGCGTCAGCCGGATCGCCGGGAAGGGCGAAACGCGTCGGAACGGGCGTAGCCCCGCGCGAGAGGATCGCCACGCCGTTCCAGGTGCGCTGACCGCACCACACCGCGCCGTAGCCGGCCGCCTCGATCGCTGCGAGCGGGAAGGCGCCGTCTTCGCATTTCAATTCCTGCAGGCAGACCACGTCGGGTTCAGTCGAAGCCATCCAGGCGAGCAGGTTCGGCAGCCGCTTGTTGATGTTGTTGATGTTGAGGGTGGCGATCCGCACGCCGAACCATACCCGCTCCGCCGCCTGACGTTGCGTCCGGTTGCAACGCTTGCCCGGAGGGGCGCCCAGCGGCGCCTAGGAACCGGCGCCGCGCTCGGGCCCGTCGGCGACCGCGGCGCCGCGATGTCCGACGGCCTGCGGCGCTCCGGTCGTCGTGTCGACGGACGTCGATTGCTCGAGTTCCGAATTCAGTTCCGCACCCAGCAGGACCACGGTGAGCGACAGCCACATCCAGGTCATGAAGCCGACGATCGCTCCCAGGGAGCCATAGGTCTTGTCGTAGTGCCCGAAGTTCGCGACGTAGACTGAAAAAGCCAGCGACATCGCGAGCCAGGCCAGGGCCGCAAAGGCGCTCCCCGGGGTTATCCAGCGCCAGCGGGCATGGGCGCGGCAGGGCGCATAGCGGTAGAGCACCGAGAGCACGCCAACGATCGCGACCAGAAGAACGGGCCAACGAAGCGCGCTCACAACGGCCGAGCCCTGGAGACCGAGCCGTGTGATCGCCGCGGCGATCGCTGCCGCGGCCAGGGCCAGCGCCACCGCGCCCAGGGTGAAGCTCAGCGACACGGCGTTAAGGCGTAGGAACCGGCGGCGCTCCTTCTCCTCGTAGGCGACGTTGAGGCCGGCGATCAGCGACTTGACCCCGGCGTTCGAACTCCACAGCGACAGAACGAGGCTAACGATGAAGGTCACGCCCAGGCGCGCGTGTGGAACCGCCGCCAGGCGCGACATCTGCTCGCTCAGCACCGATACCGCGCCGTCCGGCAAGACCCCTTTCAGGTGCAGCAGGTGGAGCCTGGCCTGCTCGACATCGGCGAACAGGCCATAGAGCGAGACGAAGACGCCAAGCGCCGGGAACAGCGCCAGGAGACCAAAGAAGGTGGCGCCGCCGGCCACCATCGGGATGTGGTCGCTGTTGAACGCGGTCCAGGTTCGCCGCAGCGCGGCACGCCAATCGCGGGCTGGAATCCCTGCGGGTGAGTTGGCGCTGGAGGAAGGTTGGGTCCCCCCGCGTCCGCGGTGGCGGATCATCAGCCCTTCGGCCGCGACCACACCCAATCCCGTCAACATCCCGAGTGCATAGGCCAAGCTTCCCGAGCCCAACGCCGATATCGCCTTGGCCCTGCGGGGATATGCCATGGTGGTTTCATCGTCTCGCGGACGCCGCGATCAATTCCGGTGGCGAACTTCGGACCTGTGCGGCGGTCAGCCGGAAGAGCCCGGGCTGCCGGCCTAGAAGGCGCCTGGTGGTTCCTCGTTCCCCGAGGGGAGAGAACTATTTGTCGCCTGCGCACAGCGCGCAAGCACGGGGCGGCCGCGAGTTTGTCGGAGATCTTGCATCGCCGCCCGGCAGACAGACCCGCGCCAAGCTGACACCGCCCGGATCTTCGTTGGTGCGACCAGGCGCGCGCGGACCGCTCGCCACGCCTATTTCACGTGGCGATCGCCCCGGTCACCCCTGCCGGGGCTTGGCGACCGTCTTGGCCTTGTGGCGGGCGTCCGCCGACAGCGACGCACCCTTCCCCACAGACGTTTTGATGCGCCCCTTGTCCAGTCCGATCGCAAGCCCCCCTGCGCTTGGGCAGTTCGCCCGACTCGTAGCGAACGACCCAAAAGGCCAAGGCGACAGAAAATTCCATTTTGAACCAAGGGGCTAGCCCCACGTTCGTCCGACCGGAGCAAACAATGTGAACGACGCAGTCCAGCCTTCTTCCGGCATCCCGATCCCCCCCTCACCGGTGGCGGCGGGACAAGGCCTCGTGGACCGTGAGGACCTTGCGCTGATCGCCGTCCAACGAACGCGCATGTCGATGGTGGTCACCGATCCGCGGCAACCCGACAATCCGATCGTCCTGGCCAACCAGGCCTTTCTCGACGCGACTGGCTACGAGCCGGCCGAGGTGGTCGGCCGCAACTGCCGCTTCCTCCAGGGGCCGGAAACGGCGCCGGAAGCGATCGTCCGCATCCGAGCCGCGCTGAGGACCGAGAATGCGATCGAGCTTGAGCTTCTCAACTACCGGAAGGATGGAAGCACCTTCTTGAACCAGCTCCACGTCAGCCCGGTCCATAACCACCAAGGACGCCTGCTCTATTTCTTCGCCTCCCAGCGCTACGTCACCGAGGGCCGGCAGGCGCAGGCGTTGAAGGACGCCGAGCACCGGCTCCTGCGGGAGGTCGACCATAGGGCGATGAACGCCCTCGCCCTGGTGCAGGCGATCACCCGGCTGACGAAGGCGAACAGCGTCTCGGCTTACGCGACCGCAGTTCAGGGCCGCGTCTCCGCGCTGGCCAGGGCGCACGCGCTGCTGGCCCAGGGCGGCTGGCGCCCGGCGCCCCTCGAGCAGGTTCTCCTGGCGGAGGTGGGCGCATTCTCCAGCGAGCGAGTGGTGCTGGACGGTCCCCTGGTGATGATGCCCGCCAACCTGGTCCAGCCGATCATGGTGCTCACCCACGAGATGCTCTCCAATGCGGCGGCGCATGGCGCCCTGTCGGTCCCCGGCGGCATTCTGTCGGTGTCCTGGCGCGAGAGCGCCCCGCCCGGGCGTGTCCACCTGCGGTGGCGGGAGCACGGCCGGTCCCCGGAGGGCCTCCACCCCGAAGGCTTCGGGCTCAGGATCGTCCGGTCAATCCTGCAACAGCAGCTGGGCGGCGCGCTGATGCAAACCTGGGAACCCAATGGCCTCGTTTCCGAGATGAGCTTTCCAACCGGACCGAGCGCCGCCGGCTAGGCGCAGCGGCGCGACGCGGTGCGCGTTTCACTTAGCCGGCGGCGTTGCGGGGGGGCGCTAGGATGCGGGCTTGGACCTGAGGGACGCCAGGCCGCCGTAACGGGCGATGTCCACGCCGCGACGCACGCGAACTTGGATGGGCTCAGGGAACGCGGTCCGCCGCAAACTGCGGAACGCCGAGCGCCGTCAGCCAGGGCTCGCGCCGCACGATCCAGCTCTCATAGGCCGGCGTCACCTCGCCGGGCTCGTCGTAGCTGCCAAGCGAGATCTCGACCTCGGCGCCGTTGCGCCCGATCACCCGGCTCCCGCAGCCGGGACAGAATTCGCGACCGTAGCCGGGGGAGCTTTGCCAGACGCGGGTCTCGCCAACCACGTCGACCGCGGTTCGGTCGTAGCCGACGAAGGGGTTGAAGGCCGCGGCGTGGGCCTTTCGACAGGTCATGCAGTGGCAAAGTCCAACGCGCTTCGGCGCGCCGTGGGCTACGAAACGGACAGCGCCGCAAGCGCAGCCACCAGGCCGGGAGGGTATGTCGGTCATGGTCGTGCAAACGCCTCTCGCCGCACTTGGTGGCGCCGCCCAGGAACAGCCCGCCGCCCTAGCGGGACCCCTCTCGCAGGTCGGCGATGGGGACCAGTCGGCGCGCCTGCCAGCACGAGCGAGGCCGTCACGCGCCACGCATCCATTAGCGCGGCGCGGGCATTAAGTGGGAATGGGCAATGATCCGAAAGCAAATCCGGCCGGCGACGGCGAGACGATCAGCGTCACCGACGCCAGCGGGGGTCAGAAGACAGGCCACATCCGCTGGGTGCTCCTGATAGGTACCGCGTTGGCGGTGATCGCCGTGCTGATCGCTTGGTTCGTCATACGCCGATGATTGCGGGGCTCGCGGCGCCGGCCTTGTCCTGACCAAGGCAGCGGGCTCTTCGCGTCGGTGCTCTTCACCAGGTCGGGCCCCTATTCGCCGACACCGCCCATAACCAATCAAGCCTCGGCGACGCCGCGCGGCTCCAACATGCATCGCTCCGCCGCCCAGGACGTTCCCCTGGCTTGACAGTGAACGCCCCGATCGTGGCGGTCCTGGATCGGGGAGGCGTCGATTGCTGCTTCAACCCGGAACGACCTGCTGGAAGCGCGAGACGGCGCCTCGCGCCGCCCTGCTTATCGACATGGAGGCCTACTTCGACGCCGCCATGGAGGCGATGGGCCGGGCCAGGCACTGCGTCCATCTGCTCAACTGGGCCTTCGAACCGCAGACGTTCTTCCATCCCGGCCCGGACTGCACGGGTAAGGAATCCGACCGGATCGGCGCCTTCCTGATCGCGCTCGCGAAGAAGCCGCACCTGGACGTCCGGGTGCTGTGCTGGAAGTCGGCGATGCCCGTCGCCGCTACCCAGCACTTCTTTCCCTTCGCGGACCGCAGGGTGTTTGCAGGGACCAAGGTGAAGTTCGTCCTCGACGGCAAGCTGCCGGTGGGCGCGTGCCACCACCAGAAGATGATCGTCATCGATGACGCGCTCGCTTTCTGCGGCGGCGGGGATATCGGCCCTGACCGGTGGGACACCCCGGAGCACCTCGACGACAATCCGAGGCGGGAGAAGACGCGCCGCGACCACAAGGACTTCGACAGTCGCCATGAGGTGATGGGGCTGGTTGACGGCGCCGCGGCGGCCGCGCTCGGCGAGCTCTTTCGCGCGCGCTGGCGCCGCGCGACCGGTGAGGCGCTGGACGCCTGTCCCCCGGTCCGCCGCCCGCGGTGGCCCGGCAAAGTCCGACCGGCCTTCGCCGAGATCGACGCCGGCGTATCGCGCACGAACGCGGCCTGGCGCGACTGTCCTCAGCTCCGTGAAGTCGAGGATCTCCACATCGCAGCGATCCGGGCGGCCAAGGCCTGCATCTACATGGAGAACCAGTATTTCACCTCACCGCTGATCGCCGCCGAACTGGCCCGACGGCTGCGGGAGCCCGCCGGACCGGAAGTCATATTGATCTCCACGGAGCACTCGCCCAGCTACTTCGACCAGCTCACCATGGACCGGACGCGGCTGGCCTTCCTGCGCACGCTGACGGCGGCGGACCGGCATGGCCGCCTGCGGGCCTACAGCCCGGTGACCACTCTGGGGCGCACGATCATCGTGCACGCCAAGCTGACGATCATCGATGACGTCCTGCTGCGGATCGGCTCGGCAAACATCAACAACCGCTCGCTCGGGTTCGACACCGAATGCGACCTCTCGCTGGAAGCCACGGGCCCGGGCGCCTCGGCGAACCGCGCGGAGATCACCCGGCTCCGCAACAAGCTATTGGCGCACTGGCTCGGCTGCGCGGAAACCCCGATGGAGGAGGCCATGCGCCGCACCGGCAGCGTCGGCGGCGCCTTGGAGATCCTGCGGCAGAACGGCTACTGCCGCCTTCGGCCGATCGCGCCGGAGCCGCTGAAGCCCCTGGCCGCGCTCATCGCCGCCTACCACCTCGGCGATCCTGTTGGGCCGGACGATGCGTGGCGCCCCTGGAAGCGACGCAAGGCCGCGGCCGCCGAAGCCAGGACGAGCCGAAATCAGGCGACCGCGGCGTTGGCGACATAGCGCCACGACCAACGAACCAGGCCGTCAGGCCAAGGTCCCTTCCAAATAAACCCAGGGCGCCGCCGCACGAAACGGAGCGGCCCGCGTTGGGGAGTCCCAGATCTTCTCCATTCACGGGATACGCAACATGGCCAAGACCAACGGCGCGCCCTCGCGCGCGTCCGCGCCTGCCAAGGTTTCGGTGGCGAGGGCGACCAGCCTCGGGACCGGGGGCGAAACCCACCAGACCACTTCGGCGCCCGACGACAGGATCACCACCAACCACGGCGTGCCGCTCAGCGACGACCAGAACTCCCTCAGGGCCGGCGTGCGCGGCCCCTCGCTCCTCGAAGATTTCGTCTTGCGCGAGAAGATCCAGCACTTCGACCACGAGCGGATCCCTGAGCGGATCGTCCATGCCCGCGGCTCCGCCGCTCACGGCTATTTCGAGCTGACCCAATCGCTGGCCCGATACACCCGCGCCAAGGTGCTGACCGAGGTCGGCAAGCGCACGGAGGTCTTCACCCGGTTCTCGACGGTCGCCGGCGGCGCGGGCTCGGTCGACACCCCGCGTGACGTCCGCGGCTTCGCCGTCAAGCTCTACACACGCGAAGGCAATTGGGACCTGGTCGGCAACAATATCCCGGTCTTCTTCATCCAGGACGCCATCAAGTTTCCCGACCTGATCCACGCGGTGAAGATGGAGGCCGACCGCGGCTATCCGCAGGCCGCCAGCGCCCACGACACCTTCTGGGATTTCATCGGCCTGATGCCGGAGGCCACCCACATGATCATGTGGGCCATGTCCGACCGGGCCATCCCACGCTCGCTGCGAATGATGGAGGGCTTCGGCGTCCACACCTTTCGCCTGATCAACGCGGAGGGCGCCTCGAGCTTCGTCAAGTTCCACTGGCGACCGAAGCTCGGCATGCAATCGGTCGTCTGGGACGAGGCGCTGAAGATCAACGGGGCCGATCCCGACTTTCACCGGCGCGATCTTTGGACGGCG
>DASXKT010000332.1:0-26426 GCA_036496685.1 Phenylobacterium sp.
GCCCGGCGTCTTGGTGGTCATGCCTTCCGACAAGCCGACCGCCTCGTAGAACCAGGACGACCGCTCATCGAGCTGCGAGTAGAACTCCGCCTGCTGGCTCAGGGCCACATTGACGACGCGGTCCCAACGCCCGCCGTAGCGCGCCGTCTCGAAGCGCTTATCGAAAGAGTTGGCGATAGCCATCAGCTGCCCGATCTCGGCGCCGTCGGTCAGCGCCTTGGTCTGGGCGGCGCTCGGCTTGAAGGGCTTGCCCTTCTCGATGCCCAGCGGCTTCAGCATGGCCATGAAGAGGCGGTCCTCCTCCTTCACCGGCTCGATCTGCAGGTACTCGTTGAGCCGTCGCCAGTAGGCCATGCCCTTGGGCTGGGTGCCGCTCCACGCCCGGCCGTCCGGCGTGACGATTCGCGTCTTCGGCGGGTTGGACGCGGCGCTTGCGGGGTAGACCTGGTAGTCGCCCAGGATCCGCTCACCTTCCGCCGCGTCGGTGGTCAGGATGCGGAAGGCGTGGAAGACGTTGACGGTCGGCGAGCGCACCACATAGTCGTGCTTCAGGCCGGCAGGCGGGTCCTGGCCGGGACCCAGCAACAGAAAGCGGCCGCCCTTGCCCTTGTCCGGGCCGGTCAGACCAAAGTCCAAAATGCCATGCTCCCAGAAGTCGCCGAAGCCGCCGGCGATCTCGCCTGCAGGGACGTCGACGACCATTGGCCCGGTGCGCGCCGTGTTCACGAAGCCCATCACATAGGGCGTCGTCGCGTTGGCGGTGATCAGGCCCAGCTTGTCGCGCACCGACACGTACATGACGATGTCGCCGTCTTTAGCCCCGAACACCGTCTCATGCTGGTTCTGCCACTGGCCGTAGGCGACGAGCGGCAGGCCCCATAGGTAGGCCTGGCAGGCCCGCTGAAAATCGCGTGCGGCGTAAAGGCGGTCGATGGCCGCCTGGTCCGGCAGGCCCTGGGCGTTCAGTCCGAGCGGCCCGATCCGGGTCTCGGTCTCGGCGCCCTTGGGGCGGAAGCTGCGCGGATCCGGGGTAATCTGGCCGGGGTCGACGTCGGTCATGGCGTCCTCCTGGATGGGAAGACCGCAGCTTCCCTCCGCGCGGCGACAACGTCTCTCCGGGTTATCCCGGACGCGCCCGGCGGCAGGATGGCGCCGCCCCCATAACCCTTTCGGCGAATTTTTCGCGCGTCAGGCTAAGCGCGTTGACTCTGGATGGCGACACTACCCTAGATCGTATGCACCAGCGACGAGTTGTCAGTGTTCGCCAAGATTTCATTTGGCGCCGCAAGATTTTGACCTGGCGACTTCTGAGACCTCGAACGGAACTGACTGTATGACTTGTTGAAATTCGTCGCGACTGCTCTGCGCAGGCGACCTTGTCAGCGAGGATCGAATGCCCGCTCACTTCACGCACATCTACACGGCGCGGTTGATCGCCGATCACCTGATGACCGGGGAATTCCCCGACTGGCCACAGACCGACGGCGCGCTCAACGGTCGCGACCCCGTGCGGTGCGGCGAGGTGATGAAGAAGTGGGAGAAGTTCACAGCCGTCGGCGCGGTCGGGCCGGACATCTTCTATTTCAACCAGGACTGGAACAACGACGTCCTGGGCCCGCTCAGCGACGAGATCATGCTGGCCTTCGCGGTCTTCTACTTCCTGGACACCGCGAAGGAGAACGACTGGGAGCCGCTGCTCGTCATCCTGGATGAGGCGAACTCGCAGCTGGCCGACCTGATCCGCTTCCTGATCAAGCTGCAGAAGATCTGGGACGAATTCGTCGCCGGCTGGAACGCCACCATCGGCCCGATCGTCAAGGACATCGACAACCTGGCCGATGCCCTGACCGGCGGCGTCCTCAGCCAGTTCGGCGTCGTGCTGGAAGAGCTGAAGCTGGCCCTGACGGGGATCGCCGAGGAGGAACTGCTCACCTTCGCCGACATCTGGGGCAAGTTGAACACCTGCCTCCAGAAGGGCTTCGGCGAGAAGCTGTTCCTGTGGAGCGACATGAGCCACTACCGGCGTCCTTCAGCGCTGTGCCAAGCGCTGATCCGCCAGGTCGACGCGCTCGCCGCCCAGGGCATGGTGGATGAGTCAGAGCAGTTCCTGGCCTTCTCATTGGGCTACATGACCCACTTGGGCATCGACACGGTCGCTCACTCGTTCGTCAACGAACAGTGCGGCGGCCCCTTCCGCGACCATCCGCAGCGTCACCACCTCATCGAGAGCCACATCGACTCCTTCAACTACGTGGAGACCATGCCAGGCGGCCGGCTGAAGCCCGATCCCTGGGGGTTCACGGACGAGTACCCCAGCATCTCGCAGTCGGCCCTGTGGTTCACGATCCAGCTGACGCCGGACAATCCGCAAGGCGTGCAGCGGCCGCCGGGTCCGTTCGCAGATGACGCCGACCGCCAGGACCAGCTGGACGTCGACGGCGAGATGCCGGACTGGATGGCCAACTCCATCGTGCTCGCCATGATGGATTGCTACCAGGACCCGGAGGAGCACCCGCACATCATGCAGGGGAGCGCCTTCCAGGCCGCCATCGACGAGGGCGTCCTGACCCAGGCGTTCAACCTGGTCACCGGCGGCGGACTAAGCCAGCCGTTCGCCGACCTGCTGAAAGCGATCGCACCGACCCCACCATTCGAGGTCCGCAATGGCTTCCCGCTGCCATGGGAAATAAAGACCGTCTACAAGATCATGTATACGTTCTACCGGCTGCTCTATAACGGCACCTGGGAACTGGAGAAGCCGAGAAAGCCGGCCTTCATTATCTTCCCGCCAGCTTCCGACATCGAGAATTTGTTCCAGCCGCCGGACCTCAGCGGCGTGGATTCCTCGAACCCGCTGATCGACGTCTGCGAGGCGATCGTCGCCCTTTTCGAATGGGTGGTGAAGGAGATCGAGGCCGCGATCCAGTTGATCGCCGACATCATCCTTATGCTGACGAGTCCGCTCACCTACGCCATCCGCCTGGGGCTCTACTACCTCGCGATGCTGGTCTGGGACATCGTCACCAAGACCCACGAAGTGCTGGCGCACACGGGCTTCTTCTCTCCGCACCCCGCCGCCTTCTACCCCGATGGCGAGCTTCGCCTGCCCAACGAGATCGATATTCCCCTGATCACGCTCGGCGGCACCGTCGACTCGGCATTCCGCCAGGCGCTCGCCGACGCCTTCGATCCGTTCGGCAATCTCGACACCGACCAAAACGTGATCGGGACCGGCCACTCGGTCACCGACCGCAACACGCCCTACTACACGGTGCTGCGCTGGAAGACCGACGGCACGACCGAGGACTGGGAATTCCGCCGGCCGTGGGCGTGGCCGCAGTTCAGCCCCGTACAGCAGCCATGCGGCCCGGACACGCTGAGGATCACGCCGACCGAGACCTACAACCCGTTCCGCTCGTTCGGCGAGGGCCCGGATACCGCGTTCAAGCCCCTGACCGCCGGCCCCTATCCGATCGGCGCCCAGCCGGACGTGTTCTTCCGCACTGACGCCCCGGTCGACGAGAAGATCCGGCGCGCCTACGAGGCGTGCCAGACGCCATGGGAGACCGACCTCCTGAACATCGAGGTCCTGGGCCGGCGCGGGCTCGGGGTGAACCCGCTGGGCGACCCGATCCCGTTCTCCTGCCATTTGATCGGCCAGCTCGCCAACAACACCGGCTACTCCACCCAGTGGAACCTCGATAGCGACCGGGCCTTCGCCTACCTGACCTGGGACTGGATCCGCAACGACAAGGCCACCGACCATGGCGTCCTCGGCCTTCCCTATCACCCGCCGGTGGAGCCGCCGCAGGGGATGGACGACTGGGCGCAGGGCGCGAACCCGCTCCTGCTGACCTACAAGGACCCGCCGCGGCGCGGCCGCAAACCACCCCCGCCGCCGCCACCGCCCATCGGATAAACCCCCCCTTCCGCAGCTCCTCAGGGAGACGCCCCAGTGACCAAGCAAGACCGCAAGATCAGCTCCGCCGTCGCCAAGCGTCTGGCCCGCGCCGCAAGTGCGAGGCGCCTGATGGCCGCGGCCCTGGCGTCCGCGCCGAAGCCGAAGCCCGAGCCCGAATGCCCCAAGCCTTCTCGCGACGAATGCCCGCCGCCCGTCTGCGGCGAGCGCCCGCGCAAGCTGGTCGAGCGCACCTGGTATTTCGGCTGCGACAACGACCGCGATGACTGCCGCCCACGCGACCCCTGTGGTCCCGGCGGCGGTGATGGCCACGGTGGTGGCGGGGGTCATGGCGGCGGTGGCCAGGGCGGCGGCGGGCAGGGCGGCGGCGGCCGCCCGACCCGGCCCGGCGGAGACGACACGGGCCGCGGCGGCAATGGCGTCGGCCTGACGCCCGGCGACATCCACAATCCGAACGGCGACGGCATCTTCGTGGGCCCCCGCGCCGACCTCGACCTGCCCTACCTGTTCATGCGGGCCAATCCCGCCGACCTGGGCGCGCGGCCGGTGGTCGGTGCGCCGTTCTGGGAAAGCCCTGACATCTTCGTGCTCGCCGGCGTCGACCCGGCGGTCGCGCCGGACCGTCCACCCGCGCTCGGCCAAATCGCCCAGGCCGGCGCGCCCAACACCCTCTACGCCCACGTCTGGAACTTCGGGAACGCCGCAGCGAACGAGGTGGTGGTGGAGTTCTACTGGGTGAACCCCGCACTTGGCATCGACGCCAACTCGGTCACCCTGATCGCCCAGACCGTGACCGCCATCGGCGCCAAGTACAGCGGCAACGCCCACGTGATGGTCAAGTGTCCCGAGGCGTGGGTTCCCTCGTTCGTCAACGGCGGCCACGAGTGCCTGTTGGTGCGGGTGTGGGACAACCCCTCGGACCTGCCGGGCCAGCCGGCGTTCGACGCCTCGTGGAACCGCCACGTCGCCCAGCGCAACATCCACGTCAATCCGCCGCCGGGCCAGCCTCTGAACGCGGGCGCCGCCCCGCCGAGCGGGCTGGCTATGGGCCAGCCGATCCTGATCAAGGTCGGGCCGCTCTACGGCGCGCCGGCGTTGGTCAAGGTCGAACGGACTGCGCCGAGCGCCGTCCCCTGGCTGCAGCTGCGCACCGGCCAGCGCGGGCTGTTCCCGGCCATGGCGCCGCCGACCGGCGCGCCCGCGCTCTCGGCGGGCGCAGGACCCGGCGGGGGCTTCCCGACCACCGGCGGCGGCGCGACCCAGCAGGTGCACGGTGACGACCAGCACGTGGCCTTCACCACCACCGACGCGCCGCCCGGACCGGGTGAGGCTCACGTCTATCGGGTCAGCGCCAGCCAGGGCGGGGCGACCTTCGGCGGCTACACCGTCGTCTTGCTGGGGTGAACCCATGCCCTTGATCCCGGCCACCGTGCTCACCGGCTTCCTGGGCGCCGGCAAGTCCACGTTGCTGCGCCGCGTCCTGACCGAGGCCCACGGCCGCAAGATCGCAGTGATCGAGAACGAGTTCGGCGAGGAGAACATCGACAGCGAGATCATCGTCAGTGGCGGCGACGAGCAGATCATCCAGCTGAGCAACGGCTGCCTCTGTTGCGGCATTCGCGACGACCTGCGCGCCACCTTGGCCGACCTTGCCGAACGCCGCCGCTCAGGCGAGATCGCCTTCGACCAGGTGGTGATCGAGACGACCGGACTGGCCGATCCCGGCCCGATCGCCCAGACCTTCTTTCTTGAGCCGGCAATCACGGCCGACTATCGCCCCGACTCTGTCCTGACCCTGGTCGACGCCAAGCACGCCATGGAGCAGCTCGACAGCCGGGGCGAGGCCCGCCGGCAGGTGGGCTTCGCCGACCGCCTGTTCATCAGCAAAGTCGACTTGGTTGAGGAAGCCGAGCTCGAGGCGCTGGCAGACCGGCTGCGACGCATGAATCCTCGCGCGCCGCAGAGCACCGTGGCGTTCGGCGATGTCGCGCTGGGCGAGGTGTTCGACGTGGGTGGCTTCAACCTCACCCCGGACCTGGAGTTCGAGCCGCCGAAGGCTTGCTGCGACAATCCCTCTCACGGCGACGATCACGCGCATCACCATCACCACGACGACGATGTGAAGAGCTTCGTCTTCCGCTCGGAGCGGCCGTTCCATCCCGTGCGTTTCGGTCAGCTGATGAACGCCATCGTCAAGAGCCACGGCCCTGCGCTGCTCCGCTACAAGGGCGTGCTCCACATGGCCGGCCTCGACCGCCGGGTGATCTTCCAGGGCGTCCACCAGCTGATGAGCCACGACGCCGGAGCACCCTGGCAGGGCGACGACCGGCGCGAGAGCAAGCTGGTGTTCATCGGCCTCGACCTGCCGCAGGCCCTGCTGACCCGCAGCCTGCAGCAGTGCCTCGTCTAGATCGGCGGCGAGATCAGACCAGGCGGCGGCGGATGCGGCCTATCCAGCGATAGACGAACTCCTGGAAGCTGTCGGTGCGGTTGAGGTGGAGCGCCCAGGAGAAGAGCGGCCGATAGGCCTCCGGCAGACGATGCAGCATCGCAGGCGTCACCCGCACCTGCGGCTTATGTTCGTAGCCCCACGTCTCCAGATACCAGGTGCGGTGGTAGGCGAAGTAGACCACGGGGCGTACGGGACCCGAAATGTGGGCGCCCCCGCGATGCAGGATACGGGCGTCGAGCATCACCACTGTCCCGGCGCTCAGCGCAATCCGGCGCGGCGGCTTGGCGGTGGCGGCGGCTTGGTCGCGGAGCCGATGGCTGCCAGGCCAGAACTCGGTCGGCCCCATGTCCAGGGTGACGTCGACCAACGGGATCAGAACCGTCACCGAGAAGGGCGGCAGATCGATCTCGCTGTCGAGGCCGCCGAACAGGAAGGGTGAATCGCGGTGGGTCTCCTGCGGGCCGGCGCCGGGGTGGGCGACCACCATGCCGACCTCGCCGACGATCAGATCTTCGCCCATCAACCCACGCGCCAACTCCAGTACGGAAGGCGCCGCGAAGAATTCGGGATTTGCGATCGGGCCGTCGATCGCGACCGGGATCTGGGCGCGCAGTGGATCGGACTGGAAGCGGCGGAACAGCTTCTTCTGTCCGGGCGCCATATGGACGTCGTGCCGAACCCTGACGTGATCCAACACCGCGCTCACGGACTCCGCTGGAACAGCGTTGCGCATGACCACAACCCCGTTCTGGCGCATGCAGGCCGCTGCGTCCTCGAGCCAGGCTTGCTGCTCACGCTCCGTCATACCGGACGTCATGGCTTCGCGGACAACATCGCCAGCCTTCGCAATAGAGGCGATCGCGGTCATGCTTTGCTCCACTCCATGCGCACTATTTGTCAGTCGACCTGAGGATGCCGATGACCATCATCAGGCGGGCGCCGAAAGCCCGCGTCTCCTGCTCGAAGACGACATCGAAACCCGCTTGAGTCAGGCGGCTCCTGTAGTTGTGGGAGAATGAGTATTCCTGTCCGAAGACCAGGGACTCGGGCTGATTTTCAAGATCGTGGTGCGGCGCCGCCGGCTCGACCAGGACGACGGCGGCAGGGGGTGACAGGGCTACCGCCTGCAACAGCCGATCGAGGTTCTCAGGCGAGAAGTATTCGAGAACGCCGCCGTTGGAGAACACCACGGTTCCAGGCTGCGGGTGCGCCGACAGCCAGGCTCGCGCCTCGGCGTTCACGAAGGAGATGCCGTCTCGATGCTGATGCGCGGCCGAAACGCGCGCGATGACCGCCGCGTTCAGGTCAATTCCGATAGCCTGGGAAATAGAAGGCAGCCGCTTGACGGCTTCGACGAGGACCTGGCCATCGCCGCAGCCGATCTCGACGAGGCGAGAAAACGTCAGGCCGGAGCGTTCTAGAATTCCGGAAAGAACGTCGATCACGACCGCATGCTGCTCTTGGAAGACCCGAAAGTGGTCGTCGGCGTAGTCGACGTAGAACTTGTCCCCGGGCCCGGCCCGCCAATAGGCGGCAAGCGCTTCGTCCATGCGCGATGCATCTCCGAGCGCATGCGCGCGTCGGAGCCGGGCGTAGACGATGGCCCGCTTGAGGCGGGGCGCCCGCGTGGTCTCGCGCGCCTCGTCGATCTCTCGACCAAGTCCGGGGATCGCGACCTCCGCGATCCGACCGATCATGATTTTCAGGGCGTCTCTCATGCGCGGCGTCACTTTCGAGGTCTGGGTGACGCCTGCTGTCCACGGCCCACCGCCAGGCAGCAGATGGAGTCAGGGTGGGACAGCTGAATGAAGCGTAGCTCAGCGTCAGGCGCGCTGGGGCGGCGGTAGCCGACCGGCCGCCCATCCGAAAGCTCCAGCGAGATGTCGAGCGGATCCAGGCCGAAGCCCTCGCCCGTCAGCTTCATCCGCGCCTCCTTCGCCGTCCAATAGGAAAGGAAGCGTCGAACGCGTCGCCGCTGCGGCAGCTTCGCCAGGGCGCTCTGCTCCTCGGCGGTCAGGCACATCTGCGCCAGGCCATCCAGCTGTTCGTCGAGCCGATCCCAGCGGTCGACGATCTCGAGATCGATCCCCACGTCGCCGCCGGAGCTGAGCGCGAAAACCGTACGCCCCCCGGAATTCGAGAGGTTGAACCGGACCCCATGTCCCACGACGAACGGCTTGCCGTTCTTGCGCGCCGCGAGCGGGACATCCTTGGGCGCCATGCGCAGCGCCAAGCCGAGCCGTCGGCGGAGATAGCCGCGGCCGCGCACGAACCGATCGCGATCGATCGGAAACACGAAGCTTGCGGCGCGCGCATGCTCCTCCGCGTTCAGGAGAGCTTCCGCGCTCTCCAGAACCACATCGGCATCGGTATCGAGGCAGATCTCGCCGATCTCGACGCGCACGCCTGCCTCGGCGATCGCAAGCGTGCTCATTCCGGCCTCGCGGCGGCCGCGATGCGACCCTCGATGAAGGCCGCGATCTGCTCGGCGTGCTTGCCCTTCACCATGTGAAGGTGATCGCTGTCGATGGTCGTCAGCTCGAGCTTCCCGGAAGCGATCAGCTGGTCCCATCCGAAACACGGATGCTTGCTGATGAACCGCTCGGCGCGCAGTCCGATCGGCTTGGACTGCACGAGGCTGGTTGCCGCCGCATAAGGCCCGCCCTCGTAGAACTGCGCCGCGGAGAACCACGCCAACGCCGAGCGCCGGCTCCGCGCCAGGGTCGGCGTCACGACCGCCAACAGGTCGAGCACCTTGCCGCGAAGCACCAGGTTCGAGAACTTCGCCGAAACGCGTTCAGCGATTCTTCCCGGCCCGTAGCTGGCGAACAGCTGGATCTCGTCCCAGACTCGTTCCCTCAGCGAAAGGTCGGAGGGCATGGACATCGGCCCGGAGCCGCCCAGACGGTTGGCGAGCCCGGGCGCATAGGTCTCGAGAAGGCACAGCTCGCTCACGCTCTCGCCGGCGGCGACCAGCTGGCGGGCCATCTCGAAGGCGGTCTGGGCGCCCGCCGAATAGCCGGCGAGCAGGTAGGGACCGGCCGGCTGGCGACGGCGCATGTAGCGGATATTTTCGGCGGCCATCTCCTCGATCGTGGCGCGTGGCGTGTGGCCGAGGATGCCGCGGGTCTGGATGCCGACGACCATCCGGTGGCGGCCAAGCGCTATCCCAAGGTCGACGAGGTTGTTCACGTTGCCGCCTGCGCCGCCGACGATGAAGATGGGCGTCGCACCCGTCTCTGGGCCGGGATGAATGACGATCGTCGTGTCCCACTCCGCGCTCGGTCCCGTGGCCACCGACGAGCGCTCGGGTTGCGCCTGCGTCTGACCGATGACGTGCGCCAGGTCGCGGATCGTCGGATGGCTGAACAGGGTCGAGATCGGAAGGTCGGCGCCATAGCGGCGCCGGATGCGATCGAACAGCCGCACCGCCATCAACGAATGACCACCAAGGCTGAAGAAGCTCTGCTCCACCGAGAGGACCGGTCGTTGCAGCAGGTCCGTCCAGATCCCGGCAAGTTCCGTCTCCATCTCGGTCTGGGGCGCGATCTCGAGAACGGTCTCCCCCTGCTCGCTCGCCAGCTTCAGCAGCGCCTGACGATCGACCTTGCCGTGGGCAGACAGCGGCAGTTCCTCCGCCAAGGTGATGCGGGACGGCACCAGGTGCCTCGGGAGCCTGTCGCGAAGAAGGTCCGTCAAGCGCGCGCCGGTGAGGGCATGGTCCTCGCAGACCACGAAGGCGACGAGCCGCCCGCCGTCGGCGCCGGGCTCATGGACGGCCACCGCCTGGCGCACGCCGTCGATGTCCCGAAGCGTCGCCTCGACCTCGCCGAGTTCGATCCGGAAGCCGCGGATCTTCACCTGGGTGTCCCGTCGGCCAAGGAACTCGATCGCGCCGTCGGGCAGCTGGCGGCAGAAGTCGCCGGTCCGATAGAGGCGCCCCTCGGGTGCGCCGGTGATCGTGTCGAGGACGAAGGCCTGTTTCGTCAGGTCCGGCCGGCTCAGGTAGCCCGTCGCCACGCCGTCCCCGCCCACGACCAGCTCGCCGGGCACGCCCGGGGGGACCAGCCGCATGTGCGGGTCCACGACATAGGCTTGGCTGTTGTTGATCGGACGGCCGATCGGCACTGAAAGCGAGCGCGGATCGAAGTCGCGGGGAACGCGGTAGTAGGTGCTCCAGACCGCATTCTCGGTCGGGCCGTAGACGTTGATCAGGTTGGCGGTCGGCAGCGCCTTCAAGGCGCGATGGACATGGGAGACGCTGAGCGCTTCGCCGCCGATCATCACCTCCTCGATCCCTTCGAGGATCTCGGGGTTCTCGTCGATGATGGTGTTGAAGAGCGCAGGCGTGACCTGCAGGGTCGAGACCCCCGAGGACTTCAGCACCTCGCCCAGCCGCGAGAGTTCCGGCAGCTGGTCCCAGGGCGGCACGACCAGCGTGCCGCCATTGAGCAGGGCGCCCCAGATCTCGAACATGGAGATGTCGAAGCTCACCGGGGCGAGCAGCGGGATCACCCGCGTGGCGTCGAGCGGCGTGTAGTCGGTGGAGCGCACGAGCCGGGTCACGCCGCGCTGCGGAACGACAACGCCCTTGGGCGCGCCGGTCGATCCCGAGGTGTAGATGACGTAGGCCGGATCGCCGCCGCCGGTTCCTGGCTCGGGGACGATCAAGGTCGCAGGATCCGTATGCGCTGCGTCCATCGCAACAACCGCGACGCCTGCCGGAACCGGCGCATCGATACTTGAGACGGTGAGCAGCGCGACGGGCCCGCTGTGCTCGAGGATCCGCCTGATCACCGCAGCCGGCATGCCCGGCGCGATCGGGACGTAGGCGGCGCCGGTCTTGAGAACCGCCAGCAAGCCGACGATCAGGTCGAGCGAACGCGGCAGCAGCACGCCGACGAAAGCCCCGCGTGTCACGCCCGCCCCGCGCAGCCTTGCCGCCCATCGGTCGGAGAGACGGTCCAGCTCGTCATAGGACACCCGGCGGCTTGGCAGGGCATCGGTCGGCGTCTCGGCGACCAGCAGCGCCGTCTTGTCGGGGTAAGCGCGGGCGATCTCGCGGAAAAGATCCGCGATCGAGGCCTCGCGAGGATAGTCCACCGTCGCGCCGTTCCACTCCGAGAGCAGGCGACGCCGATCCTCGGAACTGATCACCTCGAGCGCGCCCAGCGGGGCCTTCGGGTCATCAGCGACAGCCGCCAGCAGCCGGAGATATTCCTCCATGCGCCGGCGCATCATGGGTTCGTCGAAGAGCGAAGTGTTGAAGGTGCACTGGAGCTCGATGTCGGCGTCGATCTCGACAAAGTTCAGGAACAGGTCGAGGTGCTCGAAGGCGCGGCCGACGGACCCGGCTTCGACCTCGAGGTCGGCGAAGACCATGCTCTTGGCGGACGGATCGAGATTGACGCCCACAGTGATCAGCGGCGCCCAGTCGGCGTCGCGGTGCGGGTGGACCTCCTGGACGAAGGAGGCGAAGTCGAGGTTCTGGTTCTCCAGGGCGTCCAGCACGGCGTCGCCGATCCCGCGCAGATGCGTCGCGAAACCCTGGTCGAGGTCCGACGAAAGCCGCAGCGGCAGGAAGTTCACGCAGTGCCCGACGAGGGTCGCCCCGCCCATCAGTGGCTGCCCAGCGGCGGAGAAGCCGATGGCGTTGTCGGCGACGCCGGTCAGCCGCGTGAGGTAGGCGGCAAAACCACCGATCAGGGAGGCAAAGAGTGTCGTCCCGTTGTCGAGGGCCGCCCGCCGCAGACCCGCGACCACCGCCGGATCTAGCGGGATAGTGAGACGTCGCGCGGCGTAATCGCGATGCGTCGGACGCGGACGATCACTGGGGAACTCCACGCGCGGCAGGGCGCCGCCGTAAAGCTTGAGCCAGTAGTCACGGGCTTCGGCGCGGGCTTCGGACTGCTCCGGCTGGCGCATGAAGCTGACGTAGTCGCCAAGCTGCTGCGCCGGCTCCAGCGCCGGCGCGCGGCCGGCCTTGCGCGCGGCATAGAGCTCGCCAAGGTCACGCAGCAGGACCCCGCAGGACCAGCCGTCGACGACCACGTGATGGACGGTGAGCAGGACGAGGTTCTGGTCGCTCCGTAGGCGGAGGACCTGGCAGCGCACCAGCGGGCCGTTCGCCAGGTCGAAAGGCGTCGTGACCTGGTGGCGCTGGGCGCGCGCGATCCACGCCGCCTTGGCGTCAGGCGACCCGACGCTGACGTCTTCGAAGATCAGGGGGACTTCGAGCTGCGGCCGGATCGTTTGGGTGAGGCCCTCGCGGTCCGGCGTCGAGCGCAGCGCCTCGTGCCGATCGGCCAGGTCGTTGAGCGCCGCCTGCAGCAGGCCGAGGTCGAACTCGCCCGTCAGCTTCAGCTTGCTGCAGAGGTTGTAGCAACAGGAGGCTTCGGGGCTGAACTGGGAGGTGACCCAGATCTCCTGCTGCCCCGTGGCCATGGGGATCTGACGCACAGCGTCGGGGTCGCGGCCGTCCAGCAGGCCAAGGCCGATCAGCTCGGAGACGCTGGCGATGAAGGCGTCGCGGACCTTCGCAAGGTCCTCGTCGCTGTGCTCGGTCGTCAGGAAGATGGGCCGACCTTCGTAGGTCAGGACGCCGCGGTTGCGGAGCTCGAAGAACAGCAGGTCGGCGTATTCCTGGTGCTCGGTGAAGGTGATGCGCAGGACCGAGGAGAAGTGCTCGACCTTCATCGGGGCCTTCACCCGCTTCAGGAAGGCATTGAGCTCGCCGACGAACGCCGCGGAGCGCGCGTTCAGCCGCTCCTGCAGCCCGGGCCCTTCGCGCTTGAGGTGTTCCAGCGTCGCCTTGGCGGCCGCCAGCGCCATCGGGTGGCGGACAAACGTGCCGGCGAACCACGTCATGTCCGAGGTCGGCACGGAGTCGTCGCCGAACTGCCATCCGCCCCCGTCGAGGGTGTCCATGTAGAGGGCGCTGCCGGTCACGATGCCGATCGGGAGGCCGCCGCCGGCCACCTTGCCGTAGGTGGCGATATCGGCGCGGACGCCGAAGATCGCCTGGGCGCCGCCGGGATGGGACCGGAAGCCGGTCACCATCTCGTCGAACAGCAGCGGGATGCCGAGTTCCTCGGTCACTTTGCGCAGCTGCTGCAGATATTCGCGCGGCTGGAAGTCCGGATTGCGGCTGCGCACCGGCTCGACCATCACCAGCGCGATGTCGTCGACGTTCTCGCGCAGGACGTTGAAGGCGTCGGCGTCGCCGTATTCCAGGACCACCATGTTCTGGATCGCCTCGGCCGGGATGCCGGGCGCGCTGGGCACCGTGGTCTTGCGGCTTCCCGCGCCGCTGCCGCGCACCTGAACCTCGTCGAAGATGCCGTGGTAGTGGCCGTCGAACTTGGCGATCTTCGACTTGCCCGTGACCGTGCGGGCCATACGGATCGCGGCCAGGACGGCTTCGGAGCCGGTGTTGCAGAACGCCACCCGCTCCATGCCGGTCAGCTCGGAGACCAGTTGGGCCACCTCGCCGGCCAGCACCGACTGCGGGCCGATCGCCAGGGTCTTGTCGAGTTGAGCGCGGATGGCGTCGACCACGAAGTCCGGCTGGTGGCCCAGCATGGTCACGCCGTAGCCGCTGACCAGGTCGACGTACTCGTTGCCGTCGACGTCCCAGATCCTGGACCCCTTGGCCCGGTCGGAGAGGACCGGATAGACCATCTCCTTCCAGCGGGAGCGGAAGCCCTGCACCGTGCGCGGGTCGGCCAGGACGCCGCGTGACGCCTGGGTTGAGGCCTTGGCCTTGGGCGTGCGGCGGACCGTCGTGGCGATCAGTTCGTCGATGTAGGCTTCCTGCTCCGGCGTCAGACCGGCCAGGGCCGTCTTCTTGATCGTCGGCAAGCCAGGGCTATCGCTGGCGCGGATCGGCGCCGGACCGTCTTCGCCGAGCCCAAAGGCGGCGGGCGTGGCCGAAGGGGCGGACGCCCCGGAAGCAGCCGGCGTGGGCGGGGCGGTCTCGACGTCGCCAACCACGGCGTCGACGGGGAGCGTCTTGTCCAGGTAGGCCGCCAGAAGGTCGAGACCGGGTGTGGTCTCGATCAGCTGACGGGTCGTCATGCGGATCTTGAAGACCTTCTTGAAGACCGCGTTCGCCTGGGTCAGGAACAGGGAATCGAAGCCCAGTTCGAGGAAGGTCGCGTGGGCGTCGATGCGCTCCAGCGGCAGGCCGCTGAGCTTGCAGATGATCGCCTTCAGCTGAGCCAGGATCTGCTCGTGCCGCGTGGCGAAGACGGTTTCCGGCTCAGGGGCGACCAGCGCCTCGATGGGCGCCTGGGCGACCTCTGCGATGGCCGCCGCCGGCCGGTCGGAGGCCGCAAAGGGAATGGCGTCGATCCACAGCCGGGTGCGTTCGAACGGATAGGTGGGCAAGGGCACGCGGCGGCGCGCGGCGCCGGCGAAAGCGGCCCCATCGAGCGTGCCGCCGGCTAGCCAGAACCGACCCACAGCGGCCAGCAGGAAATCGGTGTCGGCGCTGGCTTCCTGCGGATGGCGGACCGTGGGCACCACATCGTGGCCGGCGCCGCGCCGGGTATTCTGGCGCACCAGGCTGCTGAGCGTCTGGCCGGGGCCTACTTCCAGGAAGATCCGTTCCGGATCCTCGAACAGGTGTGACAGCCCATCGGAGAACAGGACCGTCCAACGCAGGTGCCGGACCCAATAGTCGGCATCGGTCGCCTGCTCGTCGGTGATCCAGTCGCCGCTCAGGCTGGAGATGAAGCGCTTGGCGGGCTTGTTGAGGGAAAGCTGCTGCACCTCGCTCCGGAATTCTTCCAGGATCGGATCGAGCATGGCCGAATGCAGGGCCACCTCGACCGGCAGGCGACGGGTCGCAACGCTCCGGGCGGTCAGGACCTCCTCGAAAGCCATCGCCGCCTCGGTCGGTCCTGAGACCACGCAAAGGTCATCGCGATTGACCGCAGCGATCGAGAGCTCGGCCGGCAACAGGTCCTTCAGGTCGGCCGCCGGCAGCGGGACGCTTAGCATCATGCCCGCGGGCAAGGTGTCGAACAGCCGGCCCCGGACCGTGACGATGGTCAGCGCGTCTTCGAGCGAGAATACGCCGGCCAGGCAGGCGGCGGCATACTCGCCCATGCTGTGGCCGATCATCGTGTCGGCTTCGACGCCCCACGACTGCCAGAGGCGCGCCATGGCGTATTCGACGGCGAACAGCGCCGGCAGGCCGACCACGAACCGCCCAAACGCCTTCTCGTCGCGCTGGATGGCGTCGACCAGGGAGATCCCGTGGCGGGCCTCGTAGATCGCGCTGCAGGCGTCGAGGGTCGTCCGAAACTCGGCGTGGGCCGCGTAGAGGTCGCGCGCCATGCCGAAGTAGTGGGAGCCTACGCCTGGGAAGAGGAAGGTCACCGGCGGCGCGTCGGCCGCGCCGGTCCCGCGCAGGGCATCGCCTGGCGCCATGCGGCGCAGCTTTTCGATGGCCTCGACGCGATCGGCGCAAACCAGGGCGAGGCGCTTTTCGAAGCGGCGGCGCCCGACGAGCAGAGTGTGTGCGACATCGGCGAGGTTTGCCGCCTCGTGCCGCTCGAGCCAGTCGGCAAGGTCGGCGCAACGCTTCGCCAGGGCTGTCTCAGTGCGGGCCGACAGGACGAGAAGCTGGGCGCCGGCGGCAGGCTCCGAGGCCGGCCGCGACGGCGCTTCTTGGATCAGCAGGTGGGCGTTCGTTCCGCCCAGGCCGAAGGAGCTGATCCCCGCGCGCCGCGGGGCGTCGCTCCGCCTCCACTCCACGGCCTCGGCGGCGACGTAGAAGGGCGAGTCTTGGAAATCGATCTGCGGATTGGGCGCACTGAAGTTCAGGCTGGGCGGAATGACTTCGTTCTGCAGGGAGAGCGCGGCCTTGATGACGCCCGCCGCCGTGGCGCCGGCGTCGAGGTGACCGATGTTGGTCTTGACCGAGCCCAGGGCGCAGTGGGCCGTCCGGCCGGCGCCAAACGCCCGGGTGAGGCCTTCGACCTCGATCGGATCCCCTAGGATCGTGCCGGTGCCATGCGCTTCGATCATGGACACGGTGTCGGCCGCGATGCCGGCCGCGCCATGGGCCTCGGCGATCACGCTCGCCTGCCCCGCGACACTCGGTGCGGTGAAGCCAGCCTTGGCCTCGCCATCGTTGTTGACCGCTGAGCCGATCAGAACCGCATAGACGTGGTCGCCGTCCTTCAGCGCATCGTCTAGGCGCTTGAGCGCGAGCATGGCCACGCCGCTGCCGCGCACCATGCCATTGGCCTGGGCGTCGAACGCCCGGATGAAGCCGTCCGCGGAGAGCGGCCCCCCATCGACGTAGCGATAGCCGACGCGGTTCGGCGATAGCACCTTGGCGCCGCCGGCGAGGGCGAGGTCGCATTCGCCGCGCCTGAGGCTCTCTGCGGCCATGTGGATGGCGACGCCCGACGTCGAGCAGGCCGTCTGGACCGTCACCGCCGGCCCACGAAGACCCAGCCGGTAGGAGATGTGAGTGCAGGCGAAATCACGCTCGTTGCCGATGAGCATGTCGTAATCGCCGGCGGTCTCGCGCAGCTCCGGGTGGCTCATCAGGTTATTCAGCAGGTAGGCGTTGCGACCGACCCCGCCGAACACGCCGACCCGATCGGAGGCCCGCTTCGGATCGATCCCGGCATCCTCGAGCGCGGTCCAGGCTGCTTCCAGCATGATCCGCTGTTGCGGATCCATCAGCTGCGCCTCGCGCGGATTGAAGCCGAAGAAGGCCGCGTCGAAGCCTTCGGCCTCGTCGAGCGGGAACGCGGCGGCCACATAGTCCGGATCGTCGAGCAAGCCGGGGTCTTCGCCGGCCGCCTCGAGATCGGCCCGCGTCACCTCCACCCGGCCGGAGCGTCCGGCCAAGATCATGTCCCAGAAGCTCGCGACATCGGGCGCGCCGGCAAATCGCCCGGCGAGACCGACGATGGCGACGCCACCTTCCCCCGCCCTCGGCTGCACCGGGGCTAGCGGTTTCTGGACCACGTCGCGGCGTTGCTTCGCGATGCGGGCGATATTCTCCACCGTCGGACGGTCGAAGAACTCCGCCACCGTCAGCCGCAGGTCCCGCTTGCTGCGGCAGATCTCGAGGAAGCGCATCGCCAGGAGCGATGTGCCGCCAAGCTCGAAGAAGCGATCGTGCCGGCCGACACGATCCAGGCCGATCAGCTCGCACCAGGTCTCTGCGACGAAGGCCTCAAGCGCGCCCCGCGGCGCGGCGAACGCCTGCTCGAGAGCCGGCCGCTCTCGCCTCGGAACCTTGAGCGCTGCCCGGTTCAGCTTGCCCATGGCGGTGAGGGGCATCGCCTCGAGCACGGTGTAGGCGGAGGGGACCATGTATTTCGGGAGGCGCTCCTCCGCGTAGCCCCGCAACTCGGCGCTGGCCGGAGCGTCCTTGCGGTCCGCGGCGACGACCCAGGCAGCGATCCGCCTCTCCCCGGCGCACGCCCCCTCGACGGTCACCGCGGCGTCGGTGAGTCCCGGGTAAGTCTTCAGCACCTGTTCGATTTCGCCGAGCTCGATGCGGTGGCCGGCGATCTTGACCTGCAGATCCTTGCGGCCGAGGTACTCGATGTCCCCGCTAGCCAGCATCCGGACCTGGTCGCCCGTCCGGTAGAACCGCCCGCCAGGCGCGCCGGCCCGCTCCACGAAGCGTTCCGCCGTCAGGCCTGGTCGGTTGTGATAGCCGAGCGCGAGCCCCTCGCCGGCGATGCAGAGTTCCCCGACCTCACCCTCCCGAACCGGCGCAAGGTCGTCGTCGAGGATCGCGATCGCTGCGGCGCCGATCGGCCGGCCGATCGGCACCGAGGTCAGGGTTTCAGGCAGGTCGCGTGGGATCCGGTAGCAGCACGCGAAGGTCGTCGTTTCGGTAGGGCCGTAGCCATTGATCAGATTGGTGGCGGGAAGTTCGGCGTTAGCTTTGCGGATATGCGGCGCCGACAGCGCCTCGCCCCCGACCAGCAGTTCCCCGACGCCTGCCAGCATGCCGACGTCGGTGTCGACGATGGCGTTGAAGAGCGAGCTGGTCAGCCAGAGCGTGTTGATCCGCGCGCCCTCGAGCACCGCCCGCAAGCGCGCGAAGTCCGGAAGCCCTGTGTCAGGGTAGATCACGCAGGTCCCGCCGTTCAGCAGCGCGCCCCAGATCTCGAACGTCGCCGCGTCGAACGACACCGGCGCCATCTGCAGGACGCGGCGGCCCGGGCCGAACGCGGTGTAACTCGCGCCGACCGTCAGCCGGACGACCGCACGGTGGGGCGTCACCACGCCCTTCGGCTCCCCGGTCGAGCCGGATGTGTAGATGAGATAGGCCGGATCAGAAGCCTCGATGCACGGCAATTCCACCGCATCCGGGGCGGGCGAGCCGCCGATCTGCACGACTTGGACGCCGTCCGAGACGAAGTCCGAAGCAAGGCCGGCGGAGAGCACGATGACGGCGACGCCGCTGTCGCGCTGCATGAATTCGAGGCGCTGCCGCGGATAGGCGAGGTCCAGCGGCACGTAGGCGGCGCCCGCGAACAGGACGCCCAGCATGGCGATCGCGACGTCGAAGTCCCTTTTCGTCGCTATGCCGACCCGATCTCCGGGCCGCACGCCCCCCGCGACCAGGACTCGAGCAAGCTCCCGCGCCCTCGCATCAAGCTCGGCGTAGGTCAGCGTCTCCATCGCAGGGCCATCGGCCGCGCCGATCGCAAGCGCCGCGGCGCCGGGTGTCCGCTTAGCGCAATCACTGAACTCAGCGATAATTGTCGAGGCGCACTGAGACGACGGCTCGCCAACCACCCACACGAGTTGTTGTCTGTCGAACGCTACATTCATGCGTCACTGCCAGAAGTTGTGACCACACGAAGAGATTCAACCTGCAATACGCGAAACATTGTTGAGATACTGAAGGCGTGCGCGCCTTGCTCTACATGTATAAGTTGTGTTGATGGTGGAATAGACGCGCATGGAGGCTTCCGTATGGAGCACACATGCCCAAGAACTTTCACTCCCCGTCCACCCCATCTTCCGGCGACGGCCCCCGCAAAAGCAGGTCCAGTCGCCGAGCACGCGCCATCATGGCGATTATTGGGCCGAGGTAGTAAATGATCGACACTCCACCGAGTGTTTCATTTCGGCCCTGCGGCCAGGCGACCAGCGAAATCTGTGCCGCTTTTGGGGGTTTCTCGGCCGCTTTCGCCGGGCATTCCCTCTCCGGGGCGGCCCTAAGGCGAGCCAGGGCTTGACCCTAGACGGCGGGTCGGGGTCACCGCGCGCCGAGCGGGCGCACAGGGCGCCGCTAGTGCGCCGAGGGGGGCGCCGGAGGACCGGTCCAGCCACCCCCGATCGCCTGGTACAGAGTGGCGTAGGCGGTCAGCCGATCCGCGCGCGCCTGGATCAGGGACAGCTCAGCCGTCAGCAAGCCCCGCTGCGCGTCAAGCTGGTCAAGATAGGACGAATAGCCGGCCCGGTAGCGGTTGGTGGCGTTCTTGAGGGCCGCCGCCAGGGCCTCGCGTTGGCCGGCCAGCGAGGCGGCCTGCTCGCCGGAGCGTTGCACGCCGGCCAGGCTGTCTTCGACGTCGCGGAATGCGGCCAGCGCCGCGCGGCGATAGGCGAAGGTGGCCTGGTCGCGCCGCGACGCGGCCACGTCGGCCTGGGCGGCCAGCCGACCGCCGTCGAGGATCGGCGCCAGGATGCTCCCGCCGAGGGTCCAGATCGTCACCGGGCTGGCAAGCGCGGAGGACAGCGCCAGGCCCGCAGAACCGGTCAGCTGGATCTCCGGAAGGAAGGCGGCGCGAGCGCTGTCGAGGCTATGGTCGGCCGCCACCACGGCCTGTTCGGCCTGATAGATATCCGGGCGACGGCGCAGCAGGTCACTCGGCAGGCCATCGGGGATCGGCGGTGTCGCAAGCTCTTCGAGAGGCAGGCCGCGTGGGATGTCTCCCGGCGTGGCGCCGATCAGCGTCCTCAGCGCGTCCTCCTGGCGGCTGACGGCCAGTTGCGCCTGGGGAACCAGTTGCGCCGTCGCCTGGTATTCCGCCTCCGCCTGCCGCAGCTCCAGATTCGAGGTGTAGCCGGTCTCCGCGCGGCGCTTGGCGATGCGCAGGCCCTCGGCACGGGCGACAAGGGTCGCCCGTGCCGTCGCCAGTCGGGCGTCCAGCGCCCGAAGGGCGATGTAGCCGCTCGCGGTGCTGGTCGCGATGGAGAGCGCGATGGCGTCCCGGGCGCCTTGCGCTGACAGGATCTGGGCCCGGGCGGCGGCGTCGGCCTCCGCCAGCCGATGGAAAAGATCGAGGTCCCAGGAGGCCTGCGCCAGGGGCGTTCCGACCGTGTCGGCGAGCGGCTCGCCGAACGGATCGACCGTGCGCTCCCGGAAGACGCCGGCCCCGGCCTCCAGTTGCGGATGAAGCTGTGCGCGCGCCAGCCGCTCCTGCGCGCGGGCCTCGACGACACGCTCTGCGCCCAATGCGATGTCGGGATTGGCCGCCAGCGCTGTCTCGACCAGTTGGTTCAGCACGGGGTCACCGAACGCGCTCCACCAGGCGGCCGGCACGGGCCGACCCGGTCCGAGGTCGGTGCGCCATGTGGGTGGCGGCGTGATCGATGCGCCGCCTGGCGGGGCTGCCGGTCGCGGACCCGCGCAACTGACCGTCAGAGCCGCACACGCCATGACGATCGCCACGCGTTTCATTTGGCCCGGGGTCCGCCCCGGGTGTCGACCCGCGCCTGCACCGACATCCCCGGCCGAAGCCGAGCGGCCAAGGACTGGTTGGGAGCTATCGCAATGCGAACGGCGATCCGTTGCGGCACCTTAGTGAAGTTGCCTGTCGCGTTGTCCGATTTCAGCACCGCAAACTCCGAGCCCGCGGCCGGAGACATCTGCTCGACCCGGCCGGTGAGCCGAGCATTGGCCAGGCCATCGACGGTGAAGCTGGCTGGTTGGCCGGGCGCCATGCGCGCCGTCTGCGCCTCCTTGAAATTGGCGATCACCCAGATCTGCGGCGGCACCAAGAACATCAGTTGGGTGCCGGCCGTCACATACTGTCCTTGGCGGACACCGATCTCGCTCAGGCGGCCGGCTTCGGGCGCCCGGACGGCGGTGTTAGCCAAGTCGATCTCGGCGAGGCGAAGGCTCGCCTGCGCCCCTTCGACGCCGGCCTGGAGGCCGCCCCGGCCGACCGCGACCGTCCGGACGTCCTGCTGGGCGATATCCCGGGAGGCCTCGGCCTGCCGGACGGCCGCTTCGGCCTGGCCCAGTGCAGCGCGGGTCTGGTCGCGTTCCCGTTGCGAGACCGAGCCATCAGCCACCAGGTCTTCGACCCGGCGCATGTCCGCCTGCGCCCGGACCAGCTGCGCGCGGGCGTTGGCGATGGCCGCGGCCTGCGCCTGGACGCCGGCTTCGCGCGATCGCGCGGCCTGCACGCTGTTGGAGAGCGTCGCCAGCTGCGCCGCGACCTGGGCCTTCGCCTGCTCGACGCGCTGACGGTAGATGCGGTCGTCGACCTGCACCAGCACCTGGCCCGCGGTGACGTTGTCGAAGTCGCGGACGAGGACTGCGGTGACGTAGCCGCTGACCTGCGGGCTGATCACGGTGGTGGTGCCGCGGACATAGGCGTTGTCCGTGGTCTGGACACTGCTGGTGAAGGGCGGCAGCCCCCAGGCCGAGAGCACGGCGACAATGCCGATCACGGCGATGATCAGCACGACCACCGTCGTCGGCGCGTTGAGCGGCGGCGGTCGCCAGCCGCTTCCCACCGGCGCCGCGGTTTCCGCGGCGCGGGCTTCGGTCACGGGCTCGGGGTTGTCGGGAGGCGTGCGGGTCTCGGTCATGCGGGTTGCCCGATCATTGCGGCGCGTCGGAGCCGGATCCTCTGGCGGACCAGCAGGAAGCCCAGGTAGGCCGTGGTCAGGGCGGCCAGGACAGAGATCAGGCGGAAGACGTCATTGAAGGCGAGCACATTGGCCTCGCGAGAGGCGGCCTGGGACAGCATGGCCGCCCCCTCCGCGGTTCGCAGGCTTGGGTCCCCCAAGACCCTGCCGACCGCACCCCCGCCCGCGCCCATCCGCTGAACGACAATCGGATCGGTGGCTTCAAGCGTCTGGACGATTGCGGCGCTGTGCGCCTTCTCGCGCTCGATCTGGTAGGTCCCCAGCGCGGCGGTTCCGGCGAGGCCGCCGATGCCGTTCACGATCCCGAAGAGCGCCATGAAGCTGATCACGTGCCCGGCGCCCTGCGGCAAGGCCCGGGTCATGCCGAACAGCAGCGCCGGTCCCAGGAAGAACGTCCCCGAGAACGCGATCACCCCCTGCGTCAGGTACATCTGCGGCGCGCGGGTGAGGTTGGTCGAAAGCGAATCCACATAGGCGGCCACCGCCACCAGGCCGATGGCCAGCATGACCAGCTGAGCGAGCCGATCGACATTGAGGGTCACCGCACTCGCCACGACGCCCGCGGCCGAGGCGAGGGAGACGATCACGAACAGCGTCTGCAACTGGTCGTTGGTCTGGCCGAGCGCGTTGAGCAGACCCACCGCGGCATAGGTCTGCTCGGACAGAACGATCCGCGCCATCGTAGTCACGATGATGAAGCGCAGGATGTCGGCGCTCCCGAGCCACCGGATGTTGATCAGCGGCGCGGCCCGGTGATGCTCGATCAGAATGCCGAACGCCAGCAGCGGGATCGCGGCGACCAGCGCCCAGCCGATCCAGGGCGCCTGGAACCACCACACGAAGCGACCGAGGCCGAGCACCGCGGCGACCAGGGCGACGGCGCTTCCGAAAAGCACGAACGTGACGAAGTCGAGCGGCGCGAACGCCGGCTGACGCTGCGTCGGCGGCAGCCGCAGCCAGGTCACGGCGGCGAGCGAGAGCAAAGCCAGTCCCAGCTCGAAGAGGTAGAGCGCGCGCCATTGCGACAGCGCCAAGAGGTCCGGAGAAAACAGACGAGCCAAGGGTGTGGCGCACTGCGGAACGCCCACCCCGAGCACCAGTCCCTTGAGCCGCCATTTCGCAGGCAGCATCTGCATCAAGTAGTAGGAGCAGAGGGTCGATAGCGCCGCGCCGGCAAGGCCGCTGGCCGCCCGCACGACGACAGCTGACCAGAAGCCGTGGACGATCAGGTGCGCCGCGGTCAGCAGCGCGTAAAGGGCGACGAAGATCATCGCGAACGGCCGAAGGCCGAACTGCTGGCGAAACTTGATCAGCAGCAGATTGATCGAGGCGTTGGTCATCACGTAGGCCGTGGGCAGCCAGGCGGCCTGTGCGGGGTCGAGCCCCAGCGCGCCCTGCAGGGTTGTCAGGTTGACCGAGACCAGCGCGTTGCCCAGCCCGCCGGTCAGCCCCACCAGCACGGCGATGACGCCATAGGCGGCGCGGCGGGGACCGGGGTGTTCCGGGGCCGCCGGCGAGCCCGGCATGGCCGAACGCTCGTGCGGAGCAAACTCCCACGTCTCCTCGGCCAGGAGCCTGCGCAAGCGCTTCATGTTGAGGCGGACCGGGGCATGCGGATCTCCTCGCGAAACCAGCATCTCCAGTCCGTTCGCCGGAACCATCAGGGATTTACCGGAGGCGCTGCCGCTCCATCGGCCTACGCGACGCCGTCCCGAAACTTGCGACAAGCCAACGGAGAGCGCCCTCGCCGGCCGCTCGAACCGTCCTCCCCGATCGGGCTTCTACCTGCGTGAGGGTCGGGTAATCCCGCATTCTAGTTCATCGCCAGCGCGGCTAGACGAAATGCGCCGCCGCCGCGCTTGGGCGGCGCTGCCGCCGTGGGAGCGAGCCATGCCGAATTCAATGTTCGCAATACCTTTTGGTATCGATGGCTGGTCGAAACTGTTCTGGATTTTCGTCGGTCTGATACTGGCCGGTATTCTGGGCTGGATCATTCGAAGCCTGTTTGGCGGACGCGGGGTCGCGTCCACGACGACCCAGATCGCCAACCGAATGGTCAAGGTCGAGGAGCCGGTGACGGAGGTCGCCGACCAACTCGAGGCCATCGAGGGCGTCGGCCCAGACATCGCCACGCTCTTCCATGAACACGGCGTCCATCGCTTCGCCCAGGTCGCTGCGATGAAACCGGCGGACATCCAGAAGCTTCTGGACACCGACAAGCGGAAATTCTCGTTGGCGCGTCCGTTGAGCTGGCCGTTCCAGGCGAACCTGCTGGCCAACGGGCAGCTCGCCGCCTTCGCCCTCGTCGTCAGCAAGCTCAAGGACGGCATCATTCCGACGGCCGCGGTTGAAGGCGTCGGCCCGGCGATGGAGCGGAAGCTGTCTGCGATCGAGGTGGCGTCCGTCGAAACCCTGGCAGCCCACAACCCGGCGGAGCTGTCCGCCAAGCTCAGGTCCACTGGCGAGAACGTCACCGAAGACCGCATCGGCGGTTGGATCGCCCAGGCTCGGGCGATGGTGGACGGCGACCATCGCCGGTTGGCCGAATTCCTGGGCGTGGGAGGCGCGCTCACGGCCTATAGCGGCAGGACGATTGGGACGACCAGCCACATCGCCGAGCGCAAGCTCGCCGAAGCGATCACCGTCGAAAACGCCGCGCCGGCCGTCGGCTGGTGGGCGGGCCCCTGGTGGCCCCTGCTGCTGGGCCTGCTCGGCCTTCTGCTCCTCGCCCTCCTCTGCGCGCTGCACATCTGGTGCCCGAGGATGCCCGCGGCGATCACCCCGGTCACCGAAACCAGGATCATCCAGGTGCCCGGCGCATCGCACTATGAGGCGCTCAACATGCGGCTCGAAACCGACACGATGTTCGACACCAACAAGGCGACGCTGAAGCCCGAGGGCCAAACTG
The DNA here is from genome assembly GCA_036496685.1 of Phenylobacterium sp. Classification (GTDB taxonomy): domain Bacteria; phylum Pseudomonadota; class Alphaproteobacteria; order Caulobacterales; family Caulobacteraceae; genus Phenylobacterium. The sequence continues at coordinate 25,156 of DASXKT010000332.1, forward strand.
CGATCGACGAGAAGCTGGACGCGCTGAAGGGATTCATGCCGGTCAGCATCATGATCACCGGCCACGCCGATGTCCGCGGCACGCCTGAGGCGAACCTCAAGCTGTCCAAGGCGCGGGCCGACGCCGTGGCGGCCTTCATCACCGCACAGATCCCGACCCACAATCCGGGCTGGCATCCGAGCATGCAGGCCTATGGCGCGGGCGAGCAGTATCCCGACCCGAAAGCCGATACGCCCGAAAAGTGTGCAGCGATGCTCAAGACTGATCCAAAGTCGGCGGAAACAGACGCCTGTCTGGCGCCTGACCGCCGTGTCGAGGTGACCTTGTTCGCAGAGCGCCCAGGTGGTTCTGCGGCTCCCGAAGGCGTTGCTGCGCCCAAGGGGAATTGATGGTCATGGGCCTTGCGGCGCCCTGCCGCAGGGCCCATTCCAAACGCGGTTTTGTGAAGTTCCCGCGGGCTAGCGTCCGAAACGCGACACAAAAGCTTCACCGGGACGTCGGAGGTGCAGAAAGCTTGGCCGCCAGATGGCCGTTTGCGCTGCTCAGGCAAAACAGCCGTGACCACGCCGAAAAAGCTTACTTTGTATTTAAGGTTTAATTAACATGCGTCACCTGGGGCCTTTCCACGGCGTATGCCGCCTTGGAATTGGCGCGGTGGGCGACGCTTAATGCGACTAAATGCAATCATGGCCGTGATCACCGTCGCGTGCGTCGTCGGCGTGGTCAGCGCGTCGACCATCGGGCCGTTGGGCAGGCTGCACCACGGGGCCCACGGTACCTTCATTCACAACCGCCACGGGGTCAGCAGCGAAGTCTCGGACGATGTCTTGGCGGCCATCCCGCCGCCGCCGCCGCCGTTTTCCCCGCCGCGCAAGCCCCGGCCTCGGCTGGTTGTTTTTGAGCCCCTGCCTGGCATCCAAGAGATCCCATTCGAGGAACGGCAGAACGCCTTCACCGGGGGGGTGATGCCGATGATGACCCTCGCCAGCGCTCCCGCGGCGACCCAACGGCTGCAGAACCCGCCGAAGGATTTGGACATCACGCCCCCCACAGTGGCCAGCTTCCAAGCCGCTGCGGCGCCGGCGCCGGAACCAGGCGCCTGGGCGATGATGGTTCTCGGATTCAGTGCGATCGCCATCGCGCTTCGCCGCCGCCGTCGCAGCGCCGGCTACGCCCTGCCGCTCGAAAAGGGTCTCGTCCAGTAGGCGTCAGCGCCCGGGGGGCGATATCACCAAGGGTTTGAGGGGGCTGCGCGATGTTTACGTGGATGT
>DASXKT010000333.1:0-29545 GCA_036496685.1 Phenylobacterium sp.
GGCTAAGCAGCTACAAGCCCGGCCATGTCGCACAATACGTTCGGCCATCTGTTCCGCGTCACCACCTGGGGCGAAAGCCATGGCCCTGCGTTGGGCTGCGTCGTCGACGGATGCCCACCCGGCGTCCCGCTGACCGAGGCCGATGTCCAGGTCTGGCTGGAAAAGCGCCGACCGGGCCAGGGCAAGTTCGTCACCCAGCGCCAGGAGCCGGACGCGGTGCGGATCCTATCGGGCGTCTTCTCCGATGAGCGCCATCCCGACCAGGTCACCACCGGCACGCCGATCTCAATGCTCATCGACAATGTCGACCAGCGCAGCCGAGACTATTCGGAGATCGCCACGGCGTTCAGGCCCGGCCACGCGGACTACAGCTATTTCGCCAAGTACGGCGTACGCGACTATCGCGGCGGGGGACGCCAGTCGGCGCGCGAGACCGCCGCTCGGGTGGCCGCCGGCGCCATCGCCAGAAAGATCCTGCCGGGCGTCCAGATCCGCGGCGCCGTCGTGCAGATCGGTCCCCACGCCGTCGCGCCCGACCGGATCGACTTCAGCGAAACCGAGGCCAACCCATTCTGGTGTCCCGATCCGGACATGGTCCCGGTCTGGGAAGAGCACCTGGAGAAAATCCGCAAGGCGGGTTCGTCCACCGGCGCCATCGTCGCCGTGGAGGCCGTCGGTGCGCCGGCCGGCTGGGGCGCCCCGGTCTACGGCAAGCTCGATGCGGAACTGGCCGGCGCTCTGATGTCGATCAACGCCGCCAAGGGGGTCGAGATCGGCGCGGGCTTCGCCGCCGCAGCCCTTACCGGCGAGGAGAACGCCGACGAAATGCGTGCGGGCAATGACGGGCCGCTATTCCTGTCCAACAGCGCGGGCGGCATCCTGGGCGGTATCTCCACCGGCCAGCCGGTGACCGCGCGAGTCGCGTTCAAGCCAACCTCCTCGATCCTCACCCCGCGTCGCAGCATCAATGAGGCTGGCGATGAGATCGAGTTGCGGACCAAGGGCCGGCATGATCCCTGCGTCGGCATTCGCGCCGTGCCCGTGGTGGAGGCGATGGTCGCCTGCGTCCTTGCTGACGCCTTCCTGCGCCACAGGGGCCAGACCGGGCGCTGATCCCACTGGCGCGCACACGCGAGGCTTGCATGCGGCCAAGCTATCAACCCCAGCGACCTAAGGTCATGACGCAATACAGGAAATTGCGTTTGACCGGCGCGAGTTCTCGAACTTAATCAGCTTGACCTGAACCTGCGCGACACCGAGTCAGCGCCCGGCCACAGGCGACCTGTCGGACCGGATGCTGGATTCCCCGTGCGCTACGATCTGCTGAAAATCCTGCTGGTCGACGACAACCATCACATGCGGTTGTTGCTCGCCGAAATCCTGCGCGCGATCGGCGTGCGCGAGATCTTCGAGGCCGGCGACGGGGCCCAGGGCCTGCAGATGATGCGGGATCACCCGATCGACATCGTATTCACGGACCTGTCGATGCAGCCGCTGGACGGCATCGACTTCGTGCGCCTGCTTCGCAACTCCCCCGACAGCCCGGGCCACATGTGTCCGGTGATCATGATCACCGGACATTCGACGCGCAAACGCGTCAACGACGCGCGCAACGCGGGCGTGAACGAGTTCATGGCCAAGCCGCTGACCGCGCGCGGAGTCGTCGAGCGGCTCAGTCAGCTCATCGAGCATCCGCGGCCCTTCGTGCGGACGGACGACTACTTCGGCCCCGATCGACGCCGCCGCGCCGTCCCAGACTTCAACGGCCCCTGGCGCCGCCACGGCGACGGGCCGCAGCGAACAGCCGCAGCCAAGGAGCCGTAGGCCGCCTTCTTTCGGCGCCCCTCGCCAGGCAGGATAGCGGCCTAGTCGGGGAGTTCCTGTCATGACCTTGCATGCCGCAGCATTGCGCGCCGCCGTCCTCGCGGCGACCTGCGTAGCGTTGTCGGGTTGTCTCGCGATAGGCGTCGCCGGGGCCGCTGTCGACGTCGCGGGAACCGCGGTGGGCGTCACCGCCAAAGCGGTGGGCGCAACAGCGCGAGGGGCCGGAGCCGTGGTCGGAGCCGCCATTCCGGACGGCAAGTCCAAGAAGGACGACAAGTCAGGTAGCTAGGCGCCGTCAGCCTAGATTGAGCGCGCAGCTCTCGCCAACCGTCGGACGCGACACAACAATCCGCGACAGGCCTGGAAAATCCGGCCTCAAACGCTGCGCGAACCACAGGCAGATGTGTTCCAGCGTGGGGCTTTCGAGCCCGGCTTTCTCGTTAAGTAGCCCATGGTCCAGCTCGCCGGCAGCCGCGCGCAGCGCCCGGTCGAGGTCGCCGAGGTCGGCCACCCAGCCGATGGCGCCCGTCGCCTCGCCGCGCACGGTGGCCTCGACGCGGAACGAGTGGCCATGCAGACGCGTGTAGGGGCCCGCCGGGCCGTCCGGCAGGTGGTGCGCCGCGTCGAAGGTCGCGGCCTTGGTGATCTCGAAAATGTCGGAGCTCATCTGGTCATCTTGCGGCCGCGGCCGCGTCGGTGAGGCCTCAGGCGATGCCGAGGTACTTGTGGGTCTGGACGCTTAAACGCCAGCGGGGATGGGCAAGGCAATAGGTGATGGCCTCGCGAGTGTTCTCCGCAAGGCGTGGACCGTCCATCGGCTGCAGGGCGAAGCGCTCGAACGCCAGGCCCTCGAAACGCGCCGGATCGACCCCATCCTGCGGGTAGACCAGCTTCAGCTCCTGGCCCCGCGTCTGGGCCAGGGCGGCATCGGCCTTGGGGCTGACGCAGATCCAGTCGACGCCTTCAGGGGCGGCGATCGTGCCGTTGGTCTCGAGCGCCAGCGAAAAGCCGCGCGCGTGCAGCGCGTCGACCAGGGGCCCGTCGAGCTGGAGCAACGGCTCGCCGCCAGTCAGCACGACAAGACGGTTTTCCGGACCTCCCTGCCAGGCGGCCTCGACCGCCTCGGCGAGCCCGTTGGGCGATGCAAACCGGCCGCCTCCGGACCCATCCATGCCGACGAAGTCCGTGTCGCAGAACTTGCAGACGGCCTCCGCCCGATCCGCCTCGCGGCCGGACCAAAGGTTGCAGCCCGCGAACCGGCAGAAGACTGCGGGACGTCCCGCCTGCCCGCCCTCGCCCTGCAGGGTCAGGAATATCTCTTTGACGGCGTAGCTCATGCGCTCAGCGCAAGCCGGCCCTGCGCCGCCCAGCCCTCCCAGCCGCGGATGCGAAGTTCGCAGGCCGGACAGGTCCCGCAGCCGTAGCCCCAGGGGTGCAACGTCCCGCGTTCGCCGAGGTAGCAGGTGTGGCTGTCCTCGATGATCAGCTCGACCAACGGCTCGCCGCCAAGCTGTTTGGCGAGCCCCCAGGTCTCGGCCTTGGTCAGATGCATCAGCGGCGTCTCGATGACGAAATCCTGGGCCATGCCGAGGTTCAACGTCGCCTGCATGGCGTCGAGCGTGTCCCGCCGGCAGTCCGGATAGCCCGAGAAGTCGGTCTCGCACATCCCGCCGACCAGCGCCTTCAGGCCCCGCCGATCAGCGAGCGCCGCGGCATAGACGAAGAATGCCAGGTTACGGCCCGGCACAAAGGTCGACGGCAGACCCTTGGCGGTCATCTCGATGGCCCGATCGGCCGTGAGCGCCGAGGCGGCGACTGCGCCGAACCCGCGCATCTCCAGCACATGATCCTCGCCCAGCCGAGGCGCCCAGGCCGGGAACCGTTCGGCGACGCGCGCCCGGACTGCGGCGCGGGCCTCCAGTTCGACGGAATGGCGCTGGCCGTAGTCGAAACCCACCGTCTCAACGCGCCCATAGCGGTCCAGCGCCCAAGCCAGGCAGACGCTCGAGTCCTGCCCGCCCGAGAACAGCACGAGTGCGCCGGTCTGCCGCTCGCTATTGGGGTCGATCATCGCCCTCATATGCGCGATCGCCGGCCGATCCGAAAGGCCGACCCTTGGTCGCAAGGGACTATGGTGACCGTCGTGTCAGGGGTGTCATTTAACCTCTCCGCAAGCGCTTGGCGCCATGGTGCAGCTGCGACGCACCTCACAACCTGCGGCTGTTCATGTCCCTGCCTACGTTCTTCTTCGACCGAGTCACTGTCGATATCTGCCAGCAGATGGACGGTGTCCTGGCCCTGACGGAACAGCTGTCGCGCCAACGCCTGACGCCCGATGCCGAAGCGTGCGTCAGCGGGGTCGCCGAGGCCGCGGCTGGTGTACGCAACCTCCTGGAGGCCGCTCGGGATCTGCGAACCGTCACGCACCTGGGCCTCTCGCTCGACCCGGCGCCCCTGCGACTTCGCGAGTTGGTCGACGAAGTCCACGCTCGCTGGCAGCCGGCGGCGGCGATGAGCGGGGTGACGCTCCTGGTCTCTTACGACGGCGACCCGGAAGCCTGCGCGATCGGCGACCGCTCACGGATCCTGCAGGTGTTCGACGGCTTTGTCGGCGAAGCTGTGGCCAGCATGCGCCGCGGCGCCGTCGAGGCGAGCCTGCGCACTATCATCGCACCCGAGGGCGTCCGCCTGGAGGGCCGCGTACGCGGCGCCCGCGATCCGGCCTGGGAAACCCAGGATCTCGAAAGCCGCGTCCGCGACATCGAAGGCCGCTTCGGCCTTCGGGTGGCGATCGGCGTGGTGCTCGCGCGCCAGATCCTCGAGGGCATGGGCGGCGCAATTCGCAGCGAAGGGGTCGGCGGCTCGTCCGAAACCGTGATCTTCGATGTCGTGCTGCCGGCGACGGAGGAAGCCCCGGTCGAGGCCCAGCAAGCCGCAGAACGGCAGGTCCATGTCCTCGTCGTGGATGACAACGCCACCAACCGAATGGTCGCCCAGGCGCTCTGCGAAATGTTCGACTGCACCTCGGAGTCCGCCAGCGACGGCGCCGAGGCCGTGGAGGCCGCGCGCGGCGGGCGCTTCGACCTGATCCTGATGGACATCAAGATGCCGGTGATGGACGGCGTCGCCGCGACCCGCGCGATCCGCGCGCTGCCCGGGGCCGCAGGCCTGGTGCCGATCATCGCGCTCACCGCCAACGCCGAGCCGGAAGACGCCGAGGACTACCTTGCCGCCGGCATGAACGGGGTTGTCGAAAAGCCGATGAAGCCGGAGCACCTGCTGGCCGCCCTGCAAGAGGCGCTTGGCCAAGCCTCTGCTTCCGCCGCCGCCGCGGCCTGAGCCGAGGACGCTAGCGGGCTTCCTGCGCAGCTGTAGCCGTGGGTCTCGCCGGCGACCGGGCGGGATGCAGGGTGTAGATGCGGTTGTTCAGACCAAAGACGAGGGTGTCCGGCGCAAAGCGGTGGAAGGCCACCTCCGAGCAACCCGTCTCCACGGTCAGGACCGTCTTCGTGGTCATTCCGAGCCGGTGCGCCAACGCGACCGGATCCCGCGGCTTTCCCTCTGGGTCGGGCTCAGCGAGTTCGCCCTCGAAAAGCAGATCTGCGGTGTCCCGGTGTTTGGCGTAGATCGCATGCCTGCAGCCGAGCGGCGCCGGCCCGGCCACCGAATGCGCCCCGAATATCACCACCTTTCCGACCAACCGCTTTTCCTCCTCCCGGCCGCCGCTCTGGAGAGGGTCGGCCCAGGGGGCGAGCGCCGCCTCGGCGATGACCCACGGTCCTGCGATGTCTCCACCCTGGGCAAGGCCCTGCGATGCCGGCGCCAGGCTTACGGCGACAAGCAAGGCTGTGCGGATGGCGGCGCGAGCGGCAGACATGGCGCCCACATTCATTCGACCTATGCTGCACGTCCAGCCAATGCGGCGTTCAGCCCGCAATGGATGAGGCATGACATACTGGTTTCTTCTGCAACTTTATTGCGGCGAGAGGCCCTATTGCGCCTTCGCCTGCAATGACTTAGGTCGCGATCCTTCTGTTTGGGGGAGAAAATGGCCGAGGGCCAAGACAAGCCCGCCGCGACGCGACCGACGCCCTCGCTGGACGAGGTGCGGCAGCGCATCGACGCGATCGACGTCGAACTCCTGCGCCTGATCGGCGAGCGCGCGGGGCTGGCGCACGACGTGGCGGCCGCCAAGGCCGCGGCAGGTGACGCCGGACGTTTCGGCCTGCGGCCGGGCCGCGAAGCCCTGCTACTCCGCCGCCTCCTGGCCGGGCCGCGCAAGGGCGCCTCGACCGCGCTGATCGTACGGATCTGGCGCGAGCTGATCGGCGACAGCCTGGCGACCCAGGGCCCCTTCCACCTGGCGGTCTGGGGCGGGCGCGACGCGGCGCGCGCCGTCGAGGTCGCCCGCCTGCGTTTCGGCGTCGCCCCGCCGCTCCGCCAGGTCGCCAAGCCCGACGAAGCCTTCGCCGCAGCCAGGACACAGGGCGGTGTCGCGGTCTGCGCACTGACGCCCGACAACGCCTGGTGGGGCCGCCTGCTGGCCCAGCCGACGCTGAAGGTGTTCGCCGCCCTCCCCTGCCTCGCCGCCTGGGGTCCGCTTTCGGCCCTGGCGATCGCGGAGGTGGACGTCGAACCGACAGGCGATGACCGCACCTACTGGGTTACCGATGCGCCGGGTTCCGCGGCCTCCGTCGAAGAGGCGCTGAGCCGCGATGGGGTTGCGGCCACCCTGCTGGTTGAGACCGGCGGGCTGAAGCTCTTCATGCTTTCAGGCTTCTATCAGGCCGACGATCCGCGCCTCGCCAGGGCCCCTGGCAGGCTTTCCGGCGTGATCGGGGCTGCGCCCGCGCCGTTGGACGTGTAAGAGGCGAGCCCGCCTTCCGGCTCCACCACACTTACGTTGTCATGTCCCAAGAAGCCCCCCTGCTAGACCGCGCCGCCGCCGCGCGCCCCCTCCCCAAGCCGGGCATCCTGGACATCCATCCTTACGTCCCGGGCAAGGCCAAGGCCGAGGGCTTCGCCGAGCCGATCAAACTGTCGGCCAACGAGAACGCGCTTGGGTCCAGCCCCCTGGCCCAGGCGGCCTTCGAGAGCGCCGAGCGCAGCCTGCACCTCTATCCGGACCCGCGCGCCAGCATCGTCCGTACCGCCATCGCCGAGCGCTACAGGCTGGAGCCCGAACGGCTGATCTTTGGCTGCGGCTCGGACGAGGTGTTCCAGCTGCTCAACCAGACCTTCCTGGAGCCCGGCGACAACATGGTGCAGGGCCAGTACGGCTTTGCGGCCTTCGCCATCGGCGCCTACGCCTGTCAGGCCGAGGTGCGCTCGGCGCCGGAGTCCAACTATCGCATCGACGTCGATGCGATGCTGAAGTGCGTCGACGCCCGCACGCGGATCATGTTCCTGGCCAATCCCGGCAACCCGACCGGCACCTGGATCCCGTTCTCGGAGGTCCGCCGCCTGCACGAGGCCCTGCCGCCCAGTGTCGTACTGGTGCTGGACGGCGCCTATGGGGAGTTCGCCTCGGACCCGGCCTTCAACGACGGCCTGGACCTGGCGCGGACCTCTTCCAACATCGTGGTCACCCACACCTTCTCCAAGCTGCACGGGCTGGCGGCGTTGCGCATCGGCTGGGGCTACGCACCTGCGGAGATCGCCGCGGCGGTCGACCGCATCCGCCTGCCGTTCAATACCTCGATCGCGGCCCAGCGGGCGGCGGTGGCGGCGCTCGGCGACGAGGATTTCCAGCGCGCCTCGATCGAGCTGGTCGAGACCTGGCGGCCCTGGCTCACCCAGCAGCTCGGCGGCCTGGGTCTCGAGGTGGTCGGCGGCTCGGCGACCAACTTCCTGCTGGTCGGCTTTCCCAAGACGCCGGGGCGGACGGCCGCGGAGGCTGAAATCTTCCTGGCCTCGCGCGGCGTCCTGGTGCGCGGCGTGCACCTCTATGGCCTCGACGACCACCTGCGAGCGACGATCGGGCTGGAGGAGCAGAACCGCGCTCTGGTCGAGGCGCTGGCGGACTTCATGAAAAGATGAGCACGCCCGTCTACGGCAAGATGGCGGTGATCGGCTGCGGGCTGATCGGCTCCTCGGTGATCCTTGCGGCACGCGCGGCCGGCGCGGTCGGCGCAGTCGCCGTGGCCGAAGCCTCGCCTGCGGCTCGCGAGCGGATCGCGGCGCTTGGCTTCGCGGACAGCATCTCCGGCGATCCCGCTGAAGCCGTGCGCGACGCCGACCTGGTGGTCTTCGCCGTGCCGGTGATGGCCATGGCCGAGGCGGCCCGCGCCGCCGCGCCCGGCCTCAAGCCCGGCGCGACCGTCACTGACGTGGGATCGGTGAAGGCCGCGGTCGGCGAAGCGCTGGCGCAAGCCCTGCCCGACAGCTGCTTCATCATCCCCGGCCACCCGATCGCCGGCACCGAGCAGTCCGGACCGGACGCCGGCTTCGCGGAGCTCTTCCAGCATCGCTGGGTGATCCTGACGCCGCAGGTCCGCAGCGATGCGCCATACGCCGCCGCCGTCGAACGGCTCACCGACTTCTGGACCACGCTCGGCTCCAATGTCGAGTTGATGGACGAGAAGCACCACGATCTGGTGCTGGCCGTCACCAGTCACCTGCCCCACCTGATCGCTTACAACATCGTGGGCACCGCCGCCGACCTTGAAGGGGTCACCCGCGGCGAGGTGATGAAGTACTCGGCCGGCGGCTTCCGTGACTTCACCCGCATCGCGGCCTCGGATCCGACGATGTGGCGCGACGTGTTCCTGACCAACAAGGACGCTGTGCTGGAGGTGCTCGGCCGCTTCACCGAGGACTTGCAGGCGCTGAGCCGCGCGATCCGCTGGGGCGAGGGCGACAAGCTGTTTGACCTCTTCTCGCGGACCCGGGAGATCCGGCGCGGGATCATCGCGGTTGGCCAGGAGAGCGCCGAGCCGAACTTCGGGCGCGACCATCGCGGTCCGGAGACGACGGACACAAAGTCGCAATAGTCGTAGCGCCCAACTCCCGCCGCGACACAGCAACTGGGAGATTCGCGATGCGTCTGCTCATCCTCACGGCCGCGACCGCCGCCCTTCTGATCGGCGCGGGCTCGGCGGCAGCCCAGCAACCGGCTCCCGCCCCGGGGGGCGCCATGCCGTCGGCGGCCGACATCATCAAGCAGTGGGACACCAACAAGGACGGGACTGTCAGCAAGGACGAGTGGGTCGCCGCCGGGCGTCCCGCCGAGCGCTTCGACATGGTCGACGCCAACAAGGACGGCAAGATCACTGCCGAGGAACTGGCCGCGGCCATGGCGGCCATGCGCCAGCGCCAGGGCCAGTAGCTCAATCCTCGTGGGGGGCGAGGAGGAGCGGGCCGGGTTCGAGGCGCTGGCGGGGGCCGGCGCCGACGACATGGAGGCGGTCCGCAAGCTCGGGGCGCGGCTGAGGGAGAGTCCGCAGCCCCAGGACCTGAGGGCGCTGGCGGCGTTGTGGCTGCACGCGGCGGCCGCTGCGCCCGAAACCGCGCCGGGCGTCTATGACGCGGTCGCCGAGGGCTACCTCGGCGAGCCGGCCGGCGGGGCTCCGATCGCCGTCGAGACCGCAGCGGCGCCGGAGGCGATCCCGCCGGCCTTCTGGGCCGCGCTCTGGGAACTGCTGGACGAGCCGCGAGGCCAAGGCGCCCTCAACGTCACCACTCGGACGGCGGCCCTCTCAGGACTGGTCGCGCCGAGCCTTCATGGCCGCGTGGGCAAGGCGGCGTTGGCCTATCCCGGCGTCCCGGAGGCGGTGGCCCAGGGCTATCCGCGGCGGTTCGAGCTTGAGGCGCTGGCCGGCTGCCCGAGGGAGTCGCTGGGCGGCGACTTCCACGCGCTGATCGTCACCAACGGCTTCGACCTGGAGGTCTTGGACCGCGAGGCGCTTGGGCTCGCACAGCTTCCGGCGCCGCTCGACTACCTCAACGCCCGCATCCTGCAGTGCCACGATCTGTGGCACATCGTGGGCGGATATCGGACCACGGCGCTGCACGAGGTGGCGATCTCGGGCTTCCAGCTCGGCCAGTTCGGGCACCACTACTCGTCGATGTTCCTGGCCATGGTGCTGACGCGGGTCGCCTTTGAGCGTCCGGAGGGCGGGCCGATCATGCTCCAGACGATCCTGAGCGCCTGGGCGCACGGCCGGCGGACGCCAGCGCTGCTGGGCGTCGACTGGCCGGCGGTCTGGGACCGGCCGGTGGACGCGGTCAGGGCCCGGCTGGGGGTCAGCCCCTACGTCTCGCCGTTCCCGGCCGACCTCTTTGAGCAGCTTTCGTTCGCGGCCTAGATCGCATATATTCACCCTCAAGGGTGAATATCGATGCTGGACGAGACGCTACTGGCGCTGGCCGATCCGACGCGACGGGCGATCCTGGCGCGGTTGGCTGAGGGCGAGGCGCGGGTGACCGAGATCGCGGCGCCGTTCGCGATCTCGCTGAACTCGGTCTCCAAGCACATCCGGATGCTGGAGCGCGCGGCGCTGGTGGAGCGCAGGCGGGAGGGGCGCGAGCACATCCTGGCGCTCAACCCCGCCGGCCTCGACCAGGCCGCCGATTGGATCGAAGGCCAGCGCAGCCTCTGGGCCTGGCGGCTCGGCCGGCTGGACGCCGCCTTGCAGGAGGAACCATGACCGAGACCGCGAAGAAGACCGAAACCGTCCGCGTGAGCCGCCGCTTTGAGGCGAGCCCCGAACGGGTCTTCGACGCCTGGCTCAACCCCAAGGTCGCCGGCCGCTTCCTGTTCGCGACGCCAACGGGAACGATGATCAAGGCCGAGGTCGACCCCAGAGTCGGCGGCCACTTCACCTTCATCGACCGGCGGCCGGACATGGGCGACGTCGAGCACGTGGGAACCTGGCTGGAGATCGACCGCCCTCGCCGGCTGGTCTTCGAGTTCGCCGTCCCGGCCTACGAGCCGACGCGGACCCGCATTACGCTGGACTTCGCGCCCGACGGCGCCGGCTGCGCGCTCACCCTGACCCACGAGGGCGTCTTCGAGGAATACGTCACCCAGACCAACCACGGCTGGGGGATGATCCTGGAGAGCTTGGAAAGGGCGCTGCAGGGGTAAGGGGACCCATCCAGGCCGGAACGAACGCTACGGCTTCCACTGCCCAGTGCTCAGATGCTCATGAGAGATCAGCCATCCCGGGCCTGGCGTTCTTGAAAGGACCCGTGTACCTCGCCCGGCCCCAGACACAGCGTTTCCACCTGCCGTGCCGGACCATTCAAAGCTGTAAATGATAGCCGCCGCGGTGTCGGTCTCACTGATCCACGCACTATCCAGCGTCGCGTACTTGTAGTTCTCGACGATCTTCCAACTCGCCGTCATCAGCGCAGCGAAAGCGTCCTTCCCGCGGATCACCGATCCATTGCTGTAGAAGAACACGACGTCCTCTGTGAGATGCGCAAGAGCGTCATCGATGTCCCGACCGATCAAAGCGGCCGTAAAGCCGGTTGTGCAGGCCTGAGGCGTTTCTGCGGACAATGGATCTCGATCCTATCGATAGCGGCCGGTATCGCGGGCAACCTCCCACCGAACTCGCGAACCCACAACGTTCGCGTTCCGCCTAGGGCTTCGGCGGCGCGTTGCCCAAAAACGCCGCCACGCCTTCGATTGCCTCGACCAGGCCGACGCGCTGGAGTTCCACGCCCTCGGGGAGGCCGGAGAACAGGCGACTGGGGGAGCTGGCGTCAAGCATGACGAAGCAGCCTTTGTCGTCGGCGCGACGGATGAGGCGGCCGAAGGCCTGGGCGATGCGGCCGCGGGCGACGGCGTCGTCGTAGCCCTTGCCGCCGAAGCGGGCGCGCCGGGCCTTGTGCAGGATGTCGGGCCGCGGCCAGGGGATGCGGTCGAAGACCAGGAGGCGGAGCGAACGGCCTGGCACGTCGACTCCGTCGCGCACGGCGTCGGTGCCGAGCAGGCAGGCATCCTCCTCGGCGCGGAAGATGTCGACAAGCGCGCCCACCTCCAGCCCGTCGACGTGCTGGGCGTAGAGCGCGATGCCCTGGTCAGCGAGCGGCGCTGCGATCTTCTCATGCACGGCCTTCAGGCGGCGGATGGCGGTGAAGAGGCCGAGGCCCCCGCCGCCGGCGGCCAGGAAAAGCTCGCGCATGGCCGCGGCCACCTGGCGCGGATCCTCGCGGCCGACGTCGGTGACCACGAAGCAGCGGGCCTGGCTCGCGTAGTCGAAGGGCGAGGCGAGCTTCAGCGTCTTGGGCCGGTCCGGCAGGCGCGCGGCGCCGGTGCGCATCTCGGCAAGCGCGAAGGGATCGTCCAGGGTAGCGTCGGCGAGCGTCGCGGAGGTCACCAGCACCCCGTGCGCCGGGGCGATGACGGCGTTGGTCAGGGGCTCGGTGGGGTCGACCCAATGGCGGCGGCAGGCGGCGTCGACCACCCGGCCATAGAGGAAAGTCGCGTCGAACCAGTCGACGAAATCCGGATCGTCCTCGGCGTCCTCGTCGATGGCGCGGAGCATCGAGCGCCAGGCCGGCAACGTCATCCGCGCCCGGCGATCGAGGCCCCTCAGCGCACCTTCGATCCGGGCCCGATCGGCGGTGGTCAGCGTCGAAGCCTCCTCGTCCAGCACGTCCTCGAGCTGGCGGGCGAGCGCTACCAGGGGCGCCTCCACCTTGGCGATCCCCTCGGCGGCGGCGCGTGCGGTCTCGCGCACCAGGTCGAGGGCGGGCCGCGCTGCGCACTCCATGCCGACCTCGGAGGGCGCGGCCCGCGCACGGAGCTGTTCCAGCACCGCGACCAGGAAGTGCTCCACCGGCCCGATCGGGTTCACTTCGCCGTTCGGCGGGGCGATGCGGCCGGACCAGCCCTCACCCGGCAAGGCGGACGCCGCGCGCGTGGCCTCGACCAGGGCGGCCTTGGCGTCGTCGTGGTCCCCCAGCACCTCCATTAGGCGCGCCTCGAGCCCACGGCCCCGCCGTCCGCGCCCTTCCGGCCCGCGGATCCAGCGGCGGAGCTCGGCGGCCTCGGCGCCCGATAGCGCCGCGGAGAAGGCGCTATCGGCCGCGTCGAACAGGTGGTGGCCTTCGTCGAAGACGATGCGCTTCAGGAGGGTGGTTTCGCCGTCGGCCTTCGAGCCCCGCGCCGCACGGGCCCCATCGAACGCCGCCTGGGTCAGCACCAGCGCGTGGTTGGCGATCACGATGTCGGCCCGCCTGGAGCCGCGGATCGCCTTTTCCACGAAGCAGGTGCGGTAGTGCTGGCAGCCGGCGTGGATGCATTCGCCGCGGCGGTCGACCAGGTTGGCGGGGCTCGCCTGGCTCGCCGGACCCACGGCGAAGAGGCCGGGCAGCCAGGCGGGGAAGTCGCCGCCGGTCATGTCGCCGTCGCGGGTGAACCTGGCCCAGCGCGCAGCGAGCCCCATGCCGACCAGGTCGCCGCCGCCCAGTTGGGCAGCGTTCACCGCCTCCTGGAAATTCAGCAGGCAGAGGTAGTTCTCGCGGCCTTTGCGGACCACGGCCTTCTTCGCCCGCAGCTTCGGGTCGGGATAGATCGCGTGGCTCTCGCGCTCGATCTGGCGCTGCAGGGCGCGGGTGTAGGTCGAGACCCAGACCGCCGGCCCGTTGGCCTCGGCCCATAGCGAGGCGGGCGCGAGGTAGGCCAGCGTCTTGCCAATCCCGGTGCCGGCCTCGGCCAGCATCATCCGGGGCTCACCCTCCTTGTCGCGGGGCTGGAAGGCGAAGGCCGCTTCGGAGGCGAACTCGGCCTGGGCGGGGCGCGCCTCGTCAAGGCCGGAGCGCGCCAGGAGCTCGGCCAGCCGGGTCGCCGCGTCCTCCGCCGCGATCGGCTTCGACCCCGCCTCGCCGGGCGGTGGCTCGCCCTCCCACTCGGCGATCCGCGACCAGGCGTCGAGGCCGGAGGTGCGGAACATGTTGCCCACGGGCTGCGAGCGCAGCGCCGTCACCGCCGCCGCTCCCCAGGGCCAACCGCCCCGCGCCAGCGTCTCGGCCACCGCCAGCGCCTCCTCGCGGGAGGGTTCGGGCGCCGCCGCGAGCTCCGCCAGCAACGCCGCGCAGGCCTCGCGCAACGCCTGCGCCTGAGCGGCCGCCCCCTTGGGCTCCGGTAACCCCAGGGCCTGCGCCAACCCCGCCGCCGACGGCGCGCAGAACCGCGCCGGCCGGACGAAGGCGAAGAGCTCGAGGGCGTCGAAGATGCGTGGGCTGCGCGGCGGGGCGTGGAGACCCAGCCGCCGCGCCGTCATGGCCGCGTGGGCGAGGAGCACGGGTCCCCGCTCGAAGAGATCGCGGGCATCGGGCGCGCGGATCGGCTGGGCGTGGGAGGCGTCCGCCACGGCGGCCCGCGGGCCCGGGAGCACGACGAGGGCGGGGGCGAGATCAAGGGTGGTGGGGGGGAGAGTCACCCGCGGGAGGTTAGCGCGGAGGGCGCGGGAATGGGAGGGGTGGTTTCGGTTTTGTTCTGCCGCACTGGCGCCAGGCGGCTAACCCTGCCTAGCGACAAGGCCGGGACGTGTCTCGCTTCCGGTCGCGATAGAGTCTCATGGCGTTGGCGACCCCGACGGCGCCCATGGCGACGATCCCGCCGCCCGCGCCGAACATGGCGCCCGGGAAGTGTGAGGGGTTCAGGGCGAAGGTCGTCGCCATGGCCGCAAGGTAGATCGCGATCGGCGCCAGGGCGACTGTGCAGATGGCTCTGTCACTTCGGCTCATGGGGGGAGCGTACAGGGCGTCTGGCTTGGAGGAAATGGTCGTTGGCTTGGGGGCAGCCGCGCACTCCCCTCCCCGTCGTCGTCCTCCGGTCAGCCGTGAGGCTGATCCGGGGAACCCAATCGGGCCCTCCGCATCTCGAGCTCAGCTTGGGTCCCCCGGATCGTCTTTCAGACGACCGGAGGATGACGGTTTAGCGGGCGGTGCGCCCTTGATGCGGGGGCGGCTGGGTGATGGGCTGAAGCGCCCTCTCGCTCCACGCCCCCTCCGCCAGCTTCGCTGCCACCTTCTCCGAAGTGTTTCCTTCGGGGGACGTGCGGGAGCGGAGGATCGCGGTTAGGCGAGGGCGAGAACTTGTTGCGCCAGCTCGGCCAGTTCGCGGTTGAAGCGGGCGGGGTCTTCGAGGAATGGGGCGTGGCCGACGTCTGGGTATTCCGACAGTCGGCAGGCCGGGACGGCGTCCTTGATGGCCAGCGACATGGCGGGCAGCAGGACCGTGTCGGCGGCGCCGTAGCTCACCAGCAGTGGCTTGGTGAGCGCGGCGTACTCGGGGCGGAAGTCCTCGTCCCGCGAGATCAGGTGGCCACGCACCTTGGGGTGCACGAGCATGTTCCAGCCCATGGCCAGCTCGAACTCGGCGGCCGGAAGCGGGCGGGCCAGGCAGGCGTGCAGGAAGGCTTGGACCGCCGGCAGGGCGACTTCCTGATCCTCCGAGCTGGCAGGCGGCGCGTGGTCAAGGAAGCCGGGGCCGATGTGCGATCCGAACCAGGCCGGCCCGATGCCCACGGCGGGCGCCGCCAGGTTGACGCCGGCGATGGCGGCCTCGCCGTATTTGCGAAGGTAGTCACCGATGATCAGCGCGCCGTAGGACCAGCCCACCAGCAGCGGCCTGGCCAGGCCGAGCGCGGCGATCGCAGCGGCGACATCGTCGGCCCAAAGGGCGCCGGTCGTGTAGCTGCCCGCGTCCAGCGGGGCGTCGGACTGGCCGTGGCCGCGAAGGTCCATGGCGACTAGCCGCCAGCGCCTAGCCAACGGACTGTCGACTTGCTTGGCCCAGCAGAGATGGTGTTGCGACCAGCCGTGAATGAACAGGATGGCGGGTGCGCCGGGATCGCCCCAGTCACGCACATGAAGCTTCACGCCGCCACCGCCCTCGACGATGTGTATCGGCATCGGACTGCTCCAGCCCCCCGCCGGGAAAATGACTCCCACCCCAGCCGGCGCCTAGCGGGAAATTGGGAGGCCCTTGACTTGGCGGGGCCTCGGGGCGCGAGGTTTGGATATCGGGGGTATCCAGGAGGAGACGCCACATGAGTGTCTATCGGGTCACCGAGATCATCGGCACCAGCAAGACGAGCTGGGAGGACGCGGCCAAGGAAGCGCTCTCCGCCGCGGCGGGGTCGCTGCGCGATCTGAGGGTCGCCGAGGTGGTGGAGCTGGACATCACCCTGGGAGCGACGGGCGAGGTCGAGACCTATCGCAGCCGGCTGCGGGTGAGCTTCAAGTACGAGAAGGATTAGGTCGGCGAGCGCCTTTTCCCCTCTACGGAAGAGGAGAAGATGTGCCCCTACTGGGAGCCGCCGGACTTCGCGGCCTCCCCCGCTCGCGTGCCCTTCAGGATGTCGACGAGGGCGTAGTTGCCTTCGTGGCAGGCGTATTCGTAGAGCGGATCCTTGCTGGCGGTGAGGCTCATCTCGGCGCGCCAGGGGCGGGTGTAGTAGGTGGGGTCCTCGACCTGGAACTCGTAGAGGATCTGGGTCGGCGAGATGCGGGTCAGGCGCTCGGTGACCCGCCCCTTGGGCGTCAGGTAGATCGGTCCGGCGCGGCCCTGCTCGGCGTTGACGTTAAGGGTCTCGACGACAAGGGCGTCGCCCTCCCACCAGGCGGTGGCGTCGCCCAGCCAAGGATGCAGAGCGGCGGGGCCGTGCGCGGCCTGGGCCGTGGCCTTGTCGCGGTAGATCGGGATCGCACGGGTATCGTGGATCATCTCGATCTCGATGGCCACGTTGCCCGGTGTGTGCACGATCTGCAGGTTGGAATTGTAGATGTTGTTGAGCATGCCCGGCCCGCCGGAACCGCGCGAGGAGATCAGGCAGCGGTCCCAGGGCTCGAGGTTCTCGGGGTTGGCCGGCGTGTCGGCGGCGCGCGCGTGGGCGTTGGCTTTGGCGACCAGGGCGCGGCCTTCGGGCGAGAACGGCAGCTGGCCATCGGCGGGGTCGACGATCCAGGAGGTACGGTATTCGCTTTTCACCTGGGCGAGGCTGCGGCCGGGATCGAGCCAGAAGGTATTGTAGCCGCCGGGGTCGCCGGGAGCGGGCGCGCCCTCCTCCGCGTCGGAGGGCTTGGCGTCGGCGTCGAGGCGCCGGGTCATGGGATTGGCGCCGGCCAGCGCCTTGGCTTCCTCGGGGCTGACGGTCAGCTTGGAGGTCCCGGGGAGCCGGGTGAGCTTGGTCACCGAGGCGTTGGTCCAGACGCCAGAGAGGTCCGGGTGGCCATCGGCGTTGCGGGGCGGCGGCGCGGCGGCGGCCGAATGGGCGAGGCTTGCCGCCACGAACAGGCCCGCGAGTGTGGATCGGATCATGCAGCCCCTCGTCATGCGGATTTGGTAGCAGAACCGTGGGGCCGCGCGAGCCGATTTCGGCGGGGGCGGTCTGGCGTTCGCGTCATGCTGAAGCTGTAGGCGCCGCGCATGCCGCTGGCGTCGGCGGTTGCGGCTGGATAGGTCTTGCGGCGCAAGTTTGGGGGACACGACGATGAATTGGCGCGGATGGGTCGCGGGCGCGGCGCTGGCGTTGGCGGCAGCGGGGACGGCCGGGGCGGCTTCACCGAAAACGGCGGTGCGCGCGTGGCGCCAGGCGCACGAGAAGGAGATCCTCTCCGACTTCACCGCCCTGCTCTCCATGCCCAACGTGGCGACCACCGTGCCGGATGTCGAGAAGAACGCCGCCTACATCTCGGGCCTTTTGGAAAAGCGCGGATTCAAGACCCGGCTGCTGACCGCCGAGCCCGGGACGCCGCCCTCGGTTTTCGCCGAGCTAAAGGTTCCGGGCGCGAAGCGGACGGTGACGTTCTACGCCCACTACGACGGCCAGCCGATCGGGCAGAAGGGCTGGATCTCGACGCCCTTCGAGCCATCGATGCGGACCGCCCTGCCAGAGGCCAAGCCGGTCGATTGGAAGGCTGCCGCCGGGCCGCTCGATCCGAACTGGCGGCTGTTCGCGCGCTCGGCCGGCGACGACAAGGGCTCGATTCAGGCGCTGATCTCGGCGCTCGATGCGCTGAAGGCGGCGGGCATCAAGCCGTCGGTGAACATCAAGCTGCTCTACGAGGGCGAGGAGGAGCAGGGCTCGCCGCATTTCGCCCGGCTGGTGGCCCAGAACCTGGAGACGGTCCGGGGCGACCTGCTGATCATGGGCGATGGGCCGATGCACCAGTCGGGCAAGCAGGAGATCAACTTCGGCAACCGCGGGATCGCCGGCTTCACGGCCACGGTCTACGGCCCCCTGAAGCCGCTGCACGACGGCCACTACGGCAGCTGGGCGCCCAGCCCGACGGTGATGATCGCCTCGCTGGTGATGAGCCTGCGCGACGACGAGGGGCGGATTTTGATCCCGGGGATCTATGACGACGTCGCCCCGGTGTCGGCGGCGGACCGGGCTGCGCTGGCGGCCCTGCCCGACGTGGAGACGGGGCTGAAACAGGCATTGGGCCTTGGTCGCAACATCGGCCCTCCACGGCTGGCCGACGGCTACATGGCGCCAACCCTGAACGTGCGGGCGATCCACGCCGGCGACGACGGCCCCAACGCCGCCAACGCCATCGCCACCGAGGCCAACGCTTCATTCGACTTCCGCCTGGCGCCGGGCGAGACCCCGGCCCGCGTGCGTGAGCTGACCGAGGCGTGGCTGACGAAGCAGGGCTGGCACATCGTGCGCGACACGCCCGACCTGGCGACCCGGCTCGCACACCCGAAGATCGTGCGGATCAACTGGGACCAGGGCGAGTCCATCGCCACGGAGTCGGCAATGGACGGCCCGGGTGCAAAGGCCGTGGCCGCCTCCATCTCACGTACGGTGGGCTATCCGGTGCTGCGTCTGCCGTTCATGGGCGCGAGCTCGGGCATGGCCGAGATCGTCAACCAGATGAAGGCGCCGATGGTCGGCGTCTCGATCGCCAACTACGACGACAACCAGCACGCCCAGAACGAGAACCTGCGGCTGGGTAACCTTTGGGACGGGATCGAGGTCTACGCCGGACTGCTGGCCGACCTCGACTGGTAGCGGCGGACCCGAGCAGGATCAGCGCGCACGCGAAACAGCGTCCCCGCGGGGAAGACGCGGGGACGCTGCGACCTGCGGCCAGCCGACGAGTAGAGGGCGAGCCTTGTCGGCTATGGCAGGTCTTCGATCGCCGTGAGCGGGAGGGGGGAGGTCGTCACGGCCTGGCAGGTTTTCGCGCCTGGGCCTGCAGACGGCTGTGACGCGCGACACACCGGGGAGATGGGATCTTCGGGTTAGGCGCGCGGCCTGAACTTCAGCGGCATGGTCCTGGGGCCGGAAATGAAGTTCGACGGCAACCACTGCGGCGGCGCGGCCAGCTCGAAATCGCCCATGCGGGTCAGGACTTCGCTCAGCATGGCGTCGATCTCGATGCGGGCTATGTGCTGCCCCAGGCAGCCGTGCGGGCCGGTGCCGAAGGCAATGTGCGGATTGGGTTCGCGGGCGAGGTCCAGCGCGTCCGGGCGTTCGAAGACCGCGGGGTCGCGGTTGGCGGCGCCGAAGTACATGACGACCTTGTCGCCTTCGCGGATCTGCTCGCCTGCGAGCTCGACATCGTGGCGTGCTGTGCGGCGCATGTAGATCACCGGGCTTGTCCAGCGCAGCAGCTCTTCCCGCGCCACCGGCAGGCGCTCGGGCAGGTCGGCCATCAGCCAGGCGAACTGGCCGGGATGGTCCATCAGGGCCAGCAGCCCGCCGGACAAAAGGTTGCGGGTGGTGTCGCCGCCCGCGTCGACCAGCAGCAGGAAGAACAGCAGGAACTCCACGTCCTCCAGCCTTCGGCCGTCGACCTCGCAGGCCAGCAGCTTGGAGGCCAGGTCGTCGCCCGGCCGGGCGCGCTTCTCAGCGATCACACCCTGGCCGTACTCGAACATCTTGGCGACCGCCGCGCCGCCCGCACCCGGCGGCAGGGCTTCCGGCGCGGTGTGGATGGTCTCGGTAAGCTTGTAGAGCTCGCGCCCATCATCCAGCGGCAGGCCCATCAGCTCGGCGATGACGAAGGACGGCATCTCGCCGGCCACCTCGGCCACGAAGTCGCATTCGCCCTTGTCGATCACCGCGTCGACGATGTGGCGCGCCAGGGCCTTGATGCGCTCTTCCCGGAGGTGCGCGGCCGGCAGGGTGAACTCCTGGCGGATCAGCTTGCGGAACGCCGTGTGCTCCGGCGGGTCCATCATCAACATCATCTTGTAGGGCCCGAACCCCTGGCCGACGCCCTCAAGCGGGTCGGTGATCATGATGGTCGGTTCGGAGGAGTAGTTCTGGAAGTCGCGGTCCACCGTCCAGACGTCGGCGTGGCCCGTGACCGCCCAGAAGCCGCGCCCGTTCGGCTCGTCGTGCCAGCGGACCGGAGCGTTCTCGCGCAGCCAGCGGAACTGGTCGTGCGGCTGGCCGTCCGCAAAACTGGCCGGGGAGAGGAGGTCGATCTTCATGACGAGACCTATTTGCTGATCCGTGAGATGTCGAACTCGGCCAGGCCGTCGAGCTCGCGCAGGGCGGCGGCGAGCACGTCGAGCGCATGGTCGCTGGCGGCCGTCAGGTTGCCGCGGAATTCCAGAATGGCGCCGTCCTCGGCGCGGGCGAAGCTGAGCTCGCGCAGCGTCACGTTGTGCTCAGCGAGGAGCGCCATGAGGCCCGCCTGATCTGGAGCATCCGGCGAGCGGAATCGAAAGATCGACCAAGCGTAGACGCGCACCGGAAAGATGTCCTCGACCCAGCGCAGGGCCATCAGGGTGAAGAGCACGGCCACCGTCGCCGAGACGCCCACGGGGTGCTCGCCCAGACCGAACAGAAGGCCGATGGCCGCCGTCGCCCAGACCGAAGCCGCCGTGGTCAGCCCCTGGACGTTGACGCCCTCCTTGAAGATCACGCCTGCGCCCAGGAAGCCGATGCCGGTCATCACGCCTTGCGCCAGGCGCGTGGGGTCGAGCCGGGGCGCGTCGCCAGGGAACATGCCGGGCGAAAAGACCGGCGCCAGCGACACCATCGCGGCGGCCGCCGATGCGATTGCCACCAGGGCATGGGTGCGGAACCCCGCCGCCCGACCATGGAAGCTGCGCTCGGCCCCTATGATCCCCCCCGCCAGCCATGCCGCGCCGAGGTTGATCGCGATTTGTAGATAGATCGCGCTCATGGCTTCCTAGTCTCCGGTTGCGGAAAGCTGAGGGAAGGACCGGGGAATGTCACGGCATGAGCCTGTACTGAATCCCGTGGCGATCAAGGACCTGCATCCTACGCAGATCACCGTGGGCTATCGCGAAGTCGCTGAAAAGCGCCGGCAGTGGCGCGAAAAAGGCGGCGCCGAGGGCTCCGAGTACCTGGGCCGGCACATGATCCCGGTGGTCAAGGGACCGAAGGACCAGCACTACATCCTCGACCATCACCACCTCTGCCGGGCGTTGCTCGAGGAGGGTGTGAAGGACATCCTGGTCGATGTGATCGCCGACCTGCGCGGGCTGAAGCGGCCGGAGTTCTGGAGTTATCTCGACCACCGAGACTGGTGCCACCCCTACGACGCCGCGGGCGAACGAGTGGCTTTCAAGGCGATTCCAGCCGCCGTCGCCGACCTGCCGGACGATCCCTATCGCAGCCTGGCGGGTGAACTGCGCCGGGCCGGCGGCTTCGCCAAGGACATCACGCCCTTCAGCGAGTTCATCTGGGCCAACTACCTTCGCCGGCGGGTGAAGCCCAAGCTGGTCGCCGAGGATTTCGGAGCCGCACTCTCCCACGCCCTGAAGCTCGCCAAGGCCGACGCGGCGGACTTCATGCCCGGCTGGTGCGGCCCGAGTTCACCCGAGTAGTCGGCATTCGGATCAGAAGCGTCAGGCGCCGCGACCGAAGCCGCGACGCCTTCTCAGCTCGACCTAAAGACTCAGAACGTCTTCTCCAGACCCAGCTTGACCGTGCGGCCGAGCGGATCACCTGTCAGCGCATCGTAGTTGATGTCGGTACGCGCGAAGGACGGGTCCTTGTCGAAGATGTTGTTGATCGCAAACGAGACCCTGACGCCGTGCGGCGCATCCCAAAGTAGCGTCACATCATGCAGGATCTGCGCCTTGATCTTCTGGCCGGCGGTGACGATCCCCGAGGGGTTCGTCGGGGTGACGTAGATCGGGTTGAAGGTGAAGAGGGCCGCGCGCTGGTCGACGTAGTGATCGATGTAGCGGAGCTGGTAGTGCACGTTGAACGGCCCGTTCAGGTAGTTGAGCGAGAACGTCCCCTTCCACTGCGGGATCGGATAGGCGATCTGGCCGGAATTGAAGTAGCCGGCCGCCTCAAACGCCGGGATCGTCACCGTTCCGATCTGGAGTGCGCCGACCTCATACTTGTTGACGTGGGTGAAGAGGGCGCTGGCGATCAGCTCGCCGCCAAAGATCTCGTTCCATTGGTAGGTAACGTCGAAGTCGAAGCCGTCGGTCTTCACGTCTGGCCCGTTGATTGCCTGCAGATTCACGGCGACGATGCCGGGTGAGCACGGGCCGTTGAAGACCAGGTGCGTGGCGATGAAGCCCGCAAGCGCCGGGTCGTTGCAGTTGTTCGCGCCGCTCGCCCCGTTCGGGAACACGGCGTTGATCACCGGGGTGAGCGGCTCGGAGGTGAGCACCTTCTTGAAGTCGTAGTTCCAGTAGTCGAGCGTCGCGTGGAGACCGCCATTCTGGACGATGGCGCCGACGCTATAGACGAGCGCCGTCTCTGGGTCGAGCTTCGGGTTGCCGACGGTGGACACCGGTATGAAGGTTCCCAACACCTGCTGCAGGTTGGTGGTCGGATTGGGGATCAGCGAACCCTGCGGCGGCGCCCGGAAGGTGGTTCCGACCGAGCCGCGGAAGGCCAGCCATTCGATCGCCTGCCACTTGAGGCGGGCCTGCGGGTTGAACGTGTCGCCGCCGTTGCTTCCATAGTCCTCGTATCTGGCGGCCAGCTCCAGGTTCAGGGTGCTGGTGATCGGCAGGTTGAATTCGGCAAAGCCGGCGTAGATGTCCTGGCTGATGTCCACGGGAATGGAGACGGGGCCGAACACGTTCGGGCCAGTTCCGGTGGTGACCGCCGGGTTGGGGTTTGACGGGAAGATGCAGTCATTGATCCCGATCGGCGGGACCGAGTTCGAGCAGGGCGAGATGATTTCGTTGCCGAACTGGCTGTAGTCGGTCTTGTAGCTGTTGTGCCGCCACTGGAAGCCGCCGGCCCACTTGATGTCGCCGCCGGGCAGCGTCCAGGGGAGCGAGCCCGACAGCACGGCGTTGAACTCGTACTCCTGGAAATTCGTCGTGGCCGATTGAACGGGCATGATCCAGTCGGCGAGCGCGGCTGTGTTGGCGAGCGAGGACACGAAGCCGGGGTTGACCAGCCCGCGGTTCGGCGCACCGGGGATGCCGTTGGAGAACGGATTGAGGTACTGGCAACCACCGACGCCGGGCGTGCCCGTCCTGAAGTCGCAGTTGGGACCGCCCAGGCCGCGCAGGGCGAGTTCCAACCGGCTCGTCAGGCTGTCGCGCCCTTCGCCGTAGGACTTGTAGCGCCCCCAGCTGAAGTTGACGTCGTAGGTGGTGTTCGAGGTGACATCGCCCTTCACACCGCTGCTGAGCAGGATCTGGTCGTGCCAGTAGGGGCCGCCGACTCCGTGCTCGTAATCGTAGAGCGGGTTGCCGCCCGTGAGGTACGGGCGGAACGTCCCGATGGTCATCAGCGCGCCGGCGGTTCCGGCCGGGAACTGTCCAGGGTTGGCGGCGATGTAGGCGGCAAAGCCCGGGTTGGTCACCGGCACGAAGTAGGCCAAGGAGGACACCGGAGGTCCCCCGACGGTCAGCGCCGGTATGGTGGCGAAGCCCGTGGGCATCACAGTCAGGGGAACCGGCCGCGTCGTCACATATGAGGGCGACGACTTGAAGAACGGCAGATCGGTGTAACCGTACGCCGCGTCGAGGTGGAGCTCGTGGTGCTCGGCGAACTTCCAGTTGAACTGGGCGAAGACCTGGTAGCGGTCTTCCTTCTCTTCGAGGTTGTCCCAGATCGAGTACTGCCCGCGGCAGCTCGTCCAGGGCAGCAGGGGCGCGGCGTTCGCGTTCTTGGTGGTGAGCTGGCCGCCGAGCGCCGTGCAGCCGAGGTCGAGACGTCCGGCGGCGAGCGGTATGCCCGTCGCCGTCGAGGGGGTGAACCCTTGCGGGTTGCCGCCGCCGGTCCAGCCGCCCTCAGGGTTCAGATCGTAGATCTTGTGGGCCCAATCCTTGCCGAGGACGGGCAGCTCTGAGCGGTGCTGGTAGCCGGCGGAGATCAGCGCGTCCCAGTTGTCACCGACCCTTCCCCACGTGGCGTTGGCCGTCCAGTCGTTGCCCCGGGAGCCGTCGATCCAGCGGTAGTCGCCGCCGATCTCCAGGCCGTTGAAACTGCGCTTGGTGATGAAGTTCACCACCCCACCGATGGCGTCCGATCCGTAGGTGGCGGCCGCACCGTCCTTGAGCACCTCCACGCGGCCGACCGCCGAGAGCGGCAATACGTTGGGGTCAGGGGCGATGGCGAACGCCAGCGGCAGACGGTGGCCGTTGAACAGCGTCAGCGTCCGCTCGGGGCCCAGGCCGCGCAGGTTGACCGTCGAGGTGCCGTACTGGCCTTGGCCACGGCCGCCGGCGACGAACTGGTTCGACTCACCGATGACGCCGGAGGATTCCGGCAGCTGCTTGATGACTTCGACGACGGTGGGCGCGCCTTGCTTGCGCATCATGTCCTGTGTGACGACGTCGACCGGCAGCGCGGCGGTCTTCGGCGTGCCTTCAATGAACGACCCGGTGACAACGACTTCGCTGACCTCCTTTGAGGTCGGAGCGGCGGGGGCGTCCGCCGCGGAGGCTTGCGTCGCGCCCAGGGCCACGACGATGGTCAGCGCTGAGCCAGCGCAGAGATATCTGCGGTCCATGTCTTCCTCCCGACTCCGGAGCCCCGCCCTTGTGACAGGCGGTGAAACTCTCGGATGACGGAGGAAAATCTGCGCGCATCGGCCGAGCTTCGAAAGCCCAAATCTTGCACTGCTGCAATCTTTGCGGTGAAGGAGCCCCGGTTGGACCTCCTTGAATTTGCCTAGATAATTGAAATATCGACGTTATCTACGAATCTGGTGTGTCAATTCGGTTACTCTTCGCGCCAACGAAGGCAGCCTGCGAAGCAGGTGCGGGCCGAACCCACCGGAGTGGTCAGCGCCAATCGCTATTTTGGTTGGCCGAAGCTCGCGTCCTTGAGCGTCGCATCTGCGAAACGGGGACCGGGCTCCATCCCGGTCGCCTGGACCATATCGCTCCGGGTTTGCCCTGATAGAAGGCCTCGCCGCCCATCCTGCAGGCTCCGAAGGCCACCCGGAGATCACAATGGACAGCCAGACCATCCAGGATGCCTACATCTACCTGCTCGCCCGCGCTCTGGTGGTGCGGCAGGAGCACATGGACCGCAAGGGCGCGGGCTTCGCCTACAACCAGGTGAAGTACAATCCGCTGGGGTCGGCCGACTTCGTGAACCCCAACTTCGACGTGGCCTACCTCGAAGCCTGGATCGCGATCGACGCCGAGCATCCCGTCATCCTCGAGGTCCCGCAGGTCACCGGCCGCTACTACACCGCCCAGATCCTCGACGAGTGGGGCGAGGTGATCGCCAACATCAACGAGCGGACCTTTCCGTCGAAGTCGTTCGGCAGCTTCGCCCTGACGCTCCCCGGTTCGGCGCCGGCGATCCCGGCCGGCGCCACGCGCCTCGACATGCATTCAGCGAAGGCCAAGCTGCTGGGTCGGATCGAGCTCAAGGGAGATCCGGACGGCGCGCTGGCGCTGCAGAAGAGGTTCACCGTGACGGCGCAGGGCTCGCCGAAGATCGCCGATCCGCCGGAACTGACCCTGTTCGACAATGCGGCCCTGGCCGGCGTCGAGCTCTTCGATCGCGCCGAGGCCCTCTTCGCCAGCGCGCTCGACGTCTCGCCGCATGCAGCCCAGCGCCAGCAACAGGTCCGCGCCGTCGCTGCCTACGCTGCGCCCGGCGCCGCGGGGCGCGCGGAGGTCGACAAGCAGATCCACGAGACGATCGTCCCCGCCTTCAAGGAATATGTGTTCACCAAGTCAGCGCCCGAGCATCAAGGCTGGGTCGGCGGCGCGCCCGACGCGGGCAACTATGGCGTGAACTATTGGCTGCGCGCGACGGTGAACTACGCCGGCATCTGGGCCAACACGACCGACGAGGTGATCTACTTCTCATCCAACCGGGACGCGCAGGGGGCGCGGCTGGACGGCGGCCGGAGCTACGTCATCCACTTCCCGGCCGACCGGCTGCCGGACACTGCGGTTGAGGCCTACTGGTCGGTGATCCTCGTCGACGCCACCGACTACAGGGTGGTGAAGAATCCGCTCAACCGGTTCAACCTGAACAACCAGTCGCCGCTCAAGAAGGAGGCGGACGGGTCCCTGAAGATCAGTATCGGGCCAAAGGCCGTGGCCGGGGTCCCGGAGACCAACTGGCTTCCATCGGCCGAGGGCAAAGCCTTCTCGCTCACCTTCCGCACCTACGTGCCGACCGATGCCGTGCGCCGCGGCGAGTGGGCGCCGCCTGGGCTGCAGCCGGTCGCCTAGGTCACGGCTTCGTCCTCTCAGGAGGTCGGCCTGATCATTCCGACTCTCAGGTCTGTCGCGACATAGACGCAGAGGTCGTCCGCAAACAGCCGGCCATTCGCGACCCCTAGCGCCAGCTGGCCGCGGCGCGCTTGCCGCACGCTCACCTCGTAGCGCACGAGCTTGGTCGCGGGCGTGATGTCGCCGCTAAACCTGACCTTGCCGACACCGATCGCGCGTCCCTTGCCGGGCGAACCCGACCAGCCCAGCCAATAGCCGAGGACCTGCCACATGGCGTCCAACCCCAGGCAGCCGGGCATCACCGGGTCGCCGGGAAAGTGACAAGCGAAGAACCAAAGGTCCGGGGTGATGTCCAACTCGGCCACCACGTGGCCTTTGCCGAATTCACCGCCGTCAAGGCTCAGCTTCGTGATCCGGTCCATCATCAGCATGGGGGGCGCCGGCAGCTGCGCGTTGCCGGGACCGAAATATCCGCCCCGGCTGGAGAGGATCAGATCGTCCTTCGTGTAGCTGGACTTGGGCGTATGAAACTCGTGCGGATCGGCCACGGCGTTACCGTCCCTTCCTGGTTGAGCACCGGAATTTCCAGTGCAGGGATGATGTCAGCTGAGCTTGAGGTTGTCCTTGCCGGCCGGCCTCGCGCACGCAAACCTGCCGAAGGACCGCGGGGGTGGAGGTATTGCGGCATGGCGAAGCTCGTCTTCGGAATGAACCAGTCCCTGGACGGCTACGTCGACCACCAGGAATTTGCGCCCGATCCCACGCTCTTTCGTCACTTCATCGAGCAAGTGGGCGGCCTGGCCGGGAGTGTGTACGGCCGCGGTCTGTATGAGGTCATGCGCTACTGGGACAAAGACGATCCCGAGTGGAACGCCGAGGAACGCGACTTCGCGGCGGCATGGCGGGGCCAACCGAAGTGGGTGGTGTCGCGCTCGTTGAAATCGGTCGGCCCCAACGCAACACTGGTGGGGAATGACTTCGAGGGGGTGGTGCGTCGGCTGAAGGCCGAGCTCGCCGGAGAACTCGAGGTTGGCGGACCAGACCTTGCGCGAAGCCTGACCGACCTTGGTCTCATCGATGAGTACCGGCTCTACTTCCACCCCGTCGTGCTGGGTCGCGGCAAGCCGTTCTTCGCCGGCCCTCGGCCTCCGCTCCGCCTCGTGGCCAGCGATGTGATCGGCGAGGACGCGGTCCGGTTGACGTACGTTCCCACCTAGCCGGGTAGCGCGCCTGACGAACTCGCCGATCGTGTGGCGCTGGGGCGACTAGGCGCCCACGAGAGGCGATGCTAGCTGCGGCGCATGAGCCGACACGCCCTCCGCCGCGCCGCCGCGACTGCTCTCCTCGCCAGCTTGGTCTGCGCCACGTCGCTCGGGGGCTGCATGAGCCAGCGGGTGAAGCCGACGCCGAGCCAGGCCGTGCTCGAAAGCCGGGCGCGCGAGGGCGCCAAGGCCAACGCCTGCGCGCTGGGGGATCTGGCCTCAATCTCGCCGCTGGAAGTGGGCTTCGGCTTCGCTGAGACCGGGCTCGGTGACGCCGCCCGCCAGCAGGTCGGCAGGGCCGCGGACTGGCTGAAGTGCAACCCCGGCGTCGAGGTGGTGATCCTGCCCCAGGCCGACAGCCATGGGACGCCTGCCCAGCAGCAAACCCTGGCTTCGGCCCGCGCCAAGTCCGTGGTCGACGGCCTGCGCGCCGCCGGAGCCACGAACGCGGTGATCCGCACGGTGGCCATGGGCGCGCCCGATCCAGCGACCGGCCCGCACCTGACGATCAACGCCCGCAGCCGCGGCTGGTAGGCGGCGCAAGAACACCGTTTTTACGGCTAGCGGGTTGTTCGATTACGCCTAGGCTCACCTTCGCCGTGCAACGGGGGATGGGCCATGGCCGAGTTAGATGACGAGCCGGAGGGCGATAGCTCTGTCGGCGGCCAGGAGGCCGCTTCGGGCGGCTTCGGCGCGGCCATGGAAATGGCGATCGGGCGCAGGCGGTCCAAGGCCAAGGCCGGCCCGGATCCCGAGCTTGATGCTTTCCTGAGGGGGCAGACGCGGCTGGCGGACCTGCAGGCCGAACACCTGCATGAGCAGCGGGGCCTGATCATCTCGCGCCTGCGCTGGGGTCGGTTCGGCGACCGGATGCGGGCGCTGCTGCAGGTCATGACGGCGCTCGCCGGCGCCGCCGTTGTGGGCCTGGTCGGCGCCATGGCCTGGGAGGCGCACGAAGCCCGCGGCCTGGCGATCGAAGCCTTCTCGGTGCCGCCGGACCTGGCGCGGACCGGGCTGACCGGCCAGGTCGCCGCCAGCCGCTTCCTCGACAAGCTGCAGGTCCTGCAGACCGCCACGGCCCAGTCGGACCGTCCGAGCCAGTCCTACAGCAGCGACTGGGGCCGGGACTTCAAGGTCGAGATCCCCGAGACCGGTTTGACCTTCTCTGAGTTTGAGAAGCTGCTGCGTGAGCGGCTGGGCCACGTCGGCCACGTCACTGGCGAGGTGGTGGCCACGCCCACCGGCATCGCGCTCACAGCGCGGATGGGCGACGCACCGCCCAAGACCTTCACCGGACCGGTCTCCGCCTTCGACGACCTGGCGCGCCAGGCGGCGGAGGCGGTCTATCGCGACAGCCAGCCCTATCGCTACGCCGAGTACCTCGACAACCTGTGGCGTTGGGACGAGGCTTTCGCGGTGATCTCCGAGCTGGCCACCCACGGCCCGGCGAGCGAGCGCGGCTGGGCCTACGCCAAGTGGGCAGTCATGGACATCACCGACCATGGCGACGCCGCCTCGGCGCTCAGCCACGCCGCGCTGGGCCGCAGCCCCGGCAAGGGCTCGGACATCAACGACCAGATCGCCATCGTGAACACCAGCGTCTGGACCGGACATGAAGAGGCAGACCTCGCCTACTCCCGCACGCTGGCGGCGGACGCCCAGAAGCGCCTGCCCGACACCAGCGAGGTCTTTTATGCGTCGAACAAGCTCTTGGCCCGCGCATGGCTGGATTTCCTGGAAGCGGACTACCGGGGCTCGAGCCGGTGGTGGACGCTGACCAACCCCGACACTGGCTTCGGCGGCGGGACGTTGGGGCCCATGATGGCCGCCACGACCAGCGCGCTTGGGCATGACCTGCCGGCTGCGCGCAAGGCGATTGCGC
>DASXKT010000334.1:0-12612 GCA_036496685.1 Phenylobacterium sp.
CCCTAGTACGAGAGGACCGGGATGGACATACCTCTGGTGGACCTGTCGTGGCGCCAGCCGCGCAGCAGGGTAGCTAAGTATGGAATAGATAACCGCTGAAAGCATCTAAGCGGGAAACTAACCTCAAAACAAGGCTTCGCCGAGAGCCGTGGTAGACCACCACGTTGATAGGCCAGGTGTGGAAGTGCCGCGAGGCATGTAGCTTACTGGTACTAATCGCTCGATCGGCTTGATCGTTCTTAGCAAAATTCATGAGCGCTCTGATTTGAGCCTCTGCAGACCTGATGTCTTCTCATTCACATCCGTTTCGTTGACCTGGTGGTTTTGCCGGGGGGTCCCCACCCGATCCCATTCCGAACTCGGTCGTTAAGCCCCTCTGGGCCGATGGTACTTCGTCTTAAGGCGCGGGAGAGTAGGTCGCCGCCAGGTCTACCAAACGGATGTGAGATCCAGACCCTTCAATTCACGATGCCAGACCCAAGGCTTTGCCGCGGGGTGGAGCAGCCCGGTAGCTCGTCAGGCTCATAACCTGAAGGTCACAGGTTCAAATCCTGTCCCCGCACCCAAATTCGAAACGGCCCCTGCTGACGCGGGGGCCGTTTTCGTTTGTGCGCTTTCCGGCGCTGTGAATACTTGCGCTAGACTTGGATTAAACCAGTTCCGGAGCGTGCGATGTCTAAATTTCCTGGCCTGGCGCCGCTGTCGCTGGCTGCCTCGCTCGCGGTCGGGTTCGCAGCCCCTGCTCGCGCTCAGGAGCCCGACGAAGGTCACTACGTCTCGGCGGCGGAGCTTGGCGCCATGGTCGCAAAGACCAAGGACGGATTCGCCACGGCGCCGGTTCCGACCGGCCCGGGCGCGACGGTGCTGGCCGCGCGGCGCGACGGCGTGGGCGAAGTTGAGGTGCACGAGCACCTAAACGATGAGTTCGTGGTCCAAGCCGGACACGCAACGGTGCGGGTCGGCGGAAAGGTCGCAGGCAATCGCCAGACCGCGCCGGGCGAATGGCGAGGTGGAACCGTCACCGGCGGCCACAGCTATCAGCTGGCGCCGGGCGATGTGCTGTGGATCCCTGCTGGATCGCCGCACCAGGTGACGCCGAAGGGCGGGACTTTCCGATACCTGGCCTTCAAGTTCGAGGCGAAGTCGGCGCCCGCGCCGCACTAGGCCGTATCATGCTAGGCTGAAGCTAGCGCAGGTCTGGGGAGGGCCACGCCATGCTGATGCTGATCGCCGCGATCGCAGTGGCGGGAACGGTGGGCTCGCTCACCGACTGGCTGTTCATGGGGGTGCTTTTCCATGACGCATACAACACGTATCCGGAGGTCTGGCGCCCCGGCGTTCGCGAGGGCAAGAGCCGCGGAGCGATCATCTGGTCCTCGGTGCTGGGCTATGTGATGACCGCAGCCGTCGTGGCGCTCTGCGTCATCGCCCATGTCACCTCGATGGCGGCCGGCCTGACGATCGGCGCACTGGCGTGGTTGGCTGGGCCCCCTGTCGTGATCATCGTCTCCAACATGTTCGTCAAGATGGACCCGAAGATCACCTTCGCCCACAGCGTGGGCTACGGCGCACGGCTACTGCTGGCTGGCGCTGCAGCGGGCTTCGTGCTGGGGCGGGCCGCCGGCGGCTGAACTACTTGGCGAAGATCGCCTTTGGCATCATCACGTGGACCCCCTTGTTGCGATCGACCACCTCGGTGATGTCGGCGTCGCCGGCGACGCTCACCAGCATATAGGCGTCGTCCCGCGTCATCCCCTTGGTCGCGACCAGGAAGTCGACCATCTCGCGGACCGCCTTGTGGGCGGCGATCGACAGGTCGTCGTCGAACCCCATGGCGATGTAGTGGGTCGGCGTCTCGGCCCGCGGATAGGATGACTTCTGTCCTTTGTGGAGCACGAATTGCAGCGTGCCGATCAGCGAGGTCTCCATGGCGGTGACGTCCACCTCGCCGTTGCCCTGGCCGGCGTGGCCGTCGCCCACTTCGAAAAGCGCGCCGGGCGCGTGGACCGGCAGGAACAGCGTCGTCCCGGCGACCAGCTCCTTATTGTCCATATTGCCACCGTTGATGGTGGGTGGCGTCGAGTCGTAACGGCCGAATCCCGGCGGTGGAGCGACACCCATCGAGCCGAAGAAGGGATGCAGCGGAATGGTTATGCCCGGGCCGAACCGGGCGACCATCTTCGTCTTGTCGAGCGGAATGATCTTGGTCCGGGCATAGGGGAAGTCGTCGGTCAGTATTCCCGCGCCATAGCGGAAGCCGTTGTAGGCATAGGGGATCGCCAGATCGATCTTCAGGATCCGGACCTCCAGGGTGTCGCCGGGCTCGGCGCCCTCGACGGCGATCGGGCCGGTTAGGATGTGGCCGCCTGGCCCGCGAGCTGAAGCGGGCACCTTGTCGTAGACCTCTCGCAGAGAGGCCTCCACCTGGTCGGGCGGCACGCCGTTGCGCTCCAGGCCGGTAGGGCTGTTGGTCAGCAAGGTGTGGACCACGACCTCGTCGCCGGATTGCACCGTGAGCACCGGCTTTGCGCTCGCATCATAGTTGCCCCAGGCGACGGTCTGGGGCGTGACCTCCAGCGTGTACGTCTTGCCCGCCGATTGGGCATGGGCGCAGGAGGCTGCGATCGACAGGATGGCGGCGGCGGGCGCAAGCGCGCCTAGGCCGAAACGGCGTGACATTGGGAAGTCCCCGGACTGACGTGCTGGGACTATTGGCGGATGCGTCGGGCGGCACAAGGCGACGCGGCATGATGGGGGAGCCGATCTTGAAGCTGAGTGGTTTTCGAACGGTCGGGGCGGCCCTGGCGGCCTGCATGGCTGGGGCGCTGCCGACTGCGGCGTCAGCGGCGGCGTGCCCTCGGACCGACCATGCGGCGGAGGCGGCGACCTCGACGATGCGGGCGATGTACGCAGCCGCGACGGCGGACGACGAGACAGCGTTCCGCGCGACGATCGCGCCGGACTTCTACGCCTTCGACAACGGAAGGCGGTTCAGCGGAGCTGAGCTCTTCGGTCTCATCAAGGCCGCGCACGCCGCCGGCAAGACCTACGTATGGACCGTGCCGTCCCCTGATGTTCATGTGGCCTGCGACGTGGCCTGGCTCACTCATGTCAACAACGGCTCGGTCAACGATGCGTCCGGCCGGCAGCCGCGCACTTGGCTGGAGTCAGCGGTCCTGAGGTTCCAGGACGGCCGCTGGCGCATCAGCTTCTTCCACTCTAGGCGCCAGCCCGCGACCTGACCAAGACCTAGTGAGTTTTGCATCGGCTGTCGGCAGGCGCGATGCTGGCGCGTCTTTCAGACGAACATCTGAACGAGGAGCTTTCAGACATGGCCGGCCCGCTGAACGCCGACACCTTTCACGTGGCGCGTTCGATAGCGATCGACGCACCGCCACAGGTGGTCTTCCCGTACATCGACGACTTCCATGCCTGGGAGGCGTGGTCCCCCTACGAGAAGATGGACGCGAACCTCGCCAAGACCTACTCGGGCCCGCCCCGTGGCAAGGGTGCGGCCTACGCCTGGGTTGGCAAGAAGGCGGGCTCGGGGCGCATGGAGATCCTGCAGTCCGATGCGCCGTCGAAGATCGTCATCCAGCTCGACTTCACCAAGCCGATGACCGCCCACAACACCGCCGAGTTCACCCTTGAGCCACGAGGGGGCGGGACGGAGGTCACCTGGGCGATGCACGGCCCGAACACCTTCATGTCGAAGGTCATGGGTCTCTTCTTCAGCATGGACAAGCTGGTCGGCCCGCAGTTCGAAGAGGGACTGGCCAACCTCAAGCGCCTGGCTGAGGAGAAGGCGGGCGCGGTCTCCGCCTAGTCGAGGGCCTTCCTAGATGCGGTATGGCGAGCGCGATTGTCGCCTTGATTGTCGCGGCGTCATCCATAGCCTTATGGAGAAAACGCCGAGGAAACGAGAAGGCCATGACCGACACGCTCGACTCCGTGGGGACCGAAAAGCCGGCCGCCGATGACCTTGGCTTTGATCCGGAGGCCTTGCGCGAGAAGTACCGCGAGGAACGCGATAAGCGCCTGCGGGCCGACGCCAACGCCCAGTACCGCGAGATCGCCGGCCAGTTCGCTCACTACCTCGACGATCCTTATGTGGAGCCGGGCTTCACTCGCGAGCCGCTGACTGACGAGGTTGAGGTCGTCGTGGTGGGGGGCGGCTTCGGCGGCCAACTCGCCGCCGCACGGCTCCGCGAGGCCGGCGTTGAGGACATCCGCATCATCGAGAAGGGCGGCGACTTCGGCGGCACTTGGTATTGGAACCGATATCCAGGCGCGGCCTGCGACATCGAAAGCTACGTCTACCTGCCGCTGCTGGAAGAGATCGGCTACGTGCCGAAGGAGAAGTACTCCCGCGCGCCAGAGATCCTGGCCCACAGCCGCGCCATCGGCGAGCACTTCGACCTCTACCGCGGCGCGCTCTTTCAGACCGAGGTCACCGAGATGCGCTGGGACGAGACGTCCGCGCGCTGGATCGTCAAGACCAACCGGGGCGACGCTCTGCAGGCCCGCTTCGTCGTGATGGCGAATGGGCCACTCCACCGGCCGAAACTGCCCGGTATCCCGGGCATCGAAAGCTTCAAGGGCCACTCCTTCCACACCAGCCGCTGGGACTACGGCTACACGGGCGGGACCAACGAAGGCGGCCTGAGCGGCCTCAAGGGCAAGCGGGTGGGCGTGATCGGCACCGGCGCGACCGCCGTCCAGTGCGTGCCGCACCTCGGCGCTGCCGCGGACGAGCTCTACGTATTCCAGCGCACGCCGTCCTCGATCGACGTCCGCAACAACCGGCCGACCGATCCCGAATGGGCTCGGAGCCTCGAGCCCGGCTGGCAACAGCGCCGGATGGACAACTTCAACATCCTGCTCTCAGGCGGCTTCCAGGAAGAGGACCTCGTCAACGACGGTTGGACGGACATCATCGGCAACATCCTGCTGCTCGCCCGCAAGAAGATGGCGGCCGGTGAGGTCGTCGAGGACCCTGCGGCGCTGATGCAGCTCGCCGATTTCAAGAAGATGGAGCAGGTCCGCGCCCGCGTGGACCAGACCGTGCGCGACCCCGCGACGGCCGAGGCGCTGAAGCCCTACTACAACCAGTTCTGCAAGCGACCCTGCTTCCACGACGAATATTTGGCGACCTTCAACCGGCCAAACGTCCACCTGATCGACACGGAGGGCAAAGGCGTCGAGGCGATCACCGAGAAGGGTGTGGTCGCGAACGGCGTCGAATACGAACTCGATTGTCTGATCTACGCCACCGGCTTCGAGGTCGGCACTGAATACACCCGCCGCTCAGGCTATGAACTCAACGGCCGCGGCGGCCAGACGCTATCGCAGAAGTGGAAGGACGGGGTGTCGACCTTGCACGGCCTGCACAGCCGCGGCTTCCCCAACTGCTTCATCATCTCCAACACCCAGTCAGGCTTCACGGCGAACTTCCCGCACATGATCAACGAGCAGTCCAAGCACGTCGCCTACATCCTGAAGCACGCGGCCGACCATCAGGTGCGGCTGATCGAGGCCTCGGAAGAGGCCGAGAAGGCCTGGGTGCAGACGATCATCGACCTGTCGATCATGCGGCAGAAGTTCCTCGAGGAGTGCACGCCCGGCTACTACAACAACGAGGGCAACGTGCAGGCGATCAGCTCACGGAACGGCTCCTACGGCGCCGGGCCGGTGGCTTTCGTCAAGGTGCTCGAGGACTGGCGGGCTGAGGGGAGCCTCGAGGGGCTCGAGCTGAACTAGCCGCAGCTTCTCCAGGCAGCCCAGCTAGCGGAGCTTGCGATGCGCGGTCAGTGCGGCGGATCTTCGATGGTCCCGCGCAAGTGCGCTGAGCCTTGCGCATAGGCGAGGGCCAGGTCGTTCGGCTTCGGAGTGGGATGGACGACCGCGTGGGCCGGCGGTCGGGCTTTCGGCGCGGCTTTCGCCAAACGGATCGCAGCGGGCTTCGGACTCGGTGCGACCTTCGCTTTCACCGCGGGCGGCGGTTCGGGCTTGGACAGGCTGAGAGCAGGTAAGGCCGGTTCCGGCGGCGGCGTCGCCTCGATCCGCGCAGATGGCGTCGTCAGTTCGGTGGGCGGCATGATCAGGGCAGGCGGCGGCGAGGTGGTGCTCGTGAGGGCCGCGATCGGCGCTGGCCGCAGGATCGGCGTCAGCCAGACGCCGATCGCAATCCCGACCCCTAATGCGAGGAGCACCGCAAGCAGGGTGGCAAAGCCGGAGATGCCACCAGGCGCGTCCAGCGCGTCCAGGAACTCCTCGTCTTCTTCCTCGACCTTTGGCTGGGGTCGCGCAAGGTGCGGCGGCAGGGGCCCTTCATAGATCATGTAGGGCTTGTTCATGTCATGCACGGCCATAGCGTTATCGCCTTTGCCGGTTCTATTGCGCTTGGAGGTCTCCGTCCCCAGTTCGCGCGCTCATCGGAGCATGACCCACCAGTCAGGCTCCGTCCCTGATTCTAACACGTTATTGACATCACAACTTAGGCTAGACGTCAAAACTTGCGACTTAGCTGTTGGGTCACATCTACGGTAGATCAAACAGTTGGGTGCGAGCGCGAAGGTCGAGCGTGAGCAGGCCCGCCCTATTCGCTGACGTCAACCGTTTCCGGCGTCCGCCCCTCACGCTCGGCCTGACGGGCGCCGGCCAGGATGCCCGGCAGGGCGTAATTTCCTTCATGACACGCGTACTCGTAAACCGGACCCTTGGCGGCGTTCAGCGGCATCTCGGCTTTCCAGGCCTGGCTGTAGGTGGCCGGATCATCAACCGTGAACTGGTAGAGGATCTGGGTGGGTGAGATGCGGGTGAAGCGCTCGGTCACCTTGGCGTTCGGCGACAGCAGGATCGAGTTGTTGAAATAGGGCCGAAGGCTCTCGCCCGGATTGAAGTTGGTGGTCTCGACCACCAGCGTCTCGCCCTCCCACCAGCCGATACTGTCACCCATCCAGGGGCGGATATCGGCCTGCGGGTGCTTGTGGTCGGTGAGCCGCACGATACGCGCGTCGTGGTTCATCTCGACCAGGATCGCGACGGCGTCCTTGGACTGCACGATCTGGTAGTTATTGTTGTAGAGCACGTTGAGCATCGGCGGGCCGGCCGTGGAGCCGAAGCCCAGGATGCAGCGCTCGCCCAGGGGGCGGTTCTCCGGGCCGTCCCAACTGTTGCGAGCCTTGCGAAGCGCCTCGACGTAGGCCTTCCGGCCGGCCGGGCTGTAGGGCAGCTGACCATTCGCGGGCTCGACGATCCATGAGGTACGCACCTGGCCGCCGATGCGGCCGAGCGCGACGCCAGGGTCAGTCCAGGAGGCGTTGTAGCCACCAGGGTCTGCCGCGGCGGGGGGAGCGCCAGCCGTCGGGTCGGTGGGCTTGTCCTGGGCGGCGCGCGCGGCGGCTCGCCGCTTCTCCAGCGCGACAGCCTCCGCCTCGGTTAGCGTCAGGGACTTGAACATCGCCGGTCGCTGGAGGCTGGTCAGCGAGGCGTTGGTCCAGGTTCCCTGCAGATCCGGCTGGCCAAACCCGTTGCGGGGCGCGTGGTAGTCGGCGGCGCGCGCCGTGGCGGAGGCGGCCAGCAGGGCAACGAAAGCGAGGCGGGCGAGGGGGCGTGTCAGGCTGCTCATAGCGCTGGATAGTTCGCCGGTGCGGCTCCGCTTGCAAGCGGCCTCGTGTATCGTCGCTCGACAAGTTCAAAGGGGACAGCAGGCATGGACGAGCTCTTCGACAAGGCCTGGACGCACGTCGCGGTCAGCCGCCGCGAGGCGATCGTCGAGGTGGCGCTGGCGAGGCCCGGGGCGCGCAACGCCCTGAACGGCGAACTGATGGAAGAATTGACCGAGGCCGCGCATTTGTTGCGGCGACGAACCGACATCCTGGCGGTGATCCTGACCGGGACGGAGAGCTATTTCTCCGCCGGCGCGGACCTCTCCGCGAGCCAGGCCAGGGCGGACCAGCCGACCTTGTTGGAGGCCAGGCGGACCGTGATGGCGGGGCCGGATCTCTGCGCGGCCTGGGAGGAAATCGAGGCGGTCACTATCGCCGCGATCGAGGGCTATTGCATCGGCGGCGCCCGCGCGCTGGCGGTCTCCTGCGATTTTCGCGTGATGGGCGCTTCGGCCTACATGCGCCTTCCCGAGGTTCCGCTGGGCATGAATATGAGCTGGCGGACGCTGCCCAAGCTGGTGGCGCTGGCCGGGCCGTCGCGCGCCAAACAGTACGTCATGTTCGGAGAGGCGGCCGACGCCGAGCGATGTCTGGCGTGGGGCCTCGCCGACGAGGTGACGGCCGACGGCCAGGCGCTCACTGCCGCGCGCCGCTGGGCCGACAAGGTCGCCGCGCTGCCGCCGCTGCCGGTGCGGATGACCAAGGAGGCGATCGGCGCCATCGCCGGCGCCACCGCCCAGGCCAGCATTTACATGGACCGCGACCAGTATCTGCTGATGAGCCGCACCGGGGACTATCGCGAAGGCATCGCCGCGTTCCGCGAGAAGCGGCCGGGGAAGTTCAAGGGGGACTAGGCGTTGCGCGCCATCAGGCCGCCGTCGACAGGGATGGTCGCGCCCGTGATGTACGAGGCGGCGGGCAGGCAGAGGCTGAGGGTGATGTGGGCGACCTCGTCCGGTCGGCCGTATCGACCGAGGGCCGTACGGCGCTTGGCAAAGGTCTGGCGGTCCGCCTCCGGGATCGCTTCGGTCATGCCGGTCAGGATCGGGCCCGGGCAGATGCAGTTGACGGTGATCCCTTCGCGGCCGAGTTCGACGGCGAGCGCGCGGGTCAGGCCGGTGACGCCAGCCTTGGCCGCGGCATAGGCGCTGTCGCGGGCCGTAGCGCCCAGGGCTTCGGTGGAGGCGATGTTGACGATGCGCGGCGAGGCGGACTTGCGCAGATAGGGCAGGGCCGCGCGCACGATCCGTTGGTGAGACGTCAGCATGACGCCGAGCGCCCGGGTCCAGACGGCTTCGTAGCTGTCGGCGTCGATTGCCGAGAAGCCACCGACGCCGGCGTTGTTGACGACGATGTCTAGCCCTCCGAACCGCTCGGCCGCCTGCACGACGACCGTGCTGATGGCTGCCGCGTCGGCCACGTCGAGCGTCCAGGCCTCGGCGCTGTAGCCGCGATGGACCAAGTCGTCGGCGACCTCGCGCACGCTCTCTGCCGCGATGTCGGTCAGCGCCACGTGCGCACCCTCGGCGGCGAAGACCTCGGCCGTGGCGCGGCCCATGCCGCTGGCCGCGCCGGTTATAAAAGCTGTCAGGCCGGCGACGGAGCGGGCATTCTCGGTCATAGGCTCAAGCCTCCGTCGACGATCAGGGTCTGGCCGACCACATATCCGGCTAGCGGCGAGGCCAGGAACAGCGCCGCGCCCGCCATGTCCTGCGGAGTTCCCATGCGGCCAAGTGGGATAGACCTCAGCGCGCCTTCCCGCCGCTCCGGATGCTCGGTGGTGACCTTGGTGAGCTTGGTGTCGACGAGGCCAGGCGCGAGGCCAACGACCCGAATCCCATCGCGGGCCCATGCCTCACCCAGCGTCTTGGTCAGGCTGACGGCGCCGGCCTTTGACGCCGCATACGCGGGGTTGCCCCGGTTGGATGTGTAGCCCGAGACGGAACTCACGATGATGATCACGCCGCGACGCTCGGCCAGAACGTCGTGGAACTTCATGGCGCAGGCCATCAGGCTGTCGAGGTTGACCGCCATCACCCGATCCCAGCCCTCAGGCTGGAACTCGCCGCGGCGATAGACGACGGTGCCCTGGCAGAGGATCAGCACGTCCAGCGTCGGCGGGCCGGCCGCGACCGACACCTGGGCCCGGTCGCCGACGTCGACCTGTTCGTAGGCCAGCCCATTCAGGTCAGAACCCTCGATGCCCTCGTAGTCCGCCGCGCGCGCCCGCGTGCCCCAGACGTGAACCGCTGCGCCGCGTTCCAGGAAGGAATGCGCGATCCCGTTGCCGATGCCGCTCGATCCGCCGACGACCAGCACACCCTTGCCGCTGAAATCGAGTTCGTTCACCGCTAGCGCCCCTTGAACACCGGCTCGCGCTTCTCGAGGAAGCTCGCGACGCCTTCCTTGTGGTCCTCTGTCTGCATCAATTCGCGGATGGCGGTGATCGCCCAAGCGCCGATCTCCTTGGGATCGCCGTAGGCGGTGCGGTTGAGGCCTTCTTTGAGGCGCTGCACGGCCAGCGGCGGATTGGCGGCGATGCGCGCCGCCAGGGTCTTTGCGCGCGGTATCAGATCTTCGTGGGGCACGACCTCGCTGACCAGGCCGATGCGGAGCGCTTCAGCCGCGTCGATGATCTCGCCTGAGAACAGCAGGTCCGCAGCTTTTGCCGGGCCGACGATGGCCGGCAGGCGGTAGAAGCCGCCGACGTCGCAGACCAAACCGCGCTTCACGAACAGCTCTGCGAAGCGCGCTTTCTCCGAGGCGATGCGGATGTCGGCGAACAACGCCAACTCCATGCCCCAGCCGACGGCTGCGCCGTTCACCGCGGCGATCACCGGCTTGGCGCACTCCAGTGCGGCCATGGCGGCCGGCGTCGGCTTCGCCTCGACGGGCGCCTTCTGCGCGGAAAACGACTTGGGCCCAGCCATGATCTCGGCCACGTCGTCCCCGGAGCAGAAGGCAGGATCTGCGCCAGTCACGATCACCGCGCGGACGTCGACGTCCGCCGAGGCGGCGCGGAAGGCCTGCTCCAGCTCGTCGTAGGCACGGTAATTCAAGGCGTTGCGTCGTTCGGGCCGGTTCAAGGTGATGGTGGCGACGTGCCCCTCGACTGCGCAGAGCACGCAGCCAAAGTCCGCCGTCCGTTCGACTAGCTGGACCATGTTTGTTTCCTTCCCGTCCGGATGGTCGCACGGCAGAGGAACAGGTCAACGCTGACGCAGGGTGACCCTTGCCACCGCCTCGCCCAGCGCGGAGCATGGTGGGCGTAGGGAGCGAGGCGAAAATGCCCGAATTCAAGACGATCGACGCGGGCGCCGCGCAAATCCGGGTCGCCATCGAGGGCGAAGGGCCGCTCGTTCTCATGGTGCACGGCTTCCCGGAGAGCTGGTTCTCCTGGCGTCACCAGCTTGGTCCGGTCGCCGCCGCGGGGTTCACCGCCGCTGCGATCGACGTGCGCGGCTATGGCGGCTCCGACAGGCCGGGCGAGGTCGCCGCCTACGATATGGAGAACCTGACGGCCGACGTGGCCGGGGTGGCCAAGTCCCTGCAGCCTGGCCGGCCGGCGATCCTGGTCGGCCACGACTGGGGGGCGCCCATCGTCTGGAACTCGGCGCTCTCGCGGCCGGAACAGTTCTCGGCGGTGGCGGGGCTGTCGGTGCCATTCTCCGGCGTCCCCAACCGGCCTTTCACCGAGATCTTCCGCGAGGCCTTCACCGACAAGGGCCACTTCTTCTACCAAGCCTGGTTCCAGGATGTCGGACCTCCCGAGGCGGAGGCTGAAGCCGACGTGCGCGGCTTCCTGCGCAAGTTCTACTACGGCATCTGTGGCGACGCCCCGGACGGGACCTGGCCGCAAAAGAAGCACGGCGCGACCTTGCTGGAAGGCATGGTCGATCCAAAGGTCTTCCCAACCTGGCTGACGCCGGGCGACCTCGACTATTACGTCGGCGAGTTCGAGGCGTCGGGCTTCTTCGGTCCGATCAGCCGATATCGGAATCACGAGCGCGACTATGCATGGCTGCAGCAGTTTCGCGGCCGCAAGCTCGATATGCCGACGCTGTTGATCGGCGGCGACCGCGATCCGGCGTTCAACGGCTTTGGACGCATCGCCGATCCGGCCGCGATGATGCGCGGCC
The DNA here is from genome assembly GCA_036496685.1 of Phenylobacterium sp. Taxonomy (GTDB): domain Bacteria; phylum Pseudomonadota; class Alphaproteobacteria; order Caulobacterales; family Caulobacteraceae; genus Phenylobacterium. The sequence goes on from DASXKT010000334.1 coordinate 11,810, forward strand.
ACGTCACCGATCTGCGCGGCGCCCACGTGTTGCCCGGCTGCGGTCACTGGACCCAGCAGGAACGACCTGCCGAGGTGAATGCGATCCTCGTTCCCTGGCTGAAGGGGCTCTGACATGGCTGACTTGGAATTGCGTCAGGACGGCGAGGTCGTGTGGGCGACCATGAACCGGCCAACGCGCCTGAACGCGCTCAGCCGCGGTCTTGTCACGGAACTCAGGGAGTTCTTCGTCGGCCTCTACTGGCGGCGCGACGTCCGGGTGGTCGTGCTGCGGGGCGCCGGCGATGCGTTCTGCGCCGGGCTCGATCTGAAGGAGCGAGGAGACCCGCAAGGCTCGCGCTCCGTGGGCGCCGGCCTGACCCGTCAGCGCGAGATCAGCGAAATCGTCATCGCGATGCGCCGGTGCCCGCAGCCGATCATCGCCTGCGTCAACGGCGCGGCCGCGGGCGGCGGCTTCGCGCTGGCGCTGGCCTCCGATGTTCGGATCGCGACACCCACCCTGCGGATGAACGCCGCCTTTATCCGTATCGGGCTTTCGGCCTGCGATATCGGCGTGAGCTACTTCCTGCCGCGGATGGTGGGGTCGTCGGTCGCCGCCGAGTACATGCTGACCGGGCGGTTCATCGACGCCAACCGGGCCTATCAGCTGGGCCTGGTGAGCCGCATCGTCGCCAAGGAGGCCCTCGAGGCCGAGGCTCAGGCGTTCGTGGACGACATGCTGCACGCCACACCGCTGGGACTTCGACTGACCAAAGAGGCGCTCAACCACGCCATCGACGCGCAGGGACTTGAGGCGGTCATCGC
>DASXKT010000335.1:0-22336 GCA_036496685.1 Phenylobacterium sp.
CAGGCATTGGACGTCGACAAGGCCGCCCGCGCCGCCGGCAAGGGGCAGAAGGCGCGCGTCGTCTGGCTGACCGGCCTTTCCGGGGCGGGTAAGTCGACCATCGCCAACCTGGTGGAGAAGCGCCTGCTGGCCGAGGGCCGCCACACCTACCTGCTGGACGGCGACAACGTCCGCCACGGGCTGAACAAGGACCTGGGCTTCACCGAGGCCGATCGGGTCGAGAACATCCGCCGGGTGGCCGAGGTCGCCAAGCTGATGGTCGACGCGGGCCTGATCGTCCTGGTCTCGTTCATCTCGCCGTTCCGCGCAGAGCGGCAGATGGCCCGCGAGCTGATGGCCGAGGGCGAGTTTGTCGAGGTCTTCATCGACACCCCGATCGCCGAGGCTGAGCGGCGTGACGTCAAGGGCCTCTACAAGAAGGCCCGTGCCGGCGAGTTGAAGAACTTCACCGGCGTCGACAGCCCTTACGAGCCCCCCGAAAATCCCGAGATCCGCATCGACACCACGCGCTTGTCGGCCGAGCAGGCGGCCGAAGAGATCTGCGCCTGGCTTAAGAACGCGGACGTTGAACCGATCGCCTGAGGTCGGCTCGGCATGGCCGGTCGCTCTAGTAGCGGAACCACGGCGAAAGGCGGGGCTTTCCGCTCGCGACGAGCGCGCCCACCGTCGTGGGCGCAAGCCGCATCTTTTCCATCCCGTCGAGGATCAACTCGACCATTCGGACGCGATCGAACCTTGGAACTGGATCGCCCTCAGGGACCTCCAGCCCATCGTGCAGCAGGAGGATGTCGCCGGCCTCCATGTTGCTGAGGGCGCGCGCGGCAGCTGCGGCGGGCGGCTGTTCGACCCAGTCCTCCGCAATCGGGCCCCAGGTCACCACCTCGAGACCGAGCGACCGGGCCAGGCGGTAGGTCGCCAGGGACTGGCCGCCGAAGGGCGGCCTGAAGAACCGGACCGGTCCCGCCAGCTTCTCGAGCTGAGCGCGCGCCGCAATCAGCCGCTCCCGCGCGGCCGCCAAGGGCATGTCTGTCAGGCGATCGTGCCGATCAAAATGCAGAGCGACTTCATGGCCTTCCGACACCATCCGCTGGACGAGATCGGGATGCGCCGTCGCCTTGTCGGTCAGCACAAAAAAGGTCGCGCGCACGCCCCGTTGGCGCAGAAGCGTGAGAAGACCCGGCGTGACGGCTAGGTCAGGTCCGTCATCGAAGGTGATGCCGACTTCGTTGCTGGCTGCCCGCGAGCCGTTGATGGAGCCGATCCACGGAAAGAGCTGGTCCGCTAGCCGGCGGAGACGACGACGGGCGCTCGGCGGCAGGCTCTTCCTGATCCGGTCCGTCAGAAACCCGGGCACCTTAAGCGCCTCCTGATGCGACCGAGCTGTGGTCGGTGCGGCGGGCCGTCAACTCACCTGCGACGCGGCGCCCCCACGCGGGCCAGTTCAAGACCTTGCGGCTCCTCTCCAGGGCCGCGCGGGACATCTTGATGTACCTGTCGCGGTCCTCCAGCAACTCCGTCATCGCCGTAGCGAACGCATGGGCGTCCGCGCCGGCGTCCAGCAACAGGCCTGTCTCCTGGTGGATGACCATCGCGGGCACCCCACCTGTCGCGTAGCTCACGGCGGGAATGGCGTAGGACGCGGCCTCAGCGAACACGATGCCGAGCGCGTCCGAAAGGGTCGGAAGGAACAACAGGTCGGCGCCGCGGAACAGAGACGCGAGGCGTTCGCTTTCCATCGGCTTGTTTTTATTCAGGAAGCCATGAAACGTGACGCCATCGATCTGCGGCGGCGGCGCTGATGGGACGCTGCCGACCACGTCGATGTGCACGCCCGGATTCCGTTTCCGCATTTCCTCCACGGCCGCGAGGGCGATATCACCCCCCTTCCAGTGCCAGTCGACGCCGACAAACAACAAACGCCATTCGGTGCTGGAGCGCGCCTCCGGGGGTGTGAAATGCTCGGCGATCAGGTTCGCGCCCCACGGCACGGTGACGACCCGATCCGCTATGCCCTCATGGTCGGCAATCGCCGAGGACGCGGCCCACGGCGAGGGAAACAGACAAACCGCTGCGCCGTTGATGGCCCTCGTCTCCAACTCCCGCGCCGAACGCTTGACCCAGGGAGCCAGTCGTTTCTGGAAGGGATTGTAGTTTGAAAGCAGCGCTTGCGTGGCGTCGGAAACGAACACGGTGGGACCGAATGAAACGAGGTTGGCGCAAAGCGGAGTGACCGCGACTGCGAACACAAAATCACAATCGGCCGCCTTGATGGTGTCCAGCGTCGGCCGGCCGATCAGGGTGGTCAGGAACGGCGACCACATGATGTCGATGAGGCCGGCCGTTAGCCGTCGGACGACCCGGCGAACGAACACAAACCAAGCCGGAAACGGATCGCGGACGACGAGGTTGATGTCAAAATGCTCTTCGAGCGCCTCCAGCATATAGGAGGGCGTGCCCGACCACGTTCGCAAATCGAAGGGGTCGCCAGCGCAAACAAACGCCAAACGAAGACGCGTTTCAGTCTCACCAGGTGAATTCGTCATCCAGCCCGGCCCAGTGCTTTCAGTGCGTCGTACGGTCTAGAGGCTGCCATCTCGTAGTCTAGGATAGTTGCTTGCCGGCTCGATCCCGGGCCTTGGCTCAAGCAACCGCGCGAGCACTTGAGCAGAAGGCATTCAGATCGATCCGGACCAGAACTCCGCATCCACAAGCCTCACTGGAGAGGGAGGTCAACGACGTCTTCGTATAGAGGGCGTCGCCTCCGAAGCCACCAACTATTTCGCGTGCGCTCGCCTTTTGCCTGATGGTGCATCCACGGTGAACAACGCCCCGGATTTCCGATCGTTCAGCTAGGTCCGACGGCCGATGTCCAGAAAATCCTGGCCGCTGAAATCTTTCGGCGCGGCGACCTCCACAACGGGGTCGTCGCGGTCGTCCCATTCGAGGCGGAGCGCCTTCGTCATCACCGCATGCATGTCGTAGAGGCAGGTGATGTAGGTGAGTTCCAGGATTTCCTCGTCCGAAAGGAAGGCCTTCAACGCCTGGAAGACCGGCTCGGGCGTGCGGCCGGCCTGGAGGGCAAGACAATCGGTGTAGGCCAACACCGCGCGCTCGCGCTTGTCGTAGCAGTCGGCGACCTGCCAGTGGGGGATGGCGGCGATCCGCTCCTCCGAGACCTTAAGGCCTCGCAGCGACTTACAGTGCTGGGAGAACACGAACTGGCTCGCTTTGGCCCAGCCGACCCTCGTCTGCGCCAACTCGCGCAGAACCGGATCCAGCTTGCGCGCCGGGTTCCGGTAGAGGGCGAAGCCGCGGTTGCAATGCTCCAGCACGTCGGGGACCAGGGCGAAGACCGTCCACCAGTCGCCGGAGGTGCCGGTGCTGGTCCCAGGCTCAGCCACCGGATCGCGGGCGCCGAACAGCAGGTCGTAGGTCTTGGTCACCACCTCCGAGGTCGCGTCAGCGCGCGCCACCTGTCGCAAACGCGGCATCTCAGGCGCTCACCGGTTCGACGGCGCGGGCCGGGGCATGGGCGATGTCGTCGGGGCGGAACGCCCGCAGGACGGCGGCGAACTCCAGCATGATCCCGTTGGGGTCGCGGAAGTAGACCGAACGCACCCAGACGCCCTCGTGCATCTCGCGGGCGACGCCGGCTGGGCTGTCGTCGTGGTTGACGACCACCGGCACCGAGACCTTCACGCCGGCCGCCTGCAGCTGGGCGATCGAGGCCTCGAGCTGAGACTCCTCCATGTCGAAGGCCACGTGGTTCATCGATCCGACCGCCGACTTGGCGTCTGCCGGAAAGTCCCTCACCGAGGCGATGCCCGGCGCGGCCGGCGGTGAGTCCGGCCACCAGAAGAACGCCAGCAGCGATCCGCCGCCGCAGTCGAAGAAGAAGTGTTGGCCGCCGTCCGGTAGGGCCACGGTCTTCACCAGCGGCATGCCCAGCGCCTCGGTGTAGAACTTCACCGTCTCGGCCATGTCGCGGCACACCAGCGCCAGGTGATTGATGCCCTTGGTCTTCATCATACGAGCGTCCTTCCTTTTGGCTTTTCGCCCTTCTTGGCTTTTGCCGAGCCTACGCCCGGATCAGAATTCCAGCACGATCTTCCCGAAATGCTCGCCGCCCTGCATGGCGGCGAAGGCGGCCTTCGCCTCGGTCCAGGGGAACACCTTGTCGACCACCGGCTGGACGCGGTGCAGCTCGATGGCCCGGCACATCGCCTCGAACATGTCGCGTGAACCGACCGAAAGGCCCTGCAGCTTGGCGGAATTGCCGATCAGGACCGCCGGGTTGAACCCGCTTCCGAGGCCCGCGACCACGCCGATGATCGCGATGTGGCCGCCGATGCGGATCGCCCGGATGCTCTGGTCCATGGTTCCGCCACCGCCGACCTCGATGATCAAGTCAGCGCCGACGCCGCTGGTCGCCTCGCGCACCGGCCCGGACCACTCAGGCGTCTGGCGATAGTTCACCAGATGATCGGCGCCCATCGCCTTGGCGCGCGCCAGCTTCTCGTCGGACGACGAGGTGATGAGCGTCCGCATGCCGGCCGCATGGGCGAACTGCAGGCCGAAGATCGAGACCCCGCCGGTGCCCTGCAACACCACGGTGTCGCCAGGCTGAAGGTCGCAGTCCTCGAAGAGCGCGCGCCAGGCCGTGAGCGCCGCGCAAGGCAAGGTCGCGACCTGATGGTCGGAAAGGAATTCCGGGACCTTGGAGACTCCGTCCTGGCTGAACACGGCGAGCTCGCGGCCGGCGCCTGGGATGGGCGAGCCCAGCGACGAGCTCAGCTTGTCCAGGTTGGGGGGGCCCGAGATCCAACGCTGGAAGAACAGCGTCGCCACCCGGTCGCCGGGCTGGATCCGCGTCACGCCCGGCCCCACCGCCTCGACGATCCCGCAACCGTCGGAGAAAGGCGTGATCGGCCCGCCCGTCGCGGGACCTCGGGCGTACATGCCCTGCACCATCAGAAGATCGCGATAGTTCAGCGAGACCGCGCGCATCCGCACCAGCACCTCGCCGGGACCGGGCGTCGGGTCGGGCGCCTCGATCACCTTGATTTGGTCCAGGCCCCAGGGGTCGGAAACGCTAAGCGCACGCATGTCTGTTCTCCGATGTGGTGCAGACACTAGGACGGGCGCCGCAGGGTCCGGCAAGACCTGCTGAGTTCACCGCAGGTGCTGGGCGAGTGACTGCCTGACCTGGCCCGTGACGCTGTCCTTGAACCGCCGCTTGCGCTTGGTCCGACGTCTATGGGCGATCGAAACCTCGGCGAGCGGCTTGCGGGGGATCGGCACCGCCGCGCTGTACCAGTCGCCTTGGCGCTCCTCGAGCAGGTCCCCCCAGAACCCGTCGTAGTTGAACCGCGCGATACCCCAACGGCTGGACAGCTGCCGATCGGTGCTGACGCCACACAAGACCCGCGTGGAAACCGCGGCGGCCACACCCTCGGCAGCGGCCAGGAGAACGTGGCCCGGGAAGATATCGCCGCACGCCTTCGTTGCCTGCCTGATCGCGTCGAAGCGATTGGGACGCCCCTGCACGCGCGCCACCAGCATAGCCGAGGCGGCTTCGCTTCCGACCACGTGGCCAGGCGCAAAGGTGAACGACATGTCGAAGATGCCGGCGCCGTTCTCCCGAAACTCAAGAACCAGATCGCCTTCGCCACAGACGCTTCGGTCCATGCTTATTCTGATCGAATATTTATCGTCGCCGTTGACGTGCTTCCAGATATTCACGCCCCGTTCGGCCACTCTAGACAGGAAATCGTCGTCGAACTTCTCCAGCATAAATCCGTGATGGAACAGGAATATCTTGCGACGATCAGGAACATTGAACGATTTGGACAGATATTCTCGTGTATAGCGAGTTATGAGCTTTGGTATGTTCGCCTTGAACAGCTGATAGCGCCCCGACGAAAACCGCGCCACCAGAGCCATGTGTTTAAACAAGAATGGGAAAAGCGAGTCATCGCGGCTGGCCTCGATAAGCCTTCCGGACAGCCGGACCAGTTCGCCACCAAAGCCATGGCGGGGCGCCTGTAGGGCCGCGGATCGTGTCTCCGGAAACGGCCGCGCCCTGCAATCCACCAACGGGTGTGTCATTCGCGGCCGCTAGCCGGCCAAGGGGCGGAGCGCGAGACGATGCGAGGACAGCTACTCTCACCCGCGGCGGCAAGCAGCAGGTCGACGCGTTGCGTTAGTCTCAATATAATAGTCATAGACTATATCTGACCCGTCGATCGCCGCTTAGACCTTAGGGTGCGGTTCTTCAGATGCAATCGCACTCGCTTTACAGGCGATCTCGTCGCGATTTCGGCGAATCCGACAATAGCGCCGGGCTGCGGTTTTCGGTCAGGCGCGCAGGCTCGGAAGCAAAGCCGCCTCGCCCCATTGGTCCGGGTCGTGACCGAAGATCATCACCGTTTCGGCGGCACGGCGCGCCAGCAGCGCGTCCAACGAGCGGTTCATGGCGATGTGGTCCGCGAACTCCGGAAAGATCCGGGACTCAACGACACCGGAATTGTAGCAGGCGTCGCTGACCAGGATGTGGTCGCCCTCGGCGCTGCGCACGCGCAGCGACTGGTGGCCGGGCGTGTGGCCAAAGCTCGGGATGCAGGTCACCCGGCCATCGCCGAAAAGGTCGTGCTCGCCCTCCACTAGCTGGACCTGATGGCCCAGGTCGTAGAAGCGCCGGGGCAGGAAGTAGCGCGGTCCAAGCTCAGGATCGAACCCGGCGGCCCACTCAGCTTTCTGCACGACCAGGGTGGCGTTCGGGATCTGATGCAGGCCGCCGGAGTGGTCGAAGTGAAGGTGCGAAAGCACCACGAAGCGGACCTTGGCCGGATCGATGTCGAGCCGCTCGAGATGGCTGGTGACGGTTTCGTCCGCAGAGAAAGTCACGTCGAGGCCCTGGCTCTGGAGCGCCTGGCGATAGGGGTCCTGGGCGTCGCCCACCCCTGCGTGCAGGCCGCAATCGAACAGGGTCACGCCCTGCGGATGCTCGATCACGTAGAAGGGCACCGGCACCTGCACTCGCTGGCCGGGCATGCCGAGCGCCTCGCCGGGACTGTGGAACTGGCCGCATACGCATCCGAACAGCCGCATCGAGGTTCCTCCCTCAGATCGGGTCAAGCGCTCGCACGGCGTAGAGGCGCATCGCGCCCACCAGCCCGACCACGCTCATGGCCGACATAAGCAGATAGCCCTTTGCGCCCATGTGGTCGAACAGCGGGCCCGAGGCCATCGTCGCAAAGCCGCTCAGCACCCCCCCGGAGAGTGCAGAATTGATCGCCTGCGCCGCCGATGCGTTGCGCGGCGTGGCAAGCCGCTCGACGAGTTGCAGCGACGCCAGGAACGTCGCAGCGTAGCTCAGGGCGTGCAGGGTCTGGAGCGGGAACAGGGCCCAGAGCGGCGGCGAGAACGCCAGCGCCGTCCAGCGCACGATCGCCCCTGCCCCACCCAGCACCAGGAGGTTGCGGGGCCCCACCCTGCGCCGCCAGGGTTCGAGGAACCACAGGAAGCCGATCTCGACCACCACGCCCACCGCCCAGAGCACGCCGGTCACGTCCTCGCCGATCCCCTCTCGTTTCCAGGCCAGGGTGGAGAAGCCGTAGTAGAAGGCGTGCGCCGATTGGATCAGGCCCGCCGAGACCACCGCGGTCATGAACGCCGGATCACGCAGCAGGCCGCCCAGGCCCGCGAGCCGCTCCGCGAGGGCGACGGCGTGGCCGCCCTCATGCACCGGATCGGGCGGCAGCAGCATGCGCGCGGCGAGCGCGGTGAGGGCGACGGCGGCCACCATCCACACCAGGACGAGCTCGGGCGATCCCCTGGCGAGGATCGCGCCCATGCCCAGGTTGGCCACGATGAAGGCGGCCGAGCCGATCCCGCGCGGCCAGCCGAAGTTGAAGCCGTCGCGTCGGGCTCGGGCCAGCACGATCACGTCGGCCAGGGGCGACAACGTCGAATACATCGAGGAGGCGGCGAACCAGACCACCGCCCACCAGGCGAAGCCGAGCGGTAAGGCCATCAAGCCGTAGGCGACTGTCACGGCCGCGGCGAGCAGCAAGAGCGGCGTGCGCCGAAGCCTGAAGCTATCCGCCCATACCGCAAGCAGCGGCGCCGTGAAGGCCCGAGCCAGCATGGGCAGCGACAGGATCAGGCCGATCTGGCTGCCCGACAGCCCGTGGTGGGCGAACCACACCGGCAGATAGGGCGAGCTCGCGCCTGTGCCGATGAAGATGGCCCCATAGAACAAGCCCAGGCGCACGGTCATCGGCATGATCCGTCCGCCCTTACACGGAGTCGCGGTTGCCGCGCGCGGACGGGCGCGTAATGTCTGAACATCGATAAGGAGAGACGTCCGCCATGGCCCGCACCGACAGCCGCGCCAACAGCCATGACGGCGAACTTCGCGCCCGCGCCGAGGCGGTCATTCCCGGCGGGATGTACGGCCACCAGTCGACCGGCCTGCTCCCAGACGACTATCCGCAGTTCTTCGCGCGCGGCGAAGGCGCCCATATCTGGGATGTCGACGGCCGTCGCTACCTCGACCTGATGTGCGCCTATGGCCCGAACCTGTTCGGCTACGCCAATCCGCAGATCGACGCGGCCTACGTCCGCCAGCTTGGCCTGGGCGACACCATGACCGGTCCGACGGCTCTGATGGTCGAGCTGGCCGAGGCCTTCGTCGCCATGGTCAGCCACGCCGACTGGGCGATGTTCTGCAAGAACGGCACGGACGCCACGACCATGGCGCTGACCACCGCGCGCGCCCACACCCGGCGAAAGGTCGTGGTCCGTGCGAAGGGCGCCTACCACGGTGCGGCGCCCTGGTGCGTACCGCGCCCAGCCGGCACGCTCGACAGCGATCGGGCGCACCAGATCCTCTGTGACTACAACGACGTGGGCAGCCTGGAGGCGGCGGTGGCCCAGGCCGGCGATGACCTCGCCTGTGTCTTCGCCGCGCCCTTCAAGCACGACGCCTTCGTCGACCAGTCCGAGCCGGACCCCGCCTACGCCCGCCGCGCTCGAGAGCTCTGCGACGCCACGGGGGCGCTCCTTGTGGTGGACGACGTGCGCGCGGGACTGAGGCTAGCGCGCGACTGTTCCTGGACCCGGATCGGGGTGCAGCCCGACCTGTCGACCTGGGGCAAGTGCATCGCCAACGGACACGGCCTCTCCGCACTCCTGGGCTCCGACAAGGCCCGCAAGGCCGCCGCCTCGATCTTCGTCACCGGATCCTTCTGGTACCAGGCTGCCCCCATGGCCGCGGCGCTTGAGACACTGGGGTTGGTCCGCAATACCGACTACCTGGAGCGGATCACCGCGCTCGGCCAGCGACTGCGCGCGGGCCTTGCCGAGCGGGCCTCGGCGGCCGGGTTCTCGCTGCGCCAGACCGGCCCGGTCACCATGCCGCTCTTCCTGTTCGACGATGACCCGGACCTCAGGAAGGGCTTCTGCTTTGCGAGCGAGATGCTTGAGCGCGGGATCTATGTGCACCCCTGGCACAACATGTTCCTCTGCGCCGCCATGACCGACGCCGACATTGAAGGCGCGCTTGACGCTGCGGAGGGCGCGTTCGCGGCTCTGAGACGCCAGGCCCCCAGCCTCGCTGCCGTCGAGAAGCTGGCTTTCCTGACCGCCGGCGGAACGAGGTAGCCATCATGGAGATGCCCGACTACGCCAGCTATGACGGACTGGGCCTCGCCGAGCTGGTCCGCAAGCGCGCCGTGACGCCGCTTGAGCTCGTCGACGCCGCTATCGAGCGGATCGAACGGCACAATCCGACGCTGAACGCGGTGGTCTACAAGGGCTATGACGACGCCCGAGCGCGCGCAAAGGGCGAGCTGCCGGACGGTCCCTTCCGCGGCGTGCCGTTCCTGATCAAGGACCTCGCCATGCCGGTCGCAGGCTGGCCGCGAAGCTCCGGCAGCCGTTTCGCCCGCGGGGTCGTGGACACCGAGGACGGCGGCCTGACCCAGCGATATCGCCAGTCTGGCGTGATCCCGCTCGGCAAGACCAACACGCCCGAATACGGCATCACCGGCACGACCGAGAGCGCTCAGCTGGGCCCATGCCGCAACCCCTGGAACCCTGGCCATATCGCCGGCGGCTCTTCCGGCGGCGCGGCCTCGGCGGTCGCGGCGGGCATTGTGCCGATGGCTCACGCGTCGGACGGGCTGGGCTCAATCCGCATTCCGGCCGCTTGCTGTGGCCTGGTGGGCCTGAAGGTCACCCGCGACCGCAACCCAAACCTGCCTGACGGCTACGACTACGCACTTGGTAATGTGGTGGACCACGTCGTCAGCCGCACCGTGCGCGACAGCGCCGCCATGCTCGACGCGACCGGCTATGCGGAGCCGGGCTCGCCCTATCCAGCGCCGCCCAAGGATCGGCCTTACGTCGAGGAGATCGAGCGCAGCCCGGGGAAGCTACGCATCGCCTGGTCCGCCGAAACCCCGTCCGGCCGGCCGATCGACCCGGAAATCCACGCCGCGCTCGAACGCACGGCCGCGCTGCTCAAGGGTCTCGGCCATGACGTGGTCGAGAAAGGACTTGGCATCGACTACCGCGCGCTCTTCGCCTCGCGCGGGCCCGCCGCCGCCGCAAACTTCGCCGCCGGCATGGCGCGGCTGATCGAGCAGGTGGGCCACGAACCGGAGGAAGACGAACTCGAGCCCCTCACCTGGGCGTCTCTGAAGGCCGGCCGCCGCCAAACCGGTTCGGATGTCATGCGCTCCCTGCAGGAGACGCGGATGCTCAACCGCAATACGCTGGCGTTCTTCGAGGAGGTCGACGTCTACCTATCGCCGGTGCTCGGGACGCCGGTGCCGGAGATCGGGTTCATCGACCCGGTGAACCTCGAGCCGCGCGAGGTCAACCGCCGGCAGGGCCGGACCTTCCCCTTCACGCCGCCGTTCAATTTCTCCGGCCAGCCGTCGCTGTCTTTGCCGCTGGAGCAGGACGCCAACGGCCTGCCGATCGGGATGATGTTCAGCGGCCGCTACGCCGACGAGGCCACGCTCTTGCGCCTCGCCGCCCAGCTGGAGAAGGAGGCGCCCTGGAAGGACCGCCGGCCGCAGGTCTGGGGTTGATGGGGCTTTGGCATCGCCGGAACTGGCTGAGCTTGGCGGCGGTAGGCGGCTTCCTGTCGGTGGGATTCGGCGCCTTCGCGGCCCATGGGATCGCCGACCCGCGGTCCCAGGAGTTGCTGCGGACCGGCTCGCTCTACGGTTTCATCCATTGTCTCGCGACCTTCGCGAGCGCAGCGGTCCAGCAGATGGGCGCCCAGCGCGCCCGCTTCGCGCCCGCGCTCTTCCTTTCGGGCGTGGTCCTGTTTTCGGGCTCGCTTTATGCCATGGCGCTGGGGGCTCCAGCCTGGCTGGGCGCGGTGACGCCGATCGGCGGCCTGTGCTTCCTGGCCGGCTGGGCGGTGCTGGCCTGGGCCGCGCGCGGTGTCGGATCGCCGCCTTCCGGATGAGCGGCGCGGCCAAATGACAACCGCAGGCTCCAAGGGAACGCTCAGTAAATAACTATGGCGCTAGAGCATTGATCGATTAGATTTTTCGCCGCCATCCATAGAATCAGACAAGGCATAGAACACGTGTCATCCCTGCGCGCCCGTTGCGCCGCCTTCTACCTCCCGCAATTCCACCCCATCCCGGAGAACGACGACGCTTGGGGCGTGGGGTTCACGGAGTGGACGAACGTGCGCAAGGCGCAGCCTCTGTTCCCGGGACACCAGCAGCCCCTGGAGCCGGGAGAACTGGGCTACTATGACCTCAGGGAGCCCGAGGTCCGCGCCAAGCAGGCCGCGTTGGCAAAGGCGCACGGCGTGTCGGGCTTCATCTATTGGCACTATTGGTTCAACGGCCAACGCCTCCTGGAGCGCCCCTTCAACGAGGTTCTAGCCTCCGGCGAGCCTGATTTTCCGTTCTGCCTGGCCTGGGCGAATGAAAGCTGGACCGGTACGTGGCACGGCAATCCCAAGCACACCATCATGGCGCAGACCTACGGTGGTCAGGCCGACGAGGAGCGACATTTCCAGGCCCTGCTCCCGGCCTTCCTGGATCCCCGCTACATGCGGATCGACGACAAGCCGATCTTCTTCGTCTACGCGCCCTTCGCCTTGCCCGACGCCACCGGTTTCATCGAGCATTGGAACAGGCTGGCGCAGGCTGCCGGCCTGCCCGGGATCTACTTCGTCGCGCTGAAATCCGGGAAGACGGCTGACCATCGCCAGGCGCCGATGTTCGACGCCAACTCGACCCTGCGCCCCTCGCTGCGGGACCTGCCGCTGCCGGCGCGTATCGCCAATCGCGCACGTCGAATGCTCGCATCCTGGGGATGGAACATCCCGCGCAAATCGCCGCTGAAGCACGACTACAGGATTGCGGTCGAGCGAGGACGAGAGACCGATACGTCTGGACCGTTCTCGTTTCCCTGCGTCTTTTCGAACTGGGACAATACCCCACGCTCCGGCGTGAACGGTCACGTCTACTTCAATTGGACCGCGGACCTGTTCGCCCAGCAGCTCGAGGCCGCCATCACGAGCGTCGAGGATCGCGAGTTCGACAAGCGGCTCATCCTTCTCCGTTCATGGAACGAGTGGGCGGAGGGCAACATCCTGGAGCCCGACTCCATCCACGGCGATGTCGTGCTGAAGACCATTCGCGATACGGTGGTGCGCTAGCTGGCGACGGCCGACGCCTTCATCGGCAGCGCCAGCAGGTGCAGCGCAGCCGCCGAGCCGGTGAGCGCGACGAGCATCACCAGCGCCATCGGCCGGGGCGTCCCGTCGTGCAGGACGCCGGCCGCGGCCGAGGCCACGGCGCCCATGCCGAAGGACACAGCCCCCATGAGGGCCGAGATCGCGCCTGCCCGCCGAGGGTCGACGTTCAAGGCTCCGGCCATGGTGTTGCCCTGCAGGAATCCGTAGGTCGACAACAGCAGCAGAAGCAGCGGGAGCACGCTCCACCGCTCGCCGATCCCGGTCACGGCCGCAACGACCAGAAGAATCGCAACCCCCACGGCCACGAGGCTCGAGCGGGCCAGGACGTAGTCAGGCGTGCGCCGCCGGAGGAGGAAGCGGTTCACCTGATTGCTGCCGATGATCCCCACCGCGTTGACGCCGAACACCCAGCCGAAGGCCGACGGCTCGATGCCATAGGTCTTGATCAGCAGGTCCGGCGAGGAGGCGATGTAGGTGAAGAGTGTCGCTCCGTTGAGTGCGCCGGCCAGGGCGTAGCCCACGAGGCGCGGCTCGCGCATCAGCGCCAGATAGGCCTGCAACGGGCTCTCCGTCGCGGCATGCGCCGTGGTTTCCTCCGAGCGGCTCTCGCTCAGCCGCCAGAGCCCGGCCAGACCCACCGCAACGCCGAACGACGCCATGAACCAAAAGTTCAACCGCCAGCCGCCGAGCCCCAGCAACGCGCCGCCCAACAAGGGAGCCAGGATCGGCGCCAGCCCCATGATCAGCATCAAAAGGGAGAGCATCCGCGCCGTCTCGGTATGGCCGAACCGGTCGCGGACCACCGCGCGAGCGACCACGCCGCCGGCGCAGGCTCCCAGCGCCTGGACGAAGCGGCCGCCGATCAGCATCGCCGGCGACACCGCCAGGGCGCAGCCGATGGAGGCCGCCACATAGACCACCGTCCCGAAGAGGATCGGAGGCCGGCGGCCCAGCCGGTCCGACGCCGGCCCGTAGAAGAGCTGGCCTATGGCCATGCCCGCAAGGAAAGCCGACACGGTCGCCTGCGCCTGGCCGGGCGAGGCGTGCAGCCCCAGCGCGATCGCCGGCAGGCTCGGCAGGTACATGTCGATGGCGAGCGGCCCCATCGCCGTCAGGGCGCCCAACAACACCACCAGCCCCCACGGCGTACGTTCGATCTCTTGGGCGCCGGTCATCGGGCCTTCTTACCGGCTTTGCCGCGGCTGTCTTCCCCGTTCCGCCGGGACGCATTTGCTGCAAAGCTGCGGCTCAACGAGGGAGCCCACAGATGTCCGCGCTTGAAACCCAGATGCCGCCTGTCCAACGCGCCGCGGTGAACGGCATCGAGATGGCCTACTACGAGGCGGGCCCGCGCGAGGGCGTCCCGATCATCCTCTGCCACGGCTTTCCCGAACTCGCCTTCTCGTGGCGCCACCAGCTCAAGGCCTTCGCGGACGCGGGACGCTGGGTCATTGCGCCCGACCAGCGCGGCTATGGGCTCACGTCGCGGCCGGATGCGGTGACCGACTACGATATCGAACACCTGACCGGCGACCTTGTCGGCCTGCTGGACCACCTCGGCGTCGAAAAGGCGGTCTTCTGCGGTCACGACTGGGGCGGCATTGTCGTGTGGCAGATGCCGCTTCTTCACCCCGATCGGGTGGCCGGCGTCATCGGCCTCAACACGCCCTTCATGCCGCGCGCGCCGTTGGACCCCATCGGGCTGATGCGCATGCGCTTTGGGCCCGACATGTACATCGTCTGGTTCCAGACGCCCGGCGACGCCGACCAGGTCCTGGGCGCCGACGTCGAAAAGACCATGCGCTTCTTCATGCGAAAGCCGACAGCCCTGATCGAGGCGGCGGAGCCGGCAGAGGGCGGATCGACTTTCGCCTTCAAGGACCTGCTGCAGGCCTGGGACGCCTCGGACACCGGCAGCCAGCTGCTGACGCCTCAGGAACTTGCCGCCTTCGTGGAGTCCTTCCAGCGCACCGGCTTCACCGGCGGTATCAACTGGTATCGCAACTTCACACGCAACTGGGAGAGGTCGGAGGGCTTGCCGGCGCGCCTCGACAACCTGCCCTGCCTGATGATCACCGCCGAGAAGGACGCGGTGCTGAGCCCCGCCATGGCCGAGGGGATGCCGGGGATGATCGGCGACCTGGAGATGCACATGGTGGCTGGCTCCGGCCACTGGACCCAGCAGGAAAAACCCGAGGAGGTGAACCACCTCATCCTGGACTGGCTGGACAGGCGTTTCCCGAAGTAGATTGAGCCATGGAACGCAGTACGCCACCGCCTGTCGTCTCGACCGCCGCCAACCGACGCGGTCTCTTCGCGGACAACGAGCCCTTCGCCTCCGGCTGGCTGCCCGCCGACGGAGCGCACGAGGTCTACTACGAGGAGTGCGGCGCGCCGAACGGCAAGCCCTGCGTGATCCTGCACGGCGGCCCTGGCGGGGCGATCAACCCGACCATGCGGCGGTTCTTCGACCCGGCGAAGTGGCGCATGGCGCTCTTCGACCAGCGGGGGTGCGGCAAGAGCCGACCCAACGCGAGCCTCGAGGACAACACCACCTGGACGCTGATCGAGGATATCGAGCGCCTGCGCGAACACCTCGGCGTCGAGAAGTGGTGCGTGTTCGGCGGTTCATGGGGCTCGACGCTGGCGCTCGCCTACGCGATTCGGCACCCCGATCGCGTCGAGAGCCTGATCCTGCGGGGCGTCTTCCTGCTCACCCAGCGCGAGCTCTCCTGGTTCTACCAGGACGGCGCCTGCATGATGTTCCCCGACGCTTGGTCCCGCTTCTGCGCGCCGATCCCGCTGGACGAGCGTGGCGACATGATCAGCGCCTATCACAAGCGCCTGACCCACCCTGAGCGACGCGTTCAGGCGGAGGCCGCGGCGGCTTGGAGCCAGTGGGAGGGCGACACCATCTCGATCCGCGGCCCCGAGGCCAGGCCCTCGAAGTTCAACGAGATCGACTTCGCCATCGCCTTCGCCCGCATCGAATGCCACTTCTTCGCCAACCACGGGTTCTTCCCCGAGGAAGGCTGGATCCTCAAGAACGCCGACAAGCTGAAGCACATCCCAGGCTGGATCGTGCAGGGCCGCTTCGACGTGGTGACGCCGATCGAGGCCGCCTGGAAGCTAAAGGGCGCCTGGCCCGACGCGCGCTTCGAGGTCGTCTGGGACGCCGGCCACGCCTCGACCGAGCCGGGCATCGTCGACGCCCTCGTCCGCGCCACCGACCAGGCGCTCGCGATCTAAGGCGCCGGTTGCACGTTGCCCGCCCCGGGCGCAACCTGCCGGCGAACCGGGCGTGCGCCCGGAGCCAAGGGAGAAACTTCTATGCGTCATACGCTCTTTGCCGCGGTTGCCGCCGTCGGTCTGCTGGTCGCGAGCGCCGCCTCGGCGCAGATGTCCCACTACAGCGCCAAGTTGGCCGGCGGCGCGGGCGTCAAGGGAACCGGTGAGCTCACCGCCATGCTCGACGGCAAGACCCTCACCTACTCCGCCAGCTACAAGGACCTGACCGGCCCGCCGGTGGCCGCGCACTTCCACAGCGCCGCAACGCCCGGCGGCGATGGCCCGCCCGTCGTCCCGGCCACCGTCGGCGCAAGCCCGATCAAAGGCACGGCGACCCTCACCGACGCGCAGATCGCCGATCTCAACGCGGGCAAGTGGTACTTCAACGTCCACACCGCGGCGAACAAGGGCGGCGAGATCCGGGGAACGGTGACGCCGGCCAAGTAACGATTGGGGGCCGGTCCCTCAGCGCAACATCTTGGCCAGAGCATCGGCGACGCGATCGCTCACGATCGTCGCGCCGCCGGTGTTCACATGACTCCAGTCGTAGAAAAGCGTGTCCCGGTCGGCGAGGTCGCTATTGTCCTGCAGCGGACCAAGCGCCTCGTAGAAGCGACGGTTGGTTATCGGCCCAAAGTGGTAGAAGGCCGGCTGGTACACGAACAGCAGCTTCACGCCATGCTCGGCGGCGGCGCGGGCGATGAGCTCGGTGTAGATTCGATCGTCCGCATCGGTCACCGCGCGAACCGCCGGCGGCAGCTTCGAGTGCTTGCCGAACTCGCCCGCATATTGGTCGGCCTCCCGCAGAAGCTTTTCGCGTGGCGAGGTCTGGCGCAGGTCAATCCATTCGCCGGCCTGGTTCTTGTGCCGGTCGGGGAAGCCCGTGGGCGTGGCCGCGTATCGCGCCGCATCGAACCGGTCCTGCAGACCCAGGAATCCCGGGAAGATCTTCGCGGCAAACAGCCTCAACTGCCGGAACGGCAGATACATGAGGTTCTTCTTGGCGTCGTGGAGGCCGTAGGAAGCCTCCCGCCAGACCTCGGAAGCCGGGGCGATATATCGGAAGCTGTCGTGGCCCCAGGGATGAGGCTGTTCGTTGACCGCGAGCACGATGACGCTCGGCCGCTTTGTCTTGAGGAGTTCCTGGACGAAGATCCACTGCACGTTCCGCCCAGCGCCTTCCAACGACATGTTGGCGACGCTCACCTGTTTCCCGTGTTCGGCGAGGCGGCGCTCGATCTCGACGGCGCTCAGTCCGATCAGGGACTTGGAATCCCCGACGATCGCCACGTCGATGGGGCGCGGATCGAAATGGATGCGCTCATATGACCAGCGATCGTTGCCGTAGATCGTGCCGTCGAGTTGCTGGAACCGCTGGTAGGGGTTGTCCGGCAACAGGGTCGCGGCAACAGCCAGCACCACGGCCGTCACCAGCACGAACGCAGTACAGCCGATGAGACGCCACTTGCGCATGTCAGTCCGCATCAGAAGTTGAAGTACACGAAGATCTCAGCGCCGCGCTGGATGAACTCCACCCCCAAGAACAGGGCGACGGCGATGTAGAGCAGGTGCGGCAGCGTTGGGCGCCACGTCCACGAGATCGGCGACTGACCGACGGTTCGCCACTGACGCCAGTTCACCGCCGGACGATAGTTGCGCATGATCTGCTGGGTGTTCGGCATGAACACCACGATGAAGGCGGCCAGGACCAGCAGGCCGACGAAGGCGGGTTCGACGAGCCCCGCGCTGGGGAGCAGGCCGTTGAAGCCCCACATCCCGCGGGCCACCGCGAACCCTTCGTGCAGCGATCCGGCCCGGAAGAACATGTTGGCGGTCAGGGCGCTGACCAGAGTCAGGATATGATAGAAAGCGCGTCGCGGAATTCCCTCGGTCGGCGCGGGCTTGCCGGCCCGCCGGAGCGCCCGACGACGACGACGCTTGGCTTCGCGATAGGCCTCGTTGATCGAGACGTAGCCGCCGTGAAGTAGGCCGAAGACGACGTAGTTCCACCCTGCCCCGTGCCAGACGCCGAGCACGAAGAAGGTGATGAAGGACGGGATAGCGACCGTCAGGGCGAAGGCCGTCCAGCCCTGGGCATTGTACTTCGCCGACAGCCTGTTGAGCGGCAGCGCCAGCGGCTGGAAGATGTAGGACACCACGAAGCGCTGCAGCGACATATGCCACCGCCGCCAGTACTCGGTGATGCTGGCCGCGCGCAACGGCGAGTGGAAGTTCAGAGGCAGACGCACGCCGAACATCCGCGCCAGTCCGATTGCAAGATCCGAATAGCCGGAGAAGTCGAAATAGACCTGCAGCGTCCAGGCCACCGCCATCACCCACCCGGTCATCGGATCCACGGGTCCGTGGGCGAGAGCCGCCTTGTAGGTGGGGCCGAAATAGCCTGCGAGGCTGTCGGCTATGACCGTCTTTTTGAAGAGGCCCATCGAGAAGATTGATAGGCCGACAAGCACATTGCTCCACTGCAGCCGTCCAAAGACCTCGTTCCGGAACTGCGGAATGATCTCCTTGTGGTGGACGATAGGGCCGGCGATGAGCTGCGGAAAGAACGCGGCGAACAGTGCGAACTCGCTGAAGGTGGTGTTCTTCGCCTCACCTCGCGAGCAGTCGACGAGGTAGGCGATCTTCTGGAACGTGAAGAACGAAATACCCAGCGGCAGGATGATGTGGGGGATGACGAAGTCCGCGCCCGACACCAGCTTCACGTTGGCGAGGATGAACATCGCGTATTTAAAGTAGAGCAGCGCCCCCAGATCGGCGCCCAGGCCGAGGAACAGGATGAGCTTCGCAAGGCCCCTGTTGGTCTCGCGGTACTTCTGGATGAAGTGACCCGCGAAATAGTTGCCGACGATCGAAACCAGCAAGATCCAGGTCTGGCTCGGGAGCCACCAGGCGTAGAACGCGATAGACGCCAGCGTGAGAAGCCACATCGCCGCGCGCCTGCCGCCGACGAGGCGCAGCCCGTAGAACGCGACAAACGCGAGCGGCAGAAACGCGAAGATGAAGATGAAGGAATTGAACAGCATCTATCGCGGGCTCGTTCTCTGACGCCGAGGACGCGCGGCGCATAGCCGCCCGCATGGCCGGAAGATGACTGGGATCATGTCGCGCTTGCCGACCGATCACTCAGCCGAGAAGGCAGTGTTGGGTTCAGAGGATCGTGCGCCGCTGCTGTCCGCCGCCAGGCCTCGCGCAGCGAAGCCGCCAGAGATAGCTTGATACGTCACGCCCCGATCCTCATTCCATATTGGCGCCCTGGAGGCCCTGCCTAGCAGGGTTATCCACGCACACACAGTCGGCAGCGCGAAGTATCACCTCTTTTGTGGACACTTGATTGACGCCGCTCATCGCTTACACAGGGCGCGCACGGCCGAGCACCCGCAGGCTGCGGCGTAGGCTGCGGCAAGTGACTCGAAACGCAGAATTTACAGACCCCGACCTAGGTCGTTGGTCTTGGGAGCCGCCCCAGCTTGGGGGGCAAAGCAGGGCGGTAGAGTGACAGCGACTTCCTCTGAGACGATCCTTGAATCTCTGCGCGAGATCATGATCGACGTCTTCGACCTCGATGACCTCGTTCTGACGCCGGCGACCACCGCCGACGACATCGAGGAATGGGACAGCCTGAGCCACGTGCGCCTGGTCGTCGCCGTGGAACGGAAATTCGGCTTCAAGTTCACGAATTCCGAAATCGAGTCACTGAAGACCGTCGGCGATCTGGTTAACCTCATCCGGACCAAGCCGGCGTAAGGCCTACGTTCCCCGGGGAGGACTGGAGGGCGCTCAGATGGCGGAAATGGCTCCGGCCCTAACCGAGGTCTCCGCGCGATACCCGGCTCTCGGTCGCCTGATGCAGGCGGTCGTCGACGTATGGCCAGAACACCAGGGCTTCCTGGAAAAAAGCCTCGAGCCACGAACCGACGCCCTCATGGAGACCAGCGACCGGATCGCCGCGGCCATCCTGGAACTCGCAGGCGACCATGTGCGCGAGCACGCCGAGGATTACCGCTGGCTTTGCGCGCAGATCCAGGAGGAGGAACTCAACTTCGTCCGCACGGGCCGGTACCGGTACTCGACCTTCGCCGAGACGAACGCCCACGTCTATTCGAACGCAGCCTTCATGCGTCGATACATGCACGGCCTGCTCTACAGCCATGTGCTCTGGTACATGCACATCTCGAGCCTGCATTTCTTTTCCCAGCGACTGGCGGCGCGGATCAAGGCGGGCGGACGCGTGCTGGAGGTCGGTTCGGGGCACGGACTGCTGCTCTTTCTGGCGCTCCGGGATCTCGGCCTCGCCGAGGCCGTGGCTTGGGACCTGAGCGCGGTTTCGCTGGAACAGACCCGGGAAGCCTTGGGCCGCTTAGGCGCGCTGGATCGCGCCCGCTTCGCCGTCCAGGACATGCACACAGCCGAGCCTGGATCCGAGAGGTTCGAGCTGATCATCCTCAGCCACCTGCTTGAACATCTCGAGGACCCTGTAGACGCCCTGGTCAGGTTGCGGCCGCTGCTGAGCAAGCGGGGGCTGATCTACGTCAACGTGCCCCTGAACGCGCCCATGCCGGACCATTTGATCCTGCTGAAGACGCCCGCGGAGGCGGAGGCCTTGCTCGTGAAAGGCGGATTTCGTGTGCTCGAGATCGCGTCGCACACAACGCAGGCGGCGAGCCTGTCCCGGGCGCAGAAACAGGAAACCGCCGTCACCTGCTCCATCATCGGCGAGCCGGCATGAGCGCGGTCCGCGAGAGCGCCTAGAGTAGCGAGCCCTTGCCGCTGGTGACTTCGGAGTAGCGATGCACGCGCACGGCCATGACCAGGCCGAAGCCGATCATGACCGTCAGCATCACGGTGCCCCCGTAAGAGAGCAACGGCATCGGCACGCCCACCACCGGCGCCAGTCCCATCACCATTGACCCGTTGATCAGGACGTAGAGGGCGAAGGTCGCCGTCACCCCAGCCGCGGCCAGCCGGCCGAAGTGGCTGTGCGACAGGTAGGCGGTCCGGAGCGCCATGAAGATCACCGCAGCGTAGAGCACCAGGATCGAGACGCAGCCCACGAAGCCGAACTCTTCGGCCAGGGTGGCGAAGATGAAGTCGGTCTGCTTCTCCGGCGGGAAGTTGAGCTGGGTCTGCGAGCCCAGGCCGTAGCCCTTGCCCAGCAGGCCCCCGGAGCCCAGGGCGATCTTCGATTGCAGGATGTGATAGCCGGAGCCGGAAGGGTCGTTCTCCGGGTCCAGGAACGTGGTCAGGCGCTTCCTCTGGTAGTCGTGCATCCCGAACATGATCGCCGGCGGCACCAGCAGGACGACCGCCAGGATGCCCCCCGCGATCAGCCGCCATGACAGCCCGGCCAGAATAACGACGATGGCCCCCGTCATGAGCATCAAAAGCGCCGTGCCAAGGTCGGGCTCCTTGGCAACCAGGGCCACGGGCGCGAGGATCAGCATCGCCGGAACCAGCAGCCACCAGGAGAGCTGGGCGCTCTTGCCGGAGAGGCCGTGGTAGAAGCGCGCCAGCGCCAGCACCAGGCCGATCTTCATGATCTCGGAGGGCTGGATGGTGATCGGCCCGGCCTGTAGCCAGCGCTGAGCGCCGAGCGCGTGGTGGCCCACCAGGTCGACCGCGATCAGCAGCAGGAAGGCTACGCCGTAGACCGGATAGGCCAGGACGAACCAGACGCGCAGGTCGATCAGGCTCAGCACGATCATGATCGAGAAGAAGAGAGCGTAGCGCGCCAGGTGCGGCGCAGCCCACGGCATCCAGGAGGAGCCGGCGATGGAGAACAGCATCACCGCGCCGGCCCCGGCGATCAGGGTCACCGTCAGGCAGAAGATCCAGTCGATCTCGCCGATCTTGACGATCAGCCGGTCGCGTTCGCCGGGACGGGTCAGGGCCGAGACGGTCATGCGGTCGGGGTCCCGGTCTGAGCTGTGGGGTCGCCGGGCGGTGCGGGATCGACGACGTCCGGATCGGTCTGCGTCGCGGGGATCTCGGGCATCGGCAGTGGCTTTTCGACGCGAGCCCGGATCTCCGGATCCTTGAGCAAGGCCGTGCGCATGATCTCACGCGCCCTAGGCGCGGCGGCGCCCGCGCCGAAGCCACCATGCTCCACCAGCACGCTCATGGCGTAGCGCGGCGCATCGGCCGGCGCGAAGGCGATGAACCAGGCGTGGTCGCGATACTTCCACTCGCCGTGCGTGCCATGGACGCCGTGGCCGCTGGCGTAGTTGAACGCCTGGGCGGTGCCCGTCTTGCCCGCCATTCGGATATCGCCGAGGCCGAGGTCCCCGTATG
>DASXKT010000336.1:0-8657 GCA_036496685.1 Phenylobacterium sp.
GAGGTCCTGCCGATAGCCGGCTAGGACAGCGTCGCTGTTGAGCCTATGGTCAAGCCCGGCCTGCTGCAGCCGGAGCCCTCCGCATGAACCAGACCGAAGCCGCGGTCACCTTGATGTCGTTCATCTTCGCGCTGTCGATCACCCACCTGCTGCAGAGTCTTCGAGACCTGTGGGTCGATCACAATCGGGTTCGACCGTCGGCCTCCATGCTGATCTGGATGGCCACCTTGCTGGTCTACACATTCCTCGCCTGGTTCGCGACGACCCATCAGACGGAGCATGGGATGACCAGCGCGCAGGTGGGCCTCAAGCTGGTGGCCGCGGTTGTGACCTATTTCTCCTGCGCGGTCGGCTCACCGAAGGTGCCCGAGACCGGCATCCTCGACCTCGCAGACTACGAGAACCGGCGCGGGGCGGGCTTCAAGGTCCCCGTCCTGTTCATGATGGCTCTGTCCCTGGTGCTGAACTACGACATGCGCTCGCAGGACGCGGGACACGGGCTCACCATGGCTGAGTTCCTGCCCAGCCAATGGATCGTGGCCGCCCCGGTGCTCGTCGCGGTCGTGAGCCTCTGGCGCCGCGAGCCGTGGGTGAGGACGATCTGCGCCGTTACGCTCCTGGCCGTCGCGACCTGGGTGTTCCTGAGCAACATCGACCTCGTCTAGGCCTATCGGTTCAGCGAGCGGTCCTTGGTCTCCGGGACGAACAACACGCAGGTCACCACCGACAGCGCCGTGAAGGCGAAGGGGTACCAGAGGCCGGAGTAGATATTGCCCACGGCCGCCACGATCGCGAAGGCGGTGAACGGCACGAAGCCACCGACCCAGCCGGTCCCGATGTGATAGGGCAGTGACATGGCCGTGTAGCGGATCCGGGTCGGGAACAGCTCCACCAGGCAGGCGGCGATCGGCCCGAAGAGGGCGGTGGCGGCGATCACGAAGACCAGCAGGACCCCGAACGCGCCGGGCAGGTTCATCCGCTTGGGATCGGCCTTGGCCGGGTAGCCTGCGCGGGCAAGGCCTTCCTTGATCTTGGCTTCGACGCTGGCCTTGACCGCCTTGGCGACGTCCCTAGGCAATCCGCGGGCGTCGAGCGAGGGGATGGTCGCCATGCCCACCCGCACCATGGCCGTCTGGCCGGGCGCTGCGGCCTCGTTGATGTAGGACACGCCGGCGTTGGCGAGCACGCTCTTGGCGATGTCGCAGGACGAAGCGAAGGACGCCTTGCCCACCGGATCGAACTGCAGCGAGCAATCGGCCGGGTCGGCGATGACGGTGGCCGGGCTGCTGGCCGTGGCTTCGGCCAGGGCCGGGTTCAGCGTCCGGGTCAGCATATGGAAGCCCGGGAAGTAGGCGACCAGCATCAGGGTCATGCCGAACAGCATCACCGGCTTGCGGCCGACCTTGTCGGAGAGCCAACCGAAGAACACATAGCCGACCGCGCTGACGGCGGTCGCGCCCATCATCAGCCCGTTGATGACGGCGGGATCCACCTTCAGGAACTTCTCCATGAAGGTCTGGACGTAGAAGAAGGCGGTGTACCAGACCGCGCCCTGGGCGCACATGATGGCCACGAGGGCGATCAGCACGATCTTCAGGTTCTTCCACTGGCCGAACGCCTCGGCGTAGGGGGCGGTCGATCCCTTTCCCTCGGCCTTCATGGCCGCGAAGGCCGGGCTCTCGGAGAGCTTCAGGCGCATGTAGATCGAGACGGCGAGCAGACCCGCGGAGACTAAGAAGGGGATGCGCCAGCCCCAGGCGTCGAAGGCCGTCGGGCCGAATGCCTTGCCGAGCACGACGCGTGTGGCGAGGATCACCAGGAGGGCGGCGAAGAGGCCGAAGGCGGCCGAGGTCTGGATCCAGCCGGTGGAGCGTCCGCGTGCGTCGGAGGGGGCGTGCTCGGCGACGTAGATCGCCGCGCCGCCATATTCGCCGCCGAGCGCGAAGCCCTGCACGATGCGCATCAGAAGGAGCAGGATCGGGGAGACGATGCCGAGCGTGGCGTAGCTCGGCAGGAGGCCGATGGCCACGGTCGCTCCGCCCATCAACACGACGGTCACCAGGAAGGCGCCCTTGCGCCCGACCCGGTCGCCGATGCGGCCGAACACCAGGGCCCCGATCGGACGGAAGGCGAAGCCCGCGCCAAACAAGGCGAGCGCGGCGATGTAGCCCGCGGTCTCGTTGAGGCCAGAGAAGAAGGTCTTGGAGATGACCTGGGTCAGGCTGCCGAAGACGAAGAAGTCATACCACTCGAAGGTGGTCCCGGCCGCGGAGGCGGCGACCACCGTGCGCAGCGAGGCCCCCTTGCTGGCCGCAGGCAGGCTGTCAGCGGTGATCTCCGCCATGGCGTCGTCTCTCTCCCCCGGATTCCCTGGCGCCTGAGTAGCACCCGTTCGACGGGACTTGGAAGCGGCGGGCGGTCGCGGGCGACCCCCGGGCTAGCAGGTCTTGTGCTTGGGGTTGCCGGCGATGGGCGGCAGCGCGTGGATGTAGGCGCCGAGGGCGGCGAGGTCGTCATCGCTGAGCTTGCTCGTACTGGCGACGACGTCCCGCATGCCGGTGGGTTCGTTGAAGCACTTGTCCGTGCCGGACTTCAGGAAGTCGGCGATGTCCTGTTCGCTCCAGTCGCCGATGCCGTCTTTGTGTGGCGTGATGTTGCTCGCAAAGCGGCCGCCGGCTTCCAGGTTCGGCGCGCCGGCGTAGAGTTGGGCCTGCACGACGCCGGCGAGCGCATTGCGCGGCGTGTGGCATTCGGCGCAGTGCGCCGGCCCCTCGGCGAGGTAGGCTCCGCGGTTCCAGGCTGCGGAGCGCTTGGGATCGGGCGTGAACTCCTGCGGCCTGAAAAAGAGCAGCTTCCAGAAGCCCACCGCCGGCCGCAGGCTGAAGGGGAACTTCAGCTCGTGGGGCGCAGTCGGCTTCGCCACTGCGGGCAGGGTCTTCAGGTAGGCGAAGAGGTCCCGCACGTCCGAGGTCTTCATCAGGCTGTAGGACGAGTAGGGGAAGGCCGGATAGAGGTGCTCGCCGTGGCGGCCCGTGCCGCGCTTCGTGGCGTTGGCGAACTCAGCCTCGGTCCAGGCGCCGATGCCGTACTTCGGGTCGGGCGAGATGTTCGGCGTCACGAAGGTCCCGAACGGCGACTTCAGGCGCAGCCCACCGGCGAGGTGAGTGCGGTCATCCTGCCCGGGCGTCGCATGGCAGCCCGAGCAGTTGCCAGCCGTGAACATGACTTCGCCGTTGGCGAGGTCCGGGTGGTATCCCGCCGCCAGCTCGGAGGCCGGCAGCTTGCGCGGGGCGGTCAGGAACCAAAGGGCCACCAGAACGACCAGGGCCAGCACGCCCACGATGACCAAAGCGCGCCTAAGCATCTAGAAATTCCGACAATTGATGACCGCCCCTGAAAAGCTCCCGACGTCCGTCGGAGCCTTAGGTCTTCTTCTTCATGCGATACACGTCGTGGCAGGACTTGCAGGTCTCGCCCAGCGCCTTGAACGCCGTCTTGAAGCTGTCGGTGTCCTTGGCCTTCTCCGCGGCGGTCGCCAGCGTGCCCATATCGGCGAGGCGCTTGTCGAAGTCGGCCTTGTTTTCCCAGACCTTCGGATCGGCGGACGTCTTCGGGTCCGTCGCGGTGTTGGCCGGATAGAGGCCCTTCAGCTTCTTAGCGTTGCCGGCCACGCCGTCCATCAAGGTCTTCACCTTGGCCGCATCGTAGGGCGTCTGAGCCGAAGTGAAGGCGGTGGCCTCCTTCATCGTCTGGCCGACCTGCTTCATGGTCGCCTGGCGCTCTTCCACGGGGTTGCCGGCCGAGGCCGCGACGCAGGTCAGTCCAAGGGCGAGGCCGGCGCCCATGACCGCGGCCCACACGACAGTTCTAGAACGCGTCATTCAAAGCTCCGGAGTGCGCCGCCGATGGGCCGACGTATTGGTTTGAGTCGATGGTGTTTTAAGCCAATGCAGAGCTAGCATCGCCTCTGCCGGCCCTCAACCTTTCAGGCTCATCAGGTAATCGGCGATTTCCTTGGCCGTGGCGGCGTCGCCCGCCCCCGGATAGTCCATCTTGTTGCCGGGCACGGCCTTGGCCGGATCGAGGATGAAGGCTTGCAGGGTGTCGGCCGTCCAGACGGTGCTCGAAGCCTTCAGAGCGTCGGAATAATCGAAGTCCGGCGCGCTTCCCGCCTTGCGGCCGCCGACGTTCAGGAGGTTTGGGCCGAGCGAAGGCCGAGCGCCGGCGGTGGTCTCATGGCAGGCAGCGCAGATGGCGAAGGAAGCAGGCGGGGTCGCCGCCGGGGTTGGCGCGGGAGCCGGCGTCTGGGGCTGGGCCAGGGCGGCGGTGGCGAGCGCGGTAACCGCGACAATCAGGGCTGCAGCAACGGGGCGCCTTTGCGCCGGGGTGACGAAGTTCATCTCAACTCCTGAAGGCCAGTCGGTTCGGCCGCAGGATTAGCACCCGTTCATGCGCAGTTGGAAGGCTGCGCAAGCCGAGCGGCGAAGCTTACGCCGCCTCGCTTTCGGCGATCTCGGCGGGCGGGGCGCTCAGGCGGGCGATCTCCTGGACCAGAGCCCCGGGGGAGATCGGCTTGCCGACCACCCCGTCCATGCCGGCGTCAAGGTAGGCCCGGCGCTGGTGGGCGAGCACATTGGCGGTGAGCGCGACGATCGGTGTCTCGGCGGCCGCGCCGCCCAGGGCGCGAATGCGGCGGGCGGCCTCCAGGCCGTCGATGCCCGGCATCTGCACGTCCATCAGGATCAGGTCGAAGTCGCCGTTCTCGGCCGCCTCGACGCCCAGGTAGCCGTCGTCGGCGGTGACGACGCTCGCGCCGAGGCTCTCCAACAGCTTGGTGGCGATCATCCGATTGGTCGGATTGTCCTCGACGACCAGGACGTGCAGGCCTTCGAGCACGGACGCCAGGCTCTCGGCAGCCTCGACGACGGCGGCCGTCGGCTCGGCCATCACCTCCAGCCAGAAGGTCGAGCCGAGACCCTCTTCCGAGGTGAAACCCACGGCGCCAGACATCATCTCAGCGAGCTTCTTGGTGATCGCCAGCCCAAGGCCGGAACCACCGAACTTGCGCGTGGTCGAGGCGTCGCCCTGGTCAAAGCGCTGGAAGACCCGGTCCTGCGCCTGCTGGGGGATGCCGACGCCGGTGTCGACCACCTCGAAACGCAGGAAGCCGGGGCGCGGACTGCGGCAACGCACGGTGACCGAGCCGCGCTCTGTGAACTTCACCGCATTGCCGACGAGATTGAACAAGGCCTGGCGCAACCGCACCGGGTCCGACCGGACCCACCCCATCTCCGAGTCGGCATCGAGCTGCAGGATCAGGCCCTTGGCTTCGGCCTGCGGGCGGAGCAGGCGCACGACCCCCTCCAACAGCGCCTTCGGATCCATCGGCTCGGACGCGAGCTCCAGGTGACCGGCCTCGATCTTCGAGAAATCGATGACGTCGTTGAGCAGCTCGGCCAGCATCTGGCCGCAGGACAGCGCCTCGTCGAGGAGATGACGGCCCTCCTCGGTCAGCTTCTCGGCCTTGAGCAGGTGCAGCACGCCCAGCACGCCGTTCATCGGGGTACGGATCTCGTGGCTCATATTGGCCAGGAAGGCCGACTTGGCCTCGGCGGCGGCTTCGGCCGCCTGCTGGGCCTCGAGCAAGGCGATCTCCTGACGCTTGCGGGCGTCGAGGTCCTGGATCAGGCCGACGGCCTTCAGCCAGCGGCCGCCGCGGCCGACGGTCAGGTGGTGGGACACGCGGATCCAGCGGGTCTCGCCGTCGGGCCGCACGATCCGCGCGTCGAACGCGCCCGAACGCCCGGCGCCGGTGTGCAGCGAGCGGAAGGATTCGCGGACGTGGGCCAGGTCGTCCGGATGGAAGCCCGGGAAGCGCAACTGCGTCGCCTCCGCATAGCCTGCGTCGGTCTGGCCGGTGAGCTTCACGAACTCCGGCGAGGCCCAGAAGGTCTTCGAGACGTGGTCGATCTCGTAGGCGCCGGCGTCGGCGGCCTCAAGGGCCACGGCGAGGCGCTGGGCGCTCGCCTGCGCCTCAAGCTGCGCCTTCTTCATCTTCAGCTCGCCGCGGCGCGCGGCGTCACGGGCCTTGGCGAGCTCGGTGATGTTCTCGGAGATGCCGCGCAGGGCGAAAACCCCGCCGGCCCTGGGCTCGGTGCGGAAGGTCGCGCGCCACGACGTCCAGTGGCCGTTGACCTTCAGCCGATGCTCCAACGTCGCGCCTTCGCCGGAGACCACCGCGGCGCCCATCGTGTCCAGAGTGCGCTTGCGGTCCGCCGGATGCAGGATGGCGCGGAACTTCTCAGTCGTATCGACGTCCTCCGGGCCATAGCCCGTCAGCGACAGAAGGTCCCCGGACCACTCGATGCGCCCCTCGACGGGCTCATAGACCCAGGTGCCGATGCCGGCCGACTCGCCGAGCAGGCGCCGGGTGCGGCGGGTTTCCTCCAGCTCCTCGGCCCGGGCGCGCTCCTCGGTGGCGTCGCGCATGGTGACGATGAGTTCGCCATTGGTCATTTTCTGGGTGCGCGAGGCGAACCAGCCCCAGCCGCCCGCCTTGCGCCTCACACGCATCTGGTTCTCGGCGACCTCGCCGGGGACCAGTGCGCGGATGCCATCGCGGATCGGGGCGATGTCGTCGGGATGGAAGAAGTCCAGGGCGCGCTCGCCCAGTATGTCGCGCTCGTCCCAGCCGGTGAGCGGCTTCCACGCGCCGTTCACCAACTTGAACCGTCCGTCGGCCCCGATGACCTGCATCAGGTCGCGGCTGTTCTCGAACAGCCAGCGCACCCTCTCAGCCTTGTTGGCCGCGCCTGACGCGCTTTTACCGGCCATGGACATTCTGCCCCCCAGATTCGGGAGCGGAACCTAGCGGCTAGTCGTAAACGTAACGTTGGTCGGCGGCCCGCCGTTTTCCCACCGCTAGAAGGCGTTTTCCCCGGTGATCGCGCGGCCCAGGATGAGGGCGTGGACGTCGTGGGCGCCCTCGTAGGTGTTCACCGTTTCCAGGTTCGCGGCGTGGCGCATCACGTGGTACTCGCCTGAGATGCCGTTGCCGCCGTGGATGTCGCGGGCTTCGCGGGCTATGGCGAGCGCCTTGCCGCAGTTGTTGCGCTTCATCAGGCTGATGGCTTCGGGAACCCAGGCGCCCTCGTCGATCAGGCGGCCCAGCGCCAACGCGCCCTCGAAACCGAGCGCGATCTCGGTCTGCATGTCGGCGAGCTTCTTCTGGATCAGCTGGCGCGCGGCGAGCGGCTTGCCGAACACCTTGCGGGTCTGGGTGTACTCGCGGCTGGCGTGCAGGCAGAACTCGGCGGCGCCCATGGCGCCCCAGGCGATCCCGTAGCGGGCCTTGTTCAGGCAGGAGAACGGCCCACGGAGGCCCGAGACGTTCGGCAGCATCATGTCTTCGGGCACGAAGACCTCGTCCAGTGCGATCTCGCCAGTGACGGAAGCGCGCAGGCTGAGCTTGTTCTGGATCTTCGGGGTTTCGAAGCCCTTGGACCCGCGATCCACCAGGAAGCCGCGGATCACGCCGTCTAACTTGGCCCAGACCAGGGCCACGTCGCTGATCGGCGAGTTGGTGATCCACATCTTCGAGCCCGACAGCAGGTAACCGCCGGTGGTCTTCTTGGCGACCGTGCGCATCGACGCCGGGTCCGAGCCGCCGTCGGATTCCGTGAGCCCGAAACAGCCGACGATCTCGCCCTTGGCCATGCCCGGCAGGTACTTCATCCGCTGCTCTTCGGAGCCGAAGGCGTAGATCGGATACATGACCAGGGAGGACTGCACGCTCATCGCCGAGCGGTAGCCGGAATCGATCGCCTCGATCTCACGGGCGATCAGGCCATAGGCTACGTGGTTCACCTCGGCGCAGCCGTACTTCTCGGGGAGCGTCGGGCCGAGGAAGCCCAGGGCGCCCATCTCGGTCATGATCTCGCGGTCGAACCGCTCCTCGGCAAAGGCCGAGACGACGCGGGGCAGCAGCTTCTCGCGGGCATAGGCGCGGGCGGCCTCCCAGACCATCCGCTCGTCCTCTGAGAGGCGCGAGGCGAGATCCAGCGGGTCATCCCAACGAAAGGTCTTTTGATCGGCGGCCGTATCGAGCGGCATGGAAATGGCTCCTGAAATAATGCGGGGCCTTATGACCGGATATCAGGTCCCTGTGTAGACGCCCGGTCGCTTTTCGACGAACGAGGCGCGGGATTCTTTGACGTCGTTGGGCGCGCGGCGGGCGTAATAGAGACCGGCGCTCTCGTAGCGCAACGCCTCTTCCAGAGTAGATTCGGTGTTGTGCTGCAGCACGCGCTTGGAAACGCGGAGCGCGACCGGCGGCCAGCGGGTCATCTCATTGGCATAGGCGACAGCGGCGTCGAGCAGCTCCGCGGCCGGGACCAGGCGGTTAAGCAGGCCGAGCTTCAAGGCCTCCTCGGCGTCCACGGCGCGGCTGGTGAAGATGATGTCGGCGGCGGCCGCATAGCCGACGATTCGCGGCAGGAAGAAGGAAAGGCCGGAGTCGGGCGACAGCGAGCGCTCGATGAAGACGCTCTTGAACCGCGCGGCGTCTGAGCCGATCCGCACATCGCACCCCAGCGCCGTGGACATGCCAGCGCCGGCCGCCACGCCGTTGATGGCGCCGATCACCGGCTTGTCGAAGC
>DASXKT010000337.1:0-2832 GCA_036496685.1 Phenylobacterium sp.
CCAGCCTTGAAAGCGGAGACCTGTAGGTCGGGTGGTTGGCGGTGAGAGTGGGATTCGAACCCACGTTACGGTTTCCCGTAAACACGCTTTCCAAGCGTGCGCCTTCAGCCACTCGGCCACCTCACCTTGTCCGTTCGGGAGGCGCGGCCCCCGACGGAAGGCGCGTCATATACGAAGGGGGACTAACCGGGCAAGCGGCGGTTCGTCGCCTGGGCCAGGCGGGCGGGGTCGAACAGCGATTCCTTCTGGCGGGCGGCCAGTTCCTGCTCCAGCCCGTGGGAGCTATCGAGCCACGCGGCGATCCGGGCCCTGGCGTCGGGCTGCCGGCGGCGGAGCGCCTCCTGGGCTGCGTCTAGCTTTCTGTCGGCGGCGCGCAGGTCGGCCCGCGGCTTGGCAAGGGCCGGGCCAGCAAAGCGTTCGTCGATCAGGCCCAAGCGGCTGCGCGCGCTGGCCACCATCAGCACGGCCGTTGCGGTGTCGCCCGCGCCGGCCTGGACCTCGGCCGCTTTCAACGCGCGCCGCGCGTCGGACATCAGCAGCGCGACATCCAGCGGTTGGCGTGGCTTGGCGGGGCAGGATTTCGGGTTGAGGGCGCGAACATAGGCCGCAAGCCCTCTGAGCACCGCTGGCGTGGGTTCCGGCCCGTCGAATTCCTCGGTGATCAGGCCGTGGATGAAGGGCTCGAGCTTCTTCTCCACCGGGTCCTGGCTGACCTTCAGCTTCGCCTTCGGACCTGAGAGGTCGGGGATCGGCTTGGGATCGTCGATCCCGTTGCCGCGGTGGGTAGAGAACAGCGAGTTCGTGACGTCCGCCGTGCCGGGTGCGCCCGAGACGCCGGGGAACATGAAGTCCGGATTGCTGCGGCCAGCGCGATGGCAGGTCTCGCAGTTGATGCCGGCCCGCGCCGCCTGGCCGCCCAACAGCACCGGCGTACGGAAGGCGGCGCGGCCCACCTCGACCTTGGCCGCCAGCGCTGGGTCAGAGGGGAGGCTTAGGCATTCGGTGGGGACCGAACCCAGCGCGCGAGCGGGATCGGCATCCTTTGCCACCCACAGCATGCCGCGGATCGGGGCATCGCCGAGAGCCGCGAGCGCCGAGGCGCCCGCGAACCCCGCGAGGATGGCGCCGAAGGCTAGTTCTTTTGCGGGTCGCCGCCGGCGTCGATCCAACGGCGCAGCTCCTCGGCGTCAGCGCAGCCGTAGGCGCAGAGTTTATCCAGCCGGGCCAGCATAACGCGGGCGCCGGCGATGTCGCCGCGGGCGGCCTTCAGCTCACCATAGTACTCGGTCGCGCCGATGTGTTTCGGGTCGATGGCCAGCGCCTGGCGGTAGTAGGTTTCCGCCCGGGCGTAGTCGCCCTTCTTGCGCCAGGTGTAGCCCTGGTAGGTGAGGATGTCCGGGTGCGGCCCGAAGGTCTCCGCCGCCTTGGCCAGCGAGGCGAGCGCCTCATCATAGCGCCGCTCGTTGATCAGGCTGACCGCCTGCACGTAGGCCGCGTCGCCCGTCCTGGCTCCCCCAAACAGCATGGAAGGGGCAAGCAGCAAGGAACGGTCGAGCATGGCGCTGGGCTTTGGCGCGCCCGCCGGGGCGGCCTGCATGGCGCTTTCCACCTCGCTCGTGAACGCCTTCAGCTGCGCGGCTTCGGGGCAGGTATCGGCGCAGGCCTGGGCCTTCGCCTTCAGCCAATCGTCCTCGGCCTGGGCCTTGGGGTCCTTGAGGTTGGCCAGCGCCAGCCCCAGGCCCGCATGGACCCTGACGTTGTCGGGCGCCAGCTTCACGGCCTTCTCATAGGCGCGGCGGGCGCCTTTCCAGTCGTTTTGCCCGGCCTTGGCCGCGCCCAGTAGCTGCCAAGCGTCGGGGTTCTTCGGGACAGCGTCGGTAACGTGCTCGGCGGCCTTTGCGGCCTCCTTGTACTGGCTGGCCTTCATCGCCGCGATCGCCTTGGCGTACTCGACGGAGGGGTCGTAGGTCGGGCCCGTGGCGCTGGGCATGCTGCCGGCGCCCCCGCCGGACATGCCGCCGGAGCCGGCGCTCGCATAGGCCAGGCCGCCCGCGAAGACCGCCGCACATCCACCGATAAGAAGGGACTTAAACGCACGTCGCATGGAGGGATCTCCCCTAACGTCGTTCCTCAGCGCCACCTTGCCACGAAACCGCCCCGCCGTCAGCCACCGTCGGCGGGTGCAAAATCCGGCGGCAACACCTATCTTTCGCGGCGACCGCAAGGAGGCCCCATGTTCGGACGCAAGACGCTTGAAATGCCCACGCAGGAAACCGCTCTGCCGGGCCGCGCGCACCCGATCCCCACCGCAGAGACGCACTTCATCAACGGCCATCCGCTGAAGGGCCCCTATCCCGAGGGCATGGAGACGGCGGTGTTCGCGATGGGCTGCTTCTGGGGCGAGGAGAAGAAGTTCTGGAGCCTGCCCGGCGTCTGGGTCACGGCGGTGGGCTATGTCGCAGGCCTGACCCCCAACCCGACCTACGAAGAGGTCTGCTCTGGCCGTACCGGCCATACCGAGGCGGTGCTGGTGGTCTTCGATCCGAAGGTGATCACCTACCCTCAGCTCCTGAAGCTCTTCTGGGAAGGCCACGACCCGACC
Organism: Phenylobacterium sp.; assembly: GCA_036496685.1. Classification (GTDB taxonomy): domain Bacteria; phylum Pseudomonadota; class Alphaproteobacteria; order Caulobacterales; family Caulobacteraceae; genus Phenylobacterium. The sequence goes on from DASXKT010000337.1 coordinate 2,603, forward strand.
CAGGGCATGCGCCAAGGCAACGACATCGGCACCCAGTACCGCTCTGGCATCTATCCCGAGAACGACGCCCAGGCCGCCGCGGCCATAGCCTCCAAGGAGGCCTACCAGCAGGCGCTGAGCGCCAAGGGCTTCGGCAAGATCACCACCGAGATCGTCCCGGCCGGCGACTTCTACTTCGCCGAGGACTATCACCAGCAGTACCTGGCCAAGAACCCGGCCGGCTATTGCGG
>DASXKT010000338.1:0-9546 GCA_036496685.1 Phenylobacterium sp.
GTTGCTGTGGGTGGGCTGGTTCGGGTTCAACGCCGGTTCGGCGGTGACCTCGAACGTCAACGCCGGGATGGCCGCGGCGGCCACCCAGATCGCCACCGCCGGCGCGGCGCTGGCCTGGATGTTCGCTGAGTGGATCATCTCCAAGAAGCCCTCGGTGCTGGGCATGGTGTCCGGCGCGGTTGCGGGGCTGGTGGCGATCACGCCGGCCTCCGGCTTCGTCAATCCCGGGGACGCGCTCTTGATCGGCATCGCCGCAGGCATCGTCTGCTACATCTCCGCGGTCCACGTGAAGAAGATATTCGGCTACGACGACGCGCTCGACGCCTGGGGCGTGCACGGGGTCGGTGGGGCGCTGGGGGCCCTGCTCACCGGGGTGTTCGCGTCCAGCGCGATCAACTCGGCCGGCAAGGGTTGGATCCACGACCACAACCCGGGCCAGATGATGCTGCAGCTCGAGGACATCGGGGCGACGTTCTTCTACTGCGGCATCATGACGTTCATCATCCTCCTGGCGATCAAGTACACGATCGGCCTGAGAGTTTCCGAAGAGGTCGAAGTCGAGGGTCTCGACATCAACCTGCACGGCGAGGTCGTACAAGCCTAGTTCAAACGGGGGACGTTTGGCGTCGGGAACGGGGGTCCTTCGGGACCCCCGTTTTCGTTTCCGCTCCCGCGCCCGCCGTCGCCTCGCGGGAGACGAAGTCAGTCCTCGTCCGGCCAGGGGCCGCCGAGGCGGCAGCGTTCCACCCACCATTGCGGGGCCATGGCCTGGAGGCGCTCGGTCAGGCTTTCGGCCTCGATGTCGCTGGCGCAGAGCGCAAAGCAAGTTCCGCCGGAACCGGAAACCCGCGCGATCAGCGCTTCCGGTTCGCCGGCCAGCGTTTCCAGCACCGCACCCACAGCAGGCGCGACCGCGATCGCGGGGGCTTCCAGGTCGTTACGCAGGCCGCCCAGCCAGGCGGCGAGGTCCGCGGCGTCCTCGAAGGCGTCGGGCGCGGCCGGCGGCGTCACGTCGGAGAAACGGCCGTCCGCATCGAAGCGCCGATAGACCTCGGCGGTCGATACCGGGACCCGCGGGTTCACCAGCACGGCGTCCAGCGGCGGCAGTCCCGGCGCCGGGCCCAGCCGCTCGCCCCGGCCTTGCGCGATCGCCGGCGCGCCCCACAGGCAGGCCGGGCCGTCAGATCCCAACGAAGCTGCCAGCGCCTCCAGCGCCGCATCGTCGAGCTTCAGCCCCTGCGTCTCGCGCAGCAGCCGCAGCGCAGCCCCGGCGTCGCTCGACCCGCCACCCAGGCCCGAGGCCACCGGCAACCGCTTGTCGAGACTGAGGCCCACCGGGGCCACGGGGCGCCTCGCCTCGGCGATCAGGGCGCGGGCTGCCCGCAGGACGAGATTGTCAGCCTCCTCGGCCAGGTCCCGCGCGAAGGCGCCTCCCACGCGCAGCGACAGCGCCTCGGCCTCGAAGGTCGAAACCCGGTCGCCGATGTCGGCGAAGGTCATCAGGCTGCAGATCGGATGGAAGCCACCCTCCCCCGGCGCACCAACGTGCAGGAAGAGGTTGACCTTGGCGGGGGCGAACGCGGTCCGCCCCATCGTTACTTGCCGGCGACTTTCGGTACGGGGCCGTCGGGCCCGAGGCCCGAGGCGAGCTTGGTCTCGGCGGCGAGCTTGATCTTGTCGTCGGGCTTCAGGGTCAGCACGCGGCGCCACTGGAACTGCGCCTCATCCCGCCGCCCGACCTTCCAATAGGCATCGCCGAGGTGGTTGTTGATCTCCGGATCGCCCGCCTCGAGCTCGACGGCCTGCTCCAGCTTCTCGACGGCCTGCTTGTAGTCGCCCATCCGGTAGTAGGCCCAGCCGAGGGAATCGACCATCGCGCCGGAACGCGGGTCGGCGCCCACGGCCTTCTGGACCATGGCGAGCGCCTCCTTCAGGTGCTCGCCGCGGTCGATCCAGGAGTAGCCAAGATAATTCAGCAACTCCGGCTCGTCGGGACGCAGCGCCAGCGCCGCCTGCAGGTCGGCCTGGGCCTCAGGCCAGCGGCCCATCCGCTCGTAGGAAACGCCTCGCGAATAGAGCAGCCGCCAGTCAGGCTTGCTGGATTCGCCGATCAGGCCGGTCAGCACCTCGACCGCCTCGGGATACTGCTCGTCAGACCGCAGCAGGTCGGCCAGGGTCACGCGCGCGTCGCTGTCTCCGGACGCCGCCGCGGCGCGGGCGAGCTTAAGTGCGGTCTCCTTGTCATCGGCCGTCTGATAGGTCCAGGCGAGCTTGGCCTGGGCGGCGGCGTACTCCGAGGAGCCGACCTTGGGCCGGGCGTAGGCCGCGCGCGCCGAATCGACATCGCCCGCGCCCTGCATCAGGTCGCCGACCATCACCCAGGCCTCATCCCGTTGCGGGTCGAGCCGCAGAACCAGCCGCAGGTAGGCGAGCGAAAGCTGCGCCTGCTTGGCCGCAAGCATGGTCGCCGCCGGCGCCAGCAGCGCCTGGGCGGCGCCCTCGCGGATCGTGGGGATCGGCGGCGTGACCTTGCCCGCCGAGGCCCGCGCCTTGGCCGCCTTCAGCCCGATGCTAGACGGTTCGCGGGCGAGCTGCTCCTCATAGAGCGCCAGGGCGTCGACGCGGCGACCACGCCGCTCCAGGAACGACCCGTAGGCGAGTGTCGCCATCTCGGTGGGATTGGCGACCGAGGCCACCGCCTTGTAGTCGGTCTCGGCTTCCTCGTAGCGCCTGGCCCGTTCGAACAGCGCCGCCTGACCGAGCTGGCCGAAATAGTCCACCAACCGGTCGCCGCGCACCTGCGGCCGCACCAGCGAATTCTCCACATCGCCGGCCTGGGCCGCGGCCCAAGGCGCCAGCAGGGCGGCCGCCGGCTTGTGCGGGAAGGCGATGCTTTCGCCGGACAGCAGGGCGGAAGCGTCCTTGCCCTTGCCGTCCGCCATGGCCTCCACGGCCAGGACCAGCTTGCCCAGGCGCTTGGAGGCTTCCGAGGCCTCGTCGCCGGTCGGGGCGAGCGCGGCGGCCTTTTCGATATCGCCGGCCAGCAGGGCCGCGGTGAACGCCCGGTCCGCGATCAGCGGGTCGCCGGTGTCGATACGCGCCTTGTCGAAGAACCGTGCGGCGTCTCCGCTCTTGCCGTTGTTCAGCGCAGCCTCGCCGGCCAGGAACATGCCGTAGGAGGAGATACCCGCCGTCGCATCGTTGGCCGGCGGCGGCGCTTTGGCCATCCCTGGCGCGGTGGCGCAGGCGGCAAGCAGGACGAGCGGGGCGGCAGCGGTCAGCAGCAGGGGGAAGCGCATAGTTCCACTCTCGGACCTAAGGATGGCTGCCGCAAGGCAGCCCCCCGTCACATATTGGGATAGTTCGGCCCGTCGCCACCCTGCGGCGTCGTCCAGTTGATGTTCTGGGACGGGTCCTTGATGTCGCAAGTCTTGCAGTGGACGCAGTTCTGGAAATTGATCTGGAACTTCGGGTTCTCGCCCTTGTCGTCGTACAGCACCTCGTAGACGCCGGCCGGGCAATAGAGCCGCGCGGGCTCGCCATACTTCGGCAGGTTGATCGAGATCGGCACCGCCGGGTCGCGCAGTTTCAGGTGCGCCGGCTGGTTCTCGTCGTGGTTGGTGCTGGAGAGGAAGACACTGGAGAGCTTGTCGAACGACAGCACCCCGTCCGGCTTCGGATAGGCGATGGGCTTGTAGTCCTTGGCCAGGCCCGTGCAATCGGCGTCGTTCTTGTGGTGGTGCATCGTCCCGAAGAACGAGAAGCCGCCCAGCAGCTGCGTGCACCACATGTCGAATCCCGACAGCAAAACTCCCAACGCGTTGCCGAACCTCGACAGCATCGGCTTGGCGTTGCGCACCGTGTGCAGTTCCTTGCGCACCCAGGACTTCTGATAGGCGCTCTCGTACTCCACGAGATCGTCGCGCGAACGGCCAGCCTGGATGGCCGCATAGGCCGCCTCGGCCGCCATCATGCCGCTCTTCATGGCGTTATGACTGCCCTTGATCCTGGGCACGTTGACGAAGCCGGCGCTGTCGCCGAGCAGCACTCCGCCCGGGAAGTAGAGCCGCGGCACCGACTGCAGCCCGCCTTCGCTGATGGCCCGCGCGCCATAGGCGATGCGCTTGCCGCCGCTGAGGTGCTTGGCGATTTCGGGGTGGTGTTTGAACCGCTGGAACTCGTCGAAAGGCGACAGCCAGGGGTTCTTGTAGTTGAGGTGCACCACGAAGCCGATGGACACGTAGTTGTCGCCGAAATGGTACAGGAAGCTGCCGCCGCCGGTCTGGTCGTCCAGCGGCCAGCCCAACGTGTGCTGCACGAGGCCCGGCTTGAAGACCTCGTCAGGAACCTGCCAGATCTCCTTCAGGCCGATACCGTACTTTTCGGGATCGACGCCCTCGGCCAGGCTGTATTTCGCCCGCAACTGCTTGGAGAGCGATCCGCGCACGCCTTCACCGATGAAGACGTACTTGCCGTGCAGTTCGATGCCGGGCTGATAGTCCGTCGTCTTGGCGCCCGTCTTGTCGATCCCGAACACGCCCGCAACGACGCCCTTCAGCGCGCCCGCATCGTCAAACACCGCTTCTGACGCCGCCATGCCGGGATAGACCTCGACGCCCAGCGCCTCAGCCTGCTGGCCCAGCCAACGGCAGACGTTGGCCAGCGAGGCGACGTAGTTGCCGTGGTTGTGCATGAAGGGCGGCATGGCGAACATCGGCAGGCCCATGGAACCCTGCGGGCCCAGGATCACGAACTTGTCCTCGGTGACCGGGGTCTCCAAGGGCGCGCCCATGGCCTTCCAGTCGGGGAAGAGTTCGTTGATACCCTTGGGATCGATCACCGCGCCCGACAGGATGTGCGCGCCGACCACGGAGCCTTTCTCCAGCACCGCCACCGAAATCTCGGTTCCGGCGGCCTGCGCGAGCTGCTTCAGCCGAATCGCCGCGGCCAGGCCCGAGGGGCCCGCGCCCACGATGACGACGTCATATTCCATCGCCTCGCGTGCTTCGGCTGGATTGGCCTCTTCGCTCATCTGCCCCGGTGCTCCGTTGATCCGTGGGGCGACTTATCGGAAGGTCACCTAGTGGCGGTCAAGGAAAAGCCGCCGATAAGCGACTCTGGGGGGATCGCCATGCGTCTGACGGGGTTGGTCTGCGCGCTCGCGCTCCTGGGATCTCAGGCGCATGCAGCGGCCGAGCGGTGGATCGGCAGCTGGGGCGCTTCGCCCGCTCCGCCCATGGCCGCGCCGGCGAACAATCCGGCGCGCGGCACGCCCACATTCAACAACCAGACCGTCGTGCAGGTGGTCCGGCTGAGCGCAGGCGGGCGACGCCTGCGCCTGCGGCTCACCAACGAATATGGGACGCGCCCGCTGGCCGTCGGCGCCGCGCGGGTCGCCCTGCTGGCCTCCGATGGCTCGGTCGTACCGGGCAGCGACCGCCCGGTAAACTTCTCCGGAGCCACGACCGCGAGCGTGCCGCCGGGCGCGCCGCTGGTCAGCGATCCTGTCGCGCTTCCGACCAAGGCGCTCTCCCGTCTGCGGGTCAGCCTCTTCCTGCCGGCCGACACCAACGGCTGCACCTGCCACATGAGTGGCTCGGAGCTTGTGCAGGTTGCGCCGGGCGATGCGACCAAGGACCTTGGTCCGATCACGGGCCCGGCCACCTACCGCGCTTTCCTCGCGGGTATGGAAGTGGATCCCGCGACCCCGCCAGCCCCGGTGATCGTGGCCTTCGGCGACTCGATCACCGACGGCTACACCTCGACGAACGGCGCCAACCACCGCTGGCCCGACCGCCTGGCCGAGCGGCTCGCCGAGAAATCCCCTGCCCGTCCGGTCGCCGTGGTCAACGCGGGGATCGGCGGCAACCGGGTGATCAGCGACGGGGCGATCGCCATCTTCGGCCAAAGCGCGCTTACCCGCTTCGACCGCGACGTACTGTCGGTTCCAGGCGCCACCCACGTGATCGTCCTGGAGGGGGTGAACGACCTGGGCGCCAGCCGGACCGCGCCGCCCAGCGCCGAGGCGCTGATCGCCGGCTACCGGCAGCTGATCGCCCGCGCCCACAGCCATGGCCTGAAGATCATCGGCGCGACCATCCTCCCTTACGGCGGGGCGGCCTATTACGGCGCGCCGGGCGACGCCGAGCGCCAGAAGATCAACGCCTGGATCCGGACCTCCCGGGAATTCGACGGAGTCATCGACTTCGATGCTGCCACGCGTGATCCGGCCAAGCCCGAGCGCATGCGCGCCGAGCTGCAATCCGGCGACTGGCTGCACCCCAACGACGCCGGCTACCGCGTGATGGGCGACGCGGTCGATCTAGCGCTCTTCCGCTAGGCGGCAGCCTTGCCCTCATAGGCCGCCACCAGCTTGGCGACGTCGAGCTTGACCATCTGCATCATCGCCGCCATCGCCCGGCTCCGCCCCTCGGGGTCAGGTCCGCCGATCGTCGCAAACAGCTGTTGCGGCACGACCTGCCAGGATAGGCCGAAGCGATCCTTCAGCCAGCCGCATTGGCTGGGCTCTCCGCCCTGGACGAGCTTGTCCCAGTAGCAGTCGACCTCCGCCTGGTCCTTGCAGTCGATGACGAAAGAGAAGGCCTCGGAGAGCTTGTAGTGCGGACCGCCATTCAGGGCGGTGATCCGCTGGCCGTCCAACTCGAACCCGGCGGTCATCACGCTGCCCTCGGGTCCAGGCCCGCCGGGCCCATAACGCTGGGTCGTGAGCACCCTCGAGTTGGGGAAGAGGGAGACGTAGAAGTTCATCGCCTCTTCGGCCTCGTTGTCGAACCACAGGAAGGGTTGGATCTTCGGCATGGCGTTCTCCACGAGCGGTTGCCGGACCAAGGACGTTGGCGCCGATCACGTTCCGACACCGTCGGGCGTTTTTTCAAGCTAAGGCCTGCAAACCGCGGTAGGCCAAGTCATGCCCGCGCTTCGCCGCCTCCTCGATCTGCCCGGCGTCGCCGACCTGGAATACCGCGCATTGCTGAGACGCGAGTTCGCCGAGCCCGAGGCCCGCGCCGAGCATCCCGAGATCGACGCGTGCGCCCTGCAGAATCTTGGTCTCACCGCCGATCAGGCCGAAGACCATCCCCGCCCCACCGGCTGGGACGGCGCTGACCGCCTGTCCCTGCCGGCCCAGGTCGCAGCCTTCGAGGCGGAGGGCTGGGACGTCACCGACGACAAGCGTCGGCCTCTGCGGGTACTAGGCCACTTCAGCCAACCGCTCTGGCTCGCGCTCCGCGGCGTGGCCGGATCCCTCCCCTTCCAGCCGGAAGACAACCGCCCCGATCCCTGGGGCGCGTCCCTGGCGGCCGAGGCCAAGCGCTTTCGCAAGCGCTAGGACGTGCGATGAAACCTCCGCCCAAGCGCCTCTCGGACATCAAGGGCGGCTCGGCCCCAGCCGGCGTCTACGCACCTCCGACGCCAATGGTGTCGCGGCAGAAGCCGGCCAAGGTGCTGAGCGCCGCCGAGCGCGCCGCCTTCCTGGCGTCCCGCCCCGACCTGAAGAAGCCCTAGGCCTTCTCGAACATCACCACGAGGTTGTTGGCGGGCATGGCGATCCGCTCAGCAAGGCTGAGCCCGTGCGCCTGCGCAAGCCTCGACACCTCGGCGAGGTCCCGCAGGCCCCAGGCCGTATCGCGCGCCTTCAGGCTTTCGTTGAACGCGAGGTTGCTGGGGACCGTCCCCACGTCGGCCTCCAGGAACGGCCCATAGAGGAAGAGCCGACCTCCAGGCTGCAGCACCCGGCCGGCGCCGGTCATCAGTCCCTGAGTGGCCGCCCAGGGGGAGATGTGGATCATGTTGATGCAGACGACGGCGTCGAACGGCCCCGCGGGCCAGGTGGCCAGGTCAGCTGCGTCGAGCCGCTGCGGCGGAGCGAGGTTCGCAAGCCCTGCCTGGTCGCGCCACGCCGCGATGCTGGCGAGCGCCTCCGGATCCCGGTCGGTAGGCTGCCAATGCACGCCAGGCAGGGCGGCGGCCAGGAACATGCCGTGCTCCCCGGCCCCGCTCGCAACCTCCAGCACTCGGGCGCCGGCCGGCATCCGCGGCCGCAAGACCCCCAGGATCGGTTCGCGGTTGCGCGCGGTCGAGGGCGCGGTCCGCGCGCCGGAGGGGGGCGTGTCGCTCATCCTCGGACCTTAGCCTGGAAACCACTCCGGCGCTGCCCGTGAGGCTTCTCGTCTTGCCCCGGCGGCCGCAAAGCGGTTCTGTCTCCACCGCTCCAACGACGGGACGAGGGACATCACCATGGCCAACGGCAATCCGGGCTCCGGCCTGCAACTGCGCTCGCTGATCAAGGCGAGCGGCGAGCTCGAGCTTTCGCTGGCCAAGGTCGATATCCCCGATCCTGCCCCCGACGAGGTCCTCGTTCGAATCGAGGGCTCGCCGATCAATCCGTCCGACCTCGGCCTGCTGCTCGGCGCCGCCGACATGTCGACAGCCAAGGCCGCGGCCGGACCGGTGGTCACCGCCACCGTCCCGCAGCCCTTCATGCGCGCCATGGCCGGCCGCGTCGACCAGTCGATGCCGGTCGGCAACGAAGGGGCCGGCGTTGTCGTCGCAGCGGGCTCCGATCCCGCAGCCCAGGCCTTGCTCGGCAAGACCGTGGCCGGGATCGGCGGAGCCATGTACGCCCAGTACCGCACGTTGAAAGCCACTGACGTGCTGCCGCTGCCGCCAGGCGCGACCGCGGCCGACGGCGCCTCCTGCTTCGTCAACCCGCTGACGGCGCTGGGTATGGTGGCGACCATGCGCGCCGAGGGCCACACCGCGCTGGTCCACACCGCCGCAGCCTCCAACCTCGGCCAGATGCTGAACAAGATCTGCCTGAAGGACGGCGTGGCGCTGGTGAACATCGTCCGCAGCCCCGAGCAGGCGAAGATCCTCACCGACATCGGCGCCAAGCACGTCGTCGATTCCACCTCGCCCAGCTTCATGGACGACCTGATCAAGGCCCTCGTCGAGACCGGCGCCACGCTCGCCTTCGACGCGATCGGCGGCGGTAAGCTCGCGGGCCAGATCCTTTCGGCGATGGAGACCGCCGCCGTCCAGCGGATGACGACCTACAGTCGCTACGGCTCGACCACCCACAAGCAGGTCTACATCTACGGCGGGCTCGACACCCGGCCGACGGAACTGGTCCGCAGCTACGGCATGGCCTGGGGCTTGGGCGGCTGGCTGCTCACGCCCTTCCTGATGAAGATCGGGCCGGCAGAGGGCCAGAAGCTGCGCGACCGCGTCGCCGCCGAGCTCAAGACCACGTTCGCCAGCCACTACACTGCCGAGATCAGCCTGGCCGAGGCGTTGCAGCCGGAGATCATCGCCGCCTACAACAAGCGCGCGACCGGCGAGAAGTACCTGATCAACCCCAACAAGGGCGGGTCGGCCTAAGCGGTCACCCCTCAGGCGGGATCGCGATCAGTTCGATCTCGAAGAGCAGGGTGCTGCCCGAAGGGATCGGCGGGCGGTCGCGGTCGCCATAGGCGATGGCCGCCGGGATGACGAAGCTCCAAGTCTCGCCAACCCGCATCATCGGCA
>DASXKT010000339.1:0-19432 GCA_036496685.1 Phenylobacterium sp.
GGAGCGGGCGAAGTCCTGCTTCCTGCGCTCTTACCGCAAGATGATGGTGCGGATCCCGGCGAGGGCTTGAACCGGCGCGTTCAGAAGGCGGCTTTGGGCATGTCCTTGAGGCGGGGGAGGATCTTGTCCTTGTCGGAGAGGATCGCCTCGCCCCTTAGGGGCCAGGGGATGGCGAGGTCGGGGTCGTTCCAGAGCACGCCGCCTTCCGCCTGCGGCGCGTAGAGGCCGTCGACCTTGTAGAAGAGCTCGCAGTCGTCGGTGAGGGTCGCGTAGCCGTGAGCGAAGCCGCGGGGCACGAAGAGCTGTTCGCCGCGCTCCGCGGTGAGCTCGGCGCCGACCCACTGGCCGTAGGTCCTCGAGCCTGGGCGGACGTCCACGGCGACGTCGTAGATCGCGCCCCTGAGCACACGGACCAGCTTAGCCTGCGGGTGCGGCGCCTTCTGGAAGTGCAGGCCGCGGACGGTCCCGGCCTTGGCGTTGAACGCCTGATTGTCCTGCACGAAGTCGGCCTGGATCCCGGCCTTGGAAAGCGCCTCGCGGCTCCAGGTTTCCGCGAACCAGCCGCGGGCATCGCCATGGCGCTTCGGCGTGATAAGCAGGACCTCGGCCAAGGCCAGCGGCGTGATCGTCGTCATGTGGACCCGAAGATAGCGGAGCAGACTTCCGGATGGCGCGTGATGCGGCGAAAGACAACCCTTCTTCGCCCCAGATCAGCGTCGTGGTGGTGGTCTACGAGAGCGGCCCCATGCTCGCGCAGTGCCTCGCGACGGTGCGCGCCCAATCGTTCGCCGACTACGAGATCATCCTGGTCGACAACGCCTCGACCGACCGGACGGCCCAGGCTGCAGCCAAGGCCGATCCGGCGATCCGGCTGATCGAGAACGGTGACAACCTGGGCTTCGCAGCGGCGGTGAACCAGGCGGCGCGAACGGCGCGCGGGCGGTGGCTGGCGTTGCTCAACCCCGACGCCTTCGCCGAGCCCGACTGGCTGGCGCGGTTGATGGTCGCGGCGGAGGCGAACCCCGACGTCCACGCCTTCGCCTCGCGCCAGCTGATGGCGGAGGACACCGCCCGTCTCGACGGGCTGGGCGATGTCATGTCGCTGGCGGGATTTCCGTTCCGCGGCGGCTACACCCACCCCAACCCGGATGCGATCGCACCGGGCTGGGTGTTCTCGGCGTGCGGCGGGGCGATGCTGGTCGACCGCGCGCTCTTCCTGCGGCTCGGCGGCTTCGACGAGCGGCTGTTCTGCTACTGCGAGGACGTGGACTTCGGCTACCGCATGCGGCTGATCGGGGAGCCTACCCTGCTGGTTCCCGATGCGGTGGTTCGCCACGTGGGTTCGGCTTCCAGCGGCGGGCGACGCGGCGATTTCGCGGTGTTCCACGGCAGCCGCAACCGCTTCTGGGTGTTCGTCAAGGACACCCCGCCGGTGCTGTTCTGGCTGACCCTGCCGCTGCACATCCTGGCGACGGTGGTGCTATTCGCCCGTCACGCCACGCGGGGCGAGGTGGTGACGCCGATCCGCGGCCTCTCCTCCGGCATCCGGCGTGTTGGTGTCGCGCTGGAGGCCCGCCGCGAAGCTCAGGCAAGCCGAAAGGTCGGCTCCTGGGCGATCGCGCGGGCGATGACCTGGAACCCCCTCGACCTCTTGCTTCGCCGCTCGTTCATCCAGCCGAAGCGGCCCACTCCACCAAGCGGCGCATGAAGGCCTGGCCGCGTTCCATCTGAGCGATCTCGACGAATTCGTCCGGCTGGTGGGCCTGCTCGATGGAGCCCGGTCCACAGAGCACGGTCGAAAGGCCGGCGCGCTGGAACTGCCCCGCTTCGGTGGCGAAGGAGACCGCGCGCGGCGGGCCGTTGTCGCCGGCCAGGCGGCGCGCGAAGGACTCCGCGGCGCCGTCCGGCTCGGGCGCGAAGCCCGGCACATTGGAGTGCATCTCGATCGTCACGCCGGCCTCCGACGCGCGGGCCTTCAGCGCGGCGTCCATCGCCCGGACCTCCGCGAAGAACGGCGCCAGCACTGCCTGCGGCTCGAGAGTCGGCGGGCAGCGCAGGTCGAAGACGAAGTTGCACTCGCGGGCCAGGATGTTGTGGGCCGTGCCGCCGTTGACCATGCCGATGGTCAGGGTCGCGCCCTTGGGCGTGAAGGGAGAGGCGGGGTCAGCCTCGCGCTCGAGCCCTTCTGCGAGCTCGGTCAGGGTGGCCATCAGCTTCACCGCCGCCATCACCGCAGAGACGCCCTGCTGGGTCTGGCTGGAGTGCGCCTCGCGCCCGGTGACGGTCACGTGGAAGGTGGCGATGCCCTTGTGGCCGTTCACCGCCACCATGTCGGTCGGCTCGCCCACCACCACGAAGGCGGGTCCGGGTAGCTCGCGCTTGATGACCTCGATCAGCGCGGGCGCGCCCAGGCAGCCGATCTCCTCGTCATAGGAGAAGGCCAGGTGCACCGGCCGGCGCAGCGGCGCGGCGAGGAGGTCCGGCACGGCGCTGAGCGCCAGGGCCAGGAACCCTTTCATGTCGCAGGTCCCTCGCCCGTAGAGCCGCCCATCGCGCTCGACGACGGTGAAAGGGTCCGAGCTCCAGGGCTGACCGTCCACCGGCACCACGTCGGTATGACCGGAGAGCACAGCGCCGCCTTCGACGGCCGGCCCAATGGAAGCCAGGAGGTTGGACTTGGTCCCATCGGCATTGGGCACCCGCCGGTGCGGCACGCCATGTCCGTCGAGGTAGGCCTCGACCCACTCGATCAGGGCGAGGTTGGAGCCCCGCGAGGTGGTGTCGAACCCGATCAGGGTCTGCAGGATTTCGCGGGTGGCGGCCAGTTCGTTCATGGACCGACGCTAGACCCGCGACCCGGCGCCTCAAAGGGCCGCGTCGCAGGACAGCGTTCGCTGGCGCGGCCGCCCAAGCCGTGGCTACATGCCCGCAAGAACAAGAAAACGCGGGGAGGATTGGACGTGGCTGACGTCGTCTTGGAACCGGGCGCTATTGCGCCCTCAGCGCCTCGCTTTGCGCCGGTGAGCGCGAGCTACGGCCGCTACGCCCTGACCCTGCTGGTCGCGATCTACACGGTCAATTTCCTGGACCGACAAATCATCACGACCATCGGCGAGAGCATCAAGAACGACCTGGGGCTGACCGACAGCCAGATGGGGGCCCTGGGCGGCATCTATTTCGCGGCCGTCTATACGATCCTGGGCATTCCGATCGCGCGGGTGGCCGACAAGCACAATCGCCCGTGGGTGATGACGATCTCGCTGGCGCTCTGGAGCGGCTTCACGGTGATCTCCGGCCTCGCCAGGAGCTACGCCGTGCTGGCCTTCGCGCGGGCCGGCGTCGGCATCGGCGAGGCCGGCTGTTCGCCGACAGCCCATTCCCTGCTCGCCGACTACTTCCCCGCGAACAAGCGGGCCACGGCTCTGGCCATCTATTCGATGGGCATCTCCATCGGCACCCTGCTGGGGATGGCGATCGGCGGCATCGTCGCCGAGCACTACGGGTGGCGCACGGCCTTCATGGTGGCCGGCGCGCCCGGCCTGGTCTTCGCGGTCCTGGCCATACTGACGCTCCGCGAGCCGCGCAGCCAGCTGAGCCGCGACGCCCAGGCCGCGGCCAATGCGTCGAACCACATCCCGCTGCTGATGGTGTTCTCGACCCTCGAGCAACGGCCGACGTTCTGGCTGTTCGCCATGGGCGGGGCGCTGACCTCGTTCGTGAGCTACGCCCACGGCCAGTTCTTCACGCCCTTCTTCCTGCGCAACCATGCCCATGAGCTGACGGTGCTGGCCGGACAGTTCGGCATGGCGCCTGCGCCAGGCAAGCCTCCGCTGGGCTTCATCAGCCTGGCGCTCGGCCTGGGCGCTGGGTTCGGCGGGGCCTTCGGCTCTTGGCTGGGTGGCTTCCTGGCAGACCGCTGGGGCGCCAAGGACGTCCGAAACTACGCGCTTTTCCCCCTGCTCGTGCCCTTCGTCAGCCTGCCTATCCTCTGGTACGCGATCGGCACGAACAACATGCTGATCGCCCTGATCCTGCTGGTCATTCCCAACATCGGCGTGGGAGCCTGGTGGGGACCCGTCTACGGCGGGGTACAGAGCCTGGTGCCGCCGGCGATGCGCGCGCTGAGCGCCGCCGTCCTGCTCTTCGCCATCAACATGATCGGGCTCGGCGGCGGGCCGACGGCGTTCGGCATGACCACCGACGCCATGACCAACCACTACCTTACGGGGGCTGGCCTCGACCTTCAGGCTTGCAGGACGGCGGTCGACGCCGCCAAGGCGACCTGCGCGGCGGCCTCGGCCCACGGCATCAAGACGACGGTCTATTTGTCGACGGCGATCACGCCCTTGGCCATGCTCTGCTTCTTCCTGAGCAGGCGGACCATCAAGCGTGACATCGAGAACGCCGAGGCGATGCCGTCGCGGCCGATGACGACGTCCCGGCTTTCCACCTACCTGTTCATCGCCGGTGCGTTGCCAGGTGCTGCCTTGGCCAACGCATCCTCGATGTTCTTCAAGACGCCGCCGGCGCTGTTCTGGCTGCAAGGGCTGGCAGCCGGCGGGATCATCGGGGTCATCGTGGCCTTGATGATCGTGGGTGCGAGCCGGCGGGCGTCCGTCCCTGCCTAGACCTGGCCAGGCGCCCTCCGTCCCCGCGATCACGCTGCGGGAAGCGCGCCGGGAGGACCTCGCGGCGATCGTGAGGCTGTTGGCGGACGACGACCTGGGGGCTGGACGCGAGATCGTCGCCGACCCGCCGCTGCCCAGCTATTTCGAGGCGTTCGACAAAGTCATGACGGACACGCGCAACCTGCTCGCGGTGGCCGAGGCCGGATCGGGCGCTGTGGTCGGTACGCTGCAGCTGACCTTTATCCCGGGCCTGTCCAACCAGGGCGCCGAGCTGGCGCTGATCGCGGCCGTGCGGGTCGACAGCACGCTGCGCGGCCAGGGGCTCGGCCAGGTGATGATCGCCTGGGCGATGGACGAGGCGCGCCGCCGCGGGTGCCGCAACATCGAGCTCCTCACCCACAACAGCCGGCTGGACGCACAGCGGTTCTACGAACGGCTGGGGTTCGCGAAGAGCCACGCCGGCATGCGGCGCGCGCTCTAGCCCTGTTCGACGCTGCCGGGGCCGGGGAGGAAGTCGATCAGTTCAATCTTGAAGATCAGTGCGGCGCCCCCGGGGATCTCGCCGTTGCCCGCGCCCTCGGCGCCGTAGCCGAGCTCCGGAGGGACGTAGAGGATCCACTCGTCGCCCGGGCGCATGAGCTGCAGTGCTTCCTGCCAAGCTTTCACCAGGTGCTTTAACGGCATGGCGGCGGGCTGGCCGCGCTCATAGGAGCTATCGAAGACCTTGCCGTCGATCAGCTTGCCTTCGTAGTTGACCTTCACCTCGTCATTGATGTGCGGCTTCGAGCCGGTCGCGGGACCCGAGCGCACGATCTTGTACTGCAGGCCGTCCGGCAGGGTGACGACGCCCGGTTGCTTGGCGTTGTTGGCGAGGAAGGCCTTGGCTGCGGCGCTCTGGTCGGCGACCTGGGCGGCCTTTGGGTGACAAGCGGCCAGCGACAACGCGGCGAGCGCAACCATCAGGGTACGGAACATCAATTCAGACCTCTCAAACAGCCCTGGGCGGATAGCCGCGCTCGCGGAGGGCATCCATGATCTCTTGGGTGTGCTGGGCATCGCGGGTCTCGATCATCACGTCGAATTCCGCGCCCTTGGCCGGCACGTCCAGCGCCAGGCGGTTATGGGCCACCTCGATGATGTTGGCGCCCATCTGACCGATGATGGCCGAAACGTTCGCCAGCAGCCCCGGCCGGTCGTCGCCAATGATCCGTAGACTGACGATCCGCTGGTCGCGGACAAGCTCGCGGGTCAGGACGGACGCCAGAAGGCGCGTGTCGATATTGCCGCCGGTGATGACCAAGCCGCACTTCTTGCCCCGGAACCGCTCGGGGAAGGCCAGCAGGGCGGCAAGGGAGCCGGCGCCAGCACCTTCGGTCACAGTCTTCTCGACGTTGCAGTAGAGGGCGATGGCCCGCTCGAAGAACGGCTCCTCGATCAGCAGGACCTCGTCGACCAACGGCCGGGCGACGGCATAGCTGACGTCGCCCACCTGCCGGACCGCGATGCCTTCGGCGATGGTCGCGCCGCCGGAGCTCGCGCCCGCGTTCACGCCGCGCATCTTGGCGGTGAAGGAGGGATACATGGCCGGCTCGATGCCGATCACCTTGACCTGCGGATTGACGTGCTTCGCCGCCGTTGCCATGCCGGCGATCAGGCCGCCGCCGCCGATCGGCACCGGCAGGACCTCCAGCTCCGGCACATCCTCCAGCATCTCGAGCGCCACCGTGCCCTGGCCGGCCATGACGTCGAGGTCGTTGAACGGATGCACAAACACCAGATCGCGTTCGTCACGCAGGCTCATGGCGAAGGCCGAGGCGTCGTCATAGCCGTCGCCGTCGATCACCACTTCGGCGCCGTGGGCGCGGGTCTGCTGCACCTTCACGAAGGGCGTGCCACGCGGCATGACGATGGTCACCGGGATGCCGAGGCGGGCGGCGTGGTAGGCCAGGCCCTGGCTGTGGTTGCCGGCCGAGGCGGCGATGACGCCGCGCTTCTTCTCGGCGTCGGTGAGCTGCAGCAGCTTGTTGAGCGCGCCGCGTTCCTTGTAGGCCGCCGTGAACTGCAGGTTCTCAAACTTCACCCAGACTTGCGCGCCTGTGATCTCCGACAGGGTGCGCGAGTGGCGGCAGGGTGTGCGCTCAATATGACCCTGCAGCCGGTCTCGGGCGGCGAGGATGTCTTCGAAAGCAAGGGTCATGGCTAAGCCGGGGTCCGCGAAAGGCGCGCAACCTAACGGTGGGCCGGTCCTGCTGCAATGCGGCGCCTAGAGAAGATCCTCGCGACCGGCCTTGCGGACCGCCTCGACCGCGGCCCGGACCGCGCCGGGCGCATCGCGACGGGTGACCAGGACCACCCCGTTCTCGACGATCACCGCCAGGTCTTCGACGCCTGAGATCACCACGGTCGGGCCGTCCGACATCACCAGACAGTTCCTGCTGTCGGCCGTGATCGCCGGCCCCTCCAGCACATCGCCCGATGCGGTTTTGCCGGCCTCCGCCCAAAGCGCTTCGTAAGCTCCCACGTCGCTCCAGCCGATGTCGGCGGAGACCACCACCGCCTTGTCGGTCTTCTCGAAGACGGCGACGTCCACCGGGACGGCGGGGGATTTCAGGAAGGCCTCGCCCAGTCGGATGGCGTCACCCTGGCGCGGCGCCTCGGCGACCGCGGCGCGGGCGGCGGTTGCGAGTTCGGGCGCGAGGCGGTCGGCCTCGGACAGGAAGGCGTTGGGCCGGAACAGGAAGATGCCGGCGTTCCAGCTGTAGGCAGGGTCGGCGACGTAGGCCCGGGCGGTGGCCGGGTCCGGCTTTTCGACAAAGGCCGAGACCTTGCGGACCGGGCCGTCACCCGCCTCGGCGCGGATGTAGCCGTAGCCGGTCTCAGGCGCGGTGGGGGTGATGCCGAAAATCACCAGGGCGCCGGCCTCGGCGGCCGAAGCGCCGGCCGCGATCGCAGCGCGCAGGGCGGCTGGATCCCTCACCCGAGCGTCGGCGCTGAGCAGCAGGACCAGATCGAGGCCGTCGCGCTCACCGAGCACCGCGGCGATGGCCGCCGCCGCGCCGGTGTTGCGACCCTGTGGCTCGAGGACCAGCAAGGCGGCGACGCCGACATCGCCAAGCTGTTCGCGGACCAGATCGGCGTGGCTTACATTGCAGATCACCACCGGCGGCGCGAAGGCCTCGGTGGTGAAACGGAGCGCGGTCTCCTGAATCAGGGTGCGCTCGCCCCCCAGGGCATGAAACTGCTTCGGCATGGCCCGCCGCGACACGGGCCAGAGCCGGGTGCCGGCGCCGCCGGACATCAGGACAGGGGTAATCTTCGCCATGCGCGGTCAGGCCCTGTCGGGGAATTCATCGAACTGCGGAGCGTCGCCCCCGATCACATCCCAGCTGGCCTTGGAGCCCACGAAGATGTGGCCAGCCACCCGCGAGCCAGGATCGACGTCGAGTGTGCCGGCTGGGACCAGGACGCTATCGCCGGCCGAGCGGAGGTGCGGCGTAGGGCTGCCGCAGGTTGGGCAGAAGAAGCTCCCCCACCCCGATGTCGTGCGGAATTCCCGCCAATGGCCCTGCCCCGCCAGCCATTCGAAACGCTCCGCGCGCACGTTCAGCACGGCATTCGAGGCCGCGCCCGACACGCGGCGACACAGGGAGCAATGGCATATGCTGACCGCTGGCAGCGGCCCGCGCAGCGCAAAGCGTATTGCGCCGCATAGACAGCCGCCCGTGGCGGTCTGGGGTTCGGCCGGCTCGTTCATGGCACCCTCCTATGCCGCTTCGGCGGGAGGGTCGAACTCGGCGACCAGGTGACCGGGCGCGACCTCCCGGAGCTCTGGCGCGGTAAAGGGGGTGTTGGAGTCGAGCGGCAGGCGTGAGGGCAGGAAGCGCAGCGCCGCGCGCGGGTCCATCGGGCTCGGCGGATCGCCCGCGAGCTTCACGCGCTTGCGGGTGCGTTCGATGGCCGGATCGGGGATCGGCGCGGCAGAGAGCAGAGCCTTCGTGTAGGGATGCCGCGCTCCGGCGTAGAGCTGGTCGCGGTCGGCAAGCTCCACTACCCGGCCGAGGTAAAGCACCAGCACCCGGTGGCTGATCTCGCGCACCACCGCCAGGTCGTGGCTGATGAAGATCATCGCCATGCCCATCTCCTTCTGAAGCGCGATCAGCAGGTCGATGATCTGGGCGCGGATCGAGACGTCGAGGGCGGAGACCGCCTCGTCGCAGATCACCAGCCGCGGCTTCAGAATCATGGCGCGGGCGATCCCCACCCGCTGGTTCTGGCCGCCGGAGAGCTCGTGCGGGTAGCGGTTGATCAACGACGGGTCGAGCTCGACCTTGGCCATCATGGCGGCGACCTCGGCGTCGCGCTCGGCGCGGCTCATGTCGCGGCGGAAGACCTGCAGCGGCTCGGCGATGGAGTCGCCGATGGTGACGCGCGGATCGAGGCTGGCCAGCGGATCCTGAAAGACGATCTGCAGGTCCTTACGCGCCTCACGCATCGCCTCGCGCTCAGCATGAGTGATGTCGCGGCCCATCAGGGTCACCGCACCCCCCGTGGCAGGGATCAGGTTCAGCACGGCGCGCGCCAGGGTCGACTTGCCCGAGCCACTCTCGCCGACCACGCCCAGCGTCTCGCCCTGCAGAACCTGGAAGGAGACGCCGTCCACGGCGCGCAAGGTTTTCGGCGCGCCGAGGAAGCCCTGGCGGACCGGAAACCAGACTTTCACATCGCGCCCCTCGACGACAATCGGAGCGTCGGGTTTGGCAGGGGCCAGGGTGGGTCGGCCGCCGCGATCCTTGCGGTCGAGCCTCGGGATCGCCTCCAGGAGCGCGCGCGTGTAGTCGGTCTGGGGTGCGGCAAAGAGCTGGGCGGCCGGACCCGCCTCGACATAGGCGCCGTCCTTCATGACGCAGACCCGGTCCGCCAGCCTCGCGATCACCCCCATGTCGTGGGTGATCAGCACCATGGCCGTGCCGGTCTCGCGCTGCAGCTCGGCCATCAGGTCGAGGATTTCCGCCTGGACGGTCACGTCGAGGGCGGTGGTGGGCTCGTCGGCGATCAGCAATTCCGGGCCACCGGCCATGGCGGCCGCGATCATCACGCGCTGACGCATGCCGCCGGAGAGCTCATGCGGATATTGCCGCAGACGGCTCGCAGCGTCCGGAATCCGCACCTTCTCGAGCCAGAGACTGGCGCGCGCGGTCGCGTCGCGGTCGGAGAGGCCATGGTGCAGCCGAAGCGGCTCGGCGATCTGCTCGCCGATGCGCACATGCGGGGTCAGCGCCGTCAGGGGGTCCTGGAAGATCATGGTCATCTTCGACCCGCGGATGCGGTTGAGTTCGCGGGGCTTCAGCGTCAGCAACTCCTGGCCCAGGAATTTTGCCGAGCCGGACGCGCGACCGTTGCGGGCCAGAAGCCCCATGACCGCCATGAAGGTCTGGCTCTTGCCGGAACCACTCTCGCCGACCACGCCCAGCGTCTCGCCGCGCGGGATCGTCAGCGACACGCCCCGTACCGCCTGCACCGTCGCGTCATGGGTGTCGAAATCGACCCGCAGATTCTCGAGTTCGAGGACGGCGGGCGGGGACGCGGGCAAACGGACACCTCAAGCTTAGGGATTGATCGAACCTTAGACGGCGAAACGGGCTTTTTGAAATCGCCTCGGCGCGCCCCACACCGCTATAGTCGCCGCGTGCCCGAAACCCAGCCCGCCACTCCGCTTCGTCCCGCGCTGTTCCTCGACCGCGACGGCGTGCTTAACGAGGATCAGGGCTATGTCCACCGCTGGGAGGACTTCCACTGGATCGAAGGCGCGCGCGAGGCGGTTGCAGCGTTCAACCAGGCGGGATGGCTGGTCATCGTGGTGACCAACCAGTCGGGTGTCGGCCGCGGCTTCTATAGCGAGGCCGACATGCACGCCCTTCATGCGCGGATGGCTGAGGACCTGGCGAAAGCCGGCGCCCGGATCGACGCCTTCTACTACGCGCCCCAGCACCCGGAGGCCTCGCTTGAAGCCTACCGCCACCCCGACCCGCCGGACCGAAAGCCCAATCCAGGCATGATCCTGCGGGCGCTGTCGGAGTGGCCGATAGACAAAGCGGGATCGATCCTGGTGGGCGACAAGCCCTCCGACCTGGAGGCGGCGCTGCGGGCGGGTGTGCGCGCAGTCCTGTTCTCGGGCGGCGATTTGCGGAAATTTCTGGCTGCCGAGGCGCTCCTACCACCAACCTCCGCTGTTGGTTGAGTTCTCTCCGCAAATTCAGCGTTCTTCCATCTGCGCGAGCATCCGCTCGAGCGTCGTAAGCTCGTCCGCTTCGCCGGGCGGCTTGTCCCACCGGATGCGGCTGATCCGGGGGAAGCGCATGGCCACGCCGGACTTGTGGCGGGTGGAACGCTGCAGGCCCTCGAACGCGACCTCGAAGACAAGGCCCGCGCTAGGTTCGGCGCGGACAGAGCGGACCGGCCCGAAGCGTTCGATGGTGTGGTCGCGGACGTATTTGTCGATCTGCTTCAGTTCGTCGTCGGTGAAGCCGAAATAGGCCTTGCCGACCGGCGTCAGGACGCGCGCGCCCGCCTCATCCTGCGTCCAGACCCCGAAGGTGTAATCGGAGTAGAAGCTCGAGCGTTTGCCGTGTCCGCGCTGGGCGTACATCAGGACGGCGTCGATGAGGAACGGATCGCGTTTCCACTTGAACCACGGCCCCTTCGGCCGGCCGGCCTCGTAGATCGAGTCCCAGCGTTTCAGTATCAGACCCTCGGCGACCTGGGGCTCGCCGGCGGGCGGATTGGCGCGAAGCGCCGCGAGATCGACCCAGTTGGCGAAGGGCTGCAGGGGAGAGAGATCGATGCGCGAGCTGTTCTGGCGGCCGACGAAGGCCTCCAGGCGCTTGCGGCGCTCAGCGAAGGCCAGTGTCCGGGTGTCATCTGCTCCTTCGGCCAGGATGTCGTAGGCGCGGATGGCGGCCGGGAAGTTCGCCAGCAGCTTCGCGTCGACCGCCTTGCGGTTCAGGCGTTGCTGCAGGTCGGCGAAGCTCGCGACCTTGCCCTCGCGCATCACCAGCAGTTCGCCGTCGATGACCCCTTCGTCGGTGAGTGCGTCCACGACGTCGGGGAAGGTGCGGGAGATGTCGTCGCCGGTCCTCGTGTAGAGCCGCCGGGCTCCCGCCTCGTTCACCGCCTGGACGCGGATGCCATCCCACTTCCATTCCGCGGCGTAGTCGGCGGGATCGAGCTTGGCGAAGTCCACAGACTCGTCGATCGCCTGGGCCAACATGGCGGGGCGGAAGCGGCCGGGGTTGTCCGAGGACGGGCGCTCAGATCGGCCCTCCAGCCAGGCGAACAGGTCCTCGTAGGGCGGATGCAACGCATGCCACAGCTCCTCGAGCTCGGACACCGCCACCGGCCCGAGGTCGGCCGCCGCCTGCTTGGCGAGGCGCGCCGAGAGACCGACACGAAGGCCCCCCGTCATCAGCTTCAGCAACGCCCAGCGGCCGGTGGGCTGCAGGGCGTCGAGCCAGCTTTCGATCAGCTGCTGAACTTCGGCCCGCGTCGCGCCGCGAAGCGCATCGACGACCTCGGAGAGGTCCGGCTCGCGGTTGGCGCCGGGCCGCGCCGGCCAGACCAGGGCGACGGTCTCAGCCAGGTCTCCCACGTAGTCGTAGGACCACCAGAACAGCTGCGGATCCATCCGCGCTTCGACAGCCCTGCGGATGAAGGCCGGTTTGGCGGCGTCGAAGGAAAGCTCGCCTGTCAGCGCCGCCAGCGCCCAGCCGCGATCCGGATCCGGCGTCTCGCGCAGGTAGTCGCGCACCAGCGTCAGCTTGGCGTTGCGCGAGCCCGTGAGCGACAGGCGGTCGAGGAGCTCAGCGAAAGCGCGCATGGGCGCTATCTAGGTTGCCCCAGCGGCGATTGCCCGAGGTAGATCAACGAGATCAGGACGGCGACGGCGGCGATCGCCTGGCTGAGTTCGGAAATGTCTTCGAGCGTCATGGCGGTTCCCCCTTCTGAGCCCGAGACACTGACACGCGACCGCCTAGTCCTCCGACTCTTCTTCGTAGCCCACCAGGGCGAGCGCCCGTGCAGGCACGCCGTGCAGCTCAGCCCACCTGGCCAGGGCTTCCTCGCGGCCGTGGGTGATCCAGAGTTCGGCCGGGCGCAGCTCGTCGACGGTGGCGGTGAGTTCGTCCCAGTCGGCGTGGTCGGAGATCACCAGTGGCAGCTCCACGCCGCGCTGCCGGGCCCGGGCGCGGACCTGCATCCAGCCGGACGCGAAGGCAGTGACGGGATCGGGGAAGCGGCGGCTCCAGCGGTCCTGGGTCGCCGAGGGCGGCGCTATGATGATCTCGCCCGCGAAGTCCTGCTTCTTGGCGGAGGTGGCGGGCTCGAGCGGTCCGAGGTCGATGCCCTGGCGTTCGTAGAGCGCGTTCAGCCGCTCGAGCGCGCCGTGCACATAGATCGGCCGATCCCAGCCGGCCTCGCGAAGCAAGCGGATGATCCGCTGCGCCTTGCCGAGCGCGTAGGCCCCGATCAGGTGGCTGCGCTCCGGAAACTGCGCCACCGAGCGCAGCAGGCGGGCGATCTCGTCCTTGTCGCTTGGATGGCGGAAGACCGGAAGGCCGAAGGTGGCCTCGGTGATGAAGACGTCGCAGGGAACCGGCTCGAAGGCCGGGCATGTCGGGTCGCGGCGGCGCTTGTAGTCCCCGGAGACCACCATGGTCAGGCCCTTCCAGCGGACCACCGCCTGGGCCGAGCCCAGAACGTGGCCGGCCGGAGCTAGGGTCACCTCGACATCGTCACGCGGCACGGCCTCGCCATAAGCCGCGGCCTGCTTGGCGCCGGCGAAGTCCAGGCCGTAGCGCTCGGCCATGATGTCCAGGGTCTCGATAGTCGCGAGGACCGCGCCATGACCTGCGCGCGCATGGTCGGCGTGACCGTGGGTGATCACTGCGCGCGCCACGGGCCGAACGGGGTCGATGTAGAAATCGCCGGGCGCGCAATAGAGGCCCTCCGGCTTCGGGCAGAGCAGGTCCTGCGGTCGGATCATGACATCGCATCTAGTCCGCTTCAGCCCGCGCGCAACCTTACCAAGTCGTCATCATGTTAAATCGACGTCATGACTGAGACTTAACAAGTATTCGTCGATTGGTTTGCATATATCGATCCCCATCAGGACGCCAGCCGGCGCCCATCAGACCAAAACCGATGAGGATGTCATGTCAAACGCAGCTTCTCCCTTCCTGGGGTTCGCCAATTTCGCCATGGCCGCGACGCCGTTGATGGCCGTGCTGATCGCCTACGTGTCGACCTTCGTCCACTAGAACCCGTTTCGCGCGTCATTGACCGCGGGGCGGGTTCGACCCTACCCCGTTGGACATGAGCGAAGTCCCGACGACCGTCCGGCAGATGGCTGAGCACATGGCCACCAGCGTTCCACAGGCCGCCGCCCTTGGCTTTCGCCTCCTTTCAGTCGACGTCGCGCGAGGTTCGATCGAGGCCCCCTGGCGGGAAGACCTGGTCGGCGACCCCGACACCCAGGTGATCTCCGGGGGCGTGGTGATCACCCTTCTTGACCACACCTGCGGCCTGGCGATGAGTTCGTCCGCCTTCGCCGGGACCGCACCTTTCTCCACCGCCACGCTGGACCTGCGCATCGACTACATGCGCGCCGCGGCGCCGCGGGCCGGCGTGATCGCCGAGGCCCATTGCTACAAGCTCACCCGGACCATCGGCTTCGTGCGGGCCGAGGCCTGGGACCTCGACCGGTCGGACCTGGTCGCCACTGCGCAGGCGGCCTTCATACTCAATCGGCCGCACCCGACGGGGGCCGCGGCATGAGCAGCCCGGCCGAACAGCTCGAGACCTTCCTGCAGCGCGTCCCCTATGTGCGGTTCCTCGGCATGCGGGCCGAGCTGGCCGGCGACGAGATGACCGCCATCCTGCCGTTCGCGCCGCACCTGGTGGGCAACACGTTCCTGCCCGCGCTGCATGGCGGGGTGATCGGCGCCTTCCTGGAGGCGACGGCGCTCGCCCAGCTCTCCGTGACCCAGCAGTCGATGCGAGTGCACAAGACCATCGACATCACCATCGAGTACCTGCGGCCCGGTCGAGCGCTCACGTCCTACGCCCGCGCCGAGCTGCGAAAGGTCGGCCGCCGCATCGCCAACGTGCACGTGGACGCCTGGCAGGACGACCGCAGCCAGCCCTTCGCCGCGCTCAGGGGCCACTTCCTGCTGAGCGCGGACACCTAGACTGAGGGGCGGCGAAAGTGGGCGGCGCTCGAGGGCCCTCAGGGCTTCGGAAGCGCCGCCTCTTCGGTCTTGATCTGCGCGAGCGAGGCCTTCGCCTTTTCCATCGCGGCCTGATCGCCCTTGGCCTTGGCCTCGACGAGCTGCCCGGTGGCCTCCATCTCGCGAACCGGTAACAGGTGGGTGTTGTTGGCGTGCTTGAACGGGCCGGTCTGGATGCGCTCCAGGATGGCGCGCTGCCGCGCGGCTTCGGGCGTGTCGCCGACGCCGTAGCTGAAGATGAAGTCTGCGACCTTGGCCTTGGTGGCGGGATCGAGATCGGCGCGCCAGATCATGGGGTCCTCCGGGATGGTCGGCGAGGTCCAGATCACCTGCAGGCTGTCCAGCGTCTTCTTGGCCATGGGGGTCCCGATCGCCGACAGGCGATCCATGGAGCGAGTGTTGTTGGTCGCCGCCGGCAGCACGCCTGAGCCCACCGCATAAAGGTTGGCCTCCGCTCCGGCCGACCGGACCGTCTTGAAGCAGGTCTGTGGATCGATCCCGCGCGGCCCGAACAGGAAGGCGTTGGGCGCCAGGGTGCCGGAGGTCGACTTGGCGTCGCCCATGCCGAAGTCGTAGCGCTTGCCGCAGGCCAGCAGCTTCTCGAGCGTGATCCCCGAGCCCTTCTTGACCACGATCACGCCCTGGTAGCCGTCGTGGCCTTTAGGATGGGTGGTCCGGGCGAACACCTCGCCGCCCGCCCGACGCACCGCCTCCAGTCCCGACTGGTTGGTGAACCAGCCCAGGTCCGTCTGTTTGAACCGCAGGGCCTCGACCAGGGCGGAATAGTTGGGCCCGAAGAAGGGCTTCACCGGCACGCCGACGGCCTTTTCCATGTCCTTCAGGAAGGGGCCCCACTCCTCGATCTGGGTTTGGCTCGACTCGGTCGAGACGATGGAGAAGGTGAGCGCCTTGGGCGCTTCGGCCTTGGACGCGGGCTTGGAGCAGGCCGCGAGAGCCAGGACAGCGAGCAGGGGAATGAGGCCTCGGATCATGTGTTCAGCATAGCGCAGCTTCGTGACGGCGAGGCAAAACTCCGCTTGAGCCGGCGGGCGCACGGCGGTACCGCGAGCCCCCATGTCCTCCCAACCCTCATTGCACGGTCTCTCCCACCAAGCTCGAGACGCGAAGAGCTGGCCCTTCGAGCAGGCGCGGCTGCTGCTGGAGCGGATCACCCGCCAGCGCCTGAGCGAGGACGAACGCGACTTCGCTGCGGCGCTCTTCGCCCAGGGCAAGTTGGCTGAAGCCGTGCAGGCTCTGCCGGCCCTGACCCGACCGGTGATCCTGCAATGTGGCTATGGAGCCTCAGGCCTGCCGCACATGGGCACCTTCGGCGAAGCGGCGCGGCCGACGATGGTCAGGACTGCATTCCGAGCGCTGACCGAGGACGCGATCCCGACCCAGCTAATCGTCTTCTCCGACGACATGGACGGGTTCCGGAAGATCCCCGACAACGTGCCCAACCGGGACCTGCTGGAGCTCGACCGCGACAAGCCGGTGACGAGCGTGCGCGACCCGTTCGGCCAGTACGAGAGCTTTGGCGCGCACAACAATGCTCGCCTGCGCGCCTTCCTCGACGGCTTCGGCTTCGACTACACGTTCATGTCGTCGACCGAGACCTACAAGTCCGGGCGGCTGGACGAGGTGCTGCTGCGCATCCTTCAGCGCTTCGACGCCATCCAGGCGATCATGCTGCCGACGCTGGGTGAAGAGCGCCGAGCGACCTATTCGCCGTTCCTGCCGATCAGCCCGAAGTCCGGCCGCGTCCTTCAGGCGCCGACCCTGGAACGCAACGTCGAAAAGGGCACGATCGTCTTTGCGGATGAGGATGGGACGCTGACCGAGCTGCCGGTGACCGGCGGCCACGTAAAACTGCAGTGGCGTCCGGATTGGGCGGCGCGCTGGACGGCGCTGGGGGTCGACTTCGAGGCCTCGGGCAAGGACTTGATCGACAGCGTCCGCGTCTCGAACCGGCTGGTGAAGGCCCTGGGCGGCGAGCCGCCGGAGGCCTTCCACTTCGAGCTTTTCATGGACGAGAACAACCAGAAGATCTCCAAGTCCAAGGGCAACGGCCTGACCATGGAGGAGTGGTTGCGCTACGGCACGCCGGAGAGCCTGGCCTACTACATGTTCCAGTCGCCGAAGTCGGCCAAGCGGCTCTATTTCGACGTTATCCCCAAGGCCGCCGACGAATATCTGCAGCAGCTGGACGCCTTCAACAAGGCGCGCGCCGATAGGGCCAACGCGCCGGCGATCGACAATCCGGCCTGGCATGTTCACCGCGGGTCGCCGCCTGAGCGCGGATCGCCGGTCAGCTTCTCGCTGCTGCTGAACCTGGTCTCGGCCGCTGACGCCTCGACCAAGGACATCCTCTGGGGGTTCCTGGAGCGCTATATCCCCGGCGCGACCCCGGCGACCGAGCCGGTGCTGGATCAGCTCGCGGGCTACGCGATCAACTACTACGAGGACTTCGTGAAGCCCTCAAAGGTGTTCCGCGCGCCGGACGCGCGCGAACACTCGGCGATGGAGGCGCTGGTCGCCAAGTTGAAAGCGCTGCCGGCCGCCGCGGACGCCGAGGCCATCCAGAACGAGGTGTTCGAAGTGGGCAAGGCGGCGGGCTTCGAGCCCCTGCGCGCTTGGTTCTCGGCCCTCTACGAGGTGCTGCTGGGCCAGAGCCAGGGCCCGCGCTTCGGCTCCTTCGTGGCCATCTTCGGCGTCGAGCGCACCATCGCCCTCATCGAGCAAGCGCTGGCGGGCGAGTTCGCCACGGCCTGAATTCTGCGGACGCCTAGTTTACGTAAAGTGATCGAACATCACCTTGACGTAAACGGAAACCCGATCCTAGGCTGCGCATAGACATTGCGTTCCGGGAGGATTTCCCATGCCCACGGACCTACGCCGCATGCACCGCACGTTCACGATCCGGCAGCTGTGCCTCGAATTCAAATGCACGCCGCGCGCCTTGCGCTTCTATGAGGACAAGGGCCTTCTGGCCCCCGCCCGCGACGGCCTCAACCGCGTCTATTCCTACAAGGACCGCGCGCGGCTGCAGCTGATCTTGCAGGGCAAGCGAGTCGGCCTGGCGTTGGCCGAGATCGGCGAAATCCTCGACCTCTACGAGGTGGACGACGGCGGCGCGCAGCAGGCGGCCAAGTCGCTGCGCAAGTTCCGCGAACGGATCGTCGCGCTCGAGCAGCAGAAAATCGACGTCGACGACCAAATCGCCATCTTGAAGGTTGGCTGCGAAGCGATGGAAAAGCGCCTGACGGAGACGCGCCCGGACCTGCTGCCGCGCGCCGCCGACTACGATCAGATGCTGCGCCGCCGGCTCGACGGCGTGGAACATAGCGAAGCGAAGTAAGCGAGGCGGTCACCGCCTCGCCTGATGTCGCGACCGGGAGTACCGCCATGCCCTACCTGCCGCCTGTGCGCGACTACGCCTTCCTGTTGCGCGACCTTTTGGAGCTGGAGCGCTACGCCAACCTGCCGGCCTTCGCAGACGCGTCAATGGACACGGTCGACCAGATCCTGGAGGAGGCCGGCCGCTTCACTGGCGAGGTGCTTGCTCCGCTGAACAGTGTCGGCGACAAGGAAGGCTGCCATTGGTCGCCGGACTTCACGGTGAAGACCCCGAAGGGCTTCAAGGAGGCCTACGCCCAGCTCGTCGAGGGCGGCTGGCCGGCATTGGGGGCCGATCCGGCCTACGGAGGCCAAGGCCTGCCGCATGTCGTGAACCTCGCCTTTTCCGAGATGAGCTCGGCGGCGAACATGGCGTTCTCGATGTACCCCGGCCTGACGCACGGCGCCTATTCGGCGATCATGGCCGGCGGCAGCCAGGCGCAGAAGGACCTCTACCTGCCGAAGCTCGCCTCGTTCGAGTGGGGCGGGACGATGAACCTGACCGAGCCGCACTGTGGCACGGACCTCGGCCTTCTGCGGACGAAGGCAGTTCCACAGGGCGACGGGACCTACAGGATCTCCGGCCAGAAAATCTGGATTTCGGGCGGGGAGCACGACCTCACCGATAACATCGTCCACCTGGTCCTGGCGCGGATCGAAGGCGCGCCGGCGGGCACCCGCGGCATCAGCCTGTTCATCGTGCCGAAGTTCATCCCGGATAAGGACGGAAAGCCGGGCGCGCGCAACTCGGTCAAGTGCCTGGGCCTGGAAGAGAAGATGGGCATCCACGGCAACGCCACTTGTGTCATCAGCCACGAAGAAGCAACTGGCTGGCTGATCGGCGAGGAGAACCGCGGGCTCTCGATCATGTTCGTGATGATGAACGAGGCCAGGCTGGGCGTCGGCATGCAGGGCGTGGCCCAGGCCGAGGCCGCCTATCAGGCTGCGGCGACCTTCGCCAAAGAG
The DNA here is from genome assembly GCA_036496685.1 of Phenylobacterium sp. GTDB lineage: Bacteria > Pseudomonadota > Alphaproteobacteria > Caulobacterales > Caulobacteraceae > Phenylobacterium. The sequence goes on from DASXKT010000339.1 coordinate 19,271, forward strand.
CGGTTGCAGGGGCGCTCGCTGACCGGGCCCAAGAACCCGAACGGACCGGCCGACCCGATCATCGTCCACCCGGACATTCGCCGTATGCTGATGGATGCGCGAGCCATCGTCGAAGGCGGCCGGGCCTTCCTCTTCTGGACCGCGCTGCATGGCGACCTGGCG
>DASXKT010000340.1:0-16737 GCA_036496685.1 Phenylobacterium sp.
TCTCGGTCGACGCGCGCCCGGTGCGCCTTGGCGTCGTCGAGGCGCGCCGCCTGCAAATCGCCAGCGGCGCCTATGTCGCCTTCATCGTTCGCGATACCGGCAAGGGCATGTCGGCCGAAGTGCTGGCGCGCGCGACGCAGCCGCTCTTCACGACCAAGGCAGCCGGCTCCGGTCTTGGTTTGAGCTCGGTGACCGACTTCGCCGCGTCAGCCCGAGGCGCGTTCTCGTTGCAGTCGGTCGAGGGCCGGGGAACGACCGCTACGCTCTATCTACCCTGCGCGACGACCGTCGAGACCGCCTCGGCAGCATAAGCTGCGGCCGAGGCGGAGGGGCGTCATGCGGCCAGCGCCCCTTCCCGCGCCGCGCCCGGAACCAACGCATCCGTGTCGCGCAGGATGTAGCCTCTGCCCCACACCGTCTCGATCTGACTCGCGCCGTTCGTCGCCAGGGCGATCTTCTTGCGCAGCTTGCAGATGAACACGTCGATGATCTTCACCTCCGGCTCGCGCAGGCCGTTGTAGAGGTGGTTGAGGCACATCTCCTTGGTGAGGACGGTGTTCTTCCGCAGGGAAAGCAGCTCGAGCACCTTGTACTCACTGGGCGTCAGGTGCACCGGGACACCGGCCACCTCGGCGCTGCGCGCGTCGATGTTCAGCGCGATGTCGCCGGTCCGGATGATCGATTGGGCGTGGCCGCGCGATCGGCGCACCACCGCATTGATCCGTGCCGCCAGTTCCGCCTTGTGGAACGGCTTGGTGATGAAATCGTCGGCGCCCATCGACAGCGCCTTCACCTTGGTCTCCACGTCGCCGGAGGCTGTCAGGATGATCGTCGGTGTGGCGACCTTCTTGAGCCGGATGGCGCGCAACGCCTCGAGGCCGCTCATGTCGGTCAGGTCGAGGTCGAGGAGCACGAGATCGTAGTCATAGAGCTCGGCCAGCTCGATGGCGTCCTCTCCGAGGTCCGTCGTGAAGACGTTGTGGCCCTCCGCGGTGAGCTTCAGCTCGATGCTCTTCGCGGCCACCGGATTATCTTCCACCAGAAGAATATGCATTGTCAGCTCCCCAGCTAGGCTAAGTGATTGTAATTGCTCTTAATCAGGCGGTTCGAAAGCGCCACGATCTGCGACATGCGAAAGGGCTTGGCCAGGACGGCGTCGGCGCCGAGGTGGGCGGCCCATTTGAGATAATTCCGCCGGCCCCCGGGCCCTGCGCCGGAGATGGCGATGATCTTGGGCGGCGAGGGTTTGCGTCGGATCTCGAGGATCGCGCCGATGCCCTCCAGCTCGGGCATGACGATGTCGGTGACAACCAAATCGGGGGCATAGGCGTCCAGCAGGCTGAGACCCTTGCGGCCGTTCTCTGCGACGCGGGTCACATAGCCCGCGGCCGTGAACGCCTGCCCCATCAGCCAAAGCAAGGCGGGATCGTCTTCAATCAGCAGGACCTTGCCGCAAGCGCGGCATCCCGGGTTCGTCGGCGGCGATTGATCGACGGGCATCGGCGCGACGAACTCAGCGGCTTGACTTGTGGTTAACGCAATTAACCACGCTGATTCGCGTGCATCACCCTGCGGCGACTACCTACGTGGATTCCCGTACAGGTAGAGTAAACGGACTTCGGGACGAAATCGTGGCGGCCTAGCCAAGCCGCCGCGCGGCTCAGCTCTTCTCGCGCCAGATGGCCAGCGCCAGGCGCGGACGGGCCAGGAACAGGGCCAGCCAGACCGCCAGCACGCCGAGGTAGCGAATGTTGCGGCGACGCGGCCGGATCTCGGTCTCGTAGAGGTTGGCGTAGTCGGCGATGACGCTCATGGCGGTCTCCTCGTGTTGCTGAGGAAAGGCCTTAGGTCCCGGCTACGACAGGTCCGGACGTATGGGCGCGCCGCGCCAGTTCGATCTGTTCGACAAGCAGCTCCTTGAGCCGAGCGGGAGCCAGCACCTGGACCTGGTCGCCCCAGGTGAAGAGGTGCCAGGCCAGTTCCCGCATGCCGCTCGATCGGAAGCGGACGAGAACCGAGCCGTCCGGCTGCTGTGCGACGGCCTGATTGGCGTGGAAGCGCCAGCGCAGCGCGCCCTCAGCCGAGGCCGGCAGGATGCGCAAGGACACGTCCTCGGTGTCGTCCTGATAGATGCCGAAGCTCTCGTCAGCGTAGTCCTGCAAGGAGAAGCCAGGCCCCCGGCTGGCGGGATGATCGGTCACCGTCACCTCGTGCAGGCGGTCAAGCCGCCAGTTGCGGGGCGGCCCTTCGTTTTCCGCGGCCACTAGGTAGTTGGCGCGTCCGAAGAGCACGCCGTAGGGCGTCACCTCCCTGGTGCGCCCCGGCGTCGAGCCGCCCTCATAGCGGAAGCGGAGCGAGCGCATCGAGAGCAAGGCCTCGCGCACGGCGGCCAGCACCGCCTCGTCTTCGAAGGGCCTGGGTCCGGCCTGCACCGCGATGGTCTCGGCCTGCAACAGAGCCTCAAGGTCGGGCGCCAGCTTGCGGCGCGCCGCCGCCCGGGTGGCGGAGAGCACCTTCTGCTCCAGCGACTTGAGCGCGCCTGCCCGCGCGCCCGCCCCTTGCTGGGCGAAGGTGTCGGCGGCGGCGGCCAAGGCCGCCAGCTCCTCGGCGGTCGGCGCCTGGAAGAGGCCGTCCAGGCCCGCCGGGATGCGGAAGCGCCGGGTCGGCGGATCGTCGACCTCCTCGAGCTGCGGAAAGACGTCGCGCACGGCATCGCGCATCCGCTCGGCGGTGCGGCGCCCGACACCCAGCCGCTCGGCGATCTCGTCGAGGGTCAGGCCCTCCGCCGTGCTGGCCAGCATCCGCGCCAGCTCCAGCAGGCGACCGGCCTTTTCGTGCCGCATGAGAACTACGTCCGATTCTGTCGTGGCGACCAATCAGACCTGAACGCGTTGAAGCCCGCAACGGAGTTCAGATCATGGCCTACCGGACCTTCCGCCCGCGTCCCGCCGCCCGCCCGATCGAGACGGTGGCCTTCGAACGCCCCGCCCTGCCCGGCTCGGTCGTGGATGCGGTGCTGCGCTATCACGACGAAGCCCAGGACCAGGGCTCGGGGCGCACCCTGTTGCGCCTCAGCGAAAAGCGCCTGCGCGCGCCCGAGGTGAAGAAGGCGCTCGGCAAACTCGCGCCGCGCGCGGCCAACGTCGCCGTCCTCTGGAACGAAGACGAGAGCCAGATCATCCGGGTGCTGGAGGCGGCCTGATCCTGCCCCTTCCGGCTATGGGGGCGGCGTCCCTTCCGGCCGGTAGTTCGGTTGGTCGATAGCGACCTGCTCACGAGCCATCATGGTCAGCATCGCCAGTAGGCCCGGTGTCTCGACTGTCAGTTCCCCAGCGCGGATGCGCTCGCAGAGCTCGGCGTTGAGCTCGGCGAAGTCGCCGTCGTGGCCGAGCACGCCAGCCATGCCCTCGACCGCCCGCGCCTCGGCGGCAGGTCCCTGGGTCAGCTCGCGCTGGATGACGCCCAGAACATTGACCGCCACCCGGGCGAGGAAAGCGTTCCTGGGATCTAGGCTGGGCCGCAGTTCATCGATCCAGCCGGCGACCGCCCGGGCAAGTTCCTCCGTACGCGGATGGGTGATCAAAGGCCTTCCTCCAGGAGCACCACGAGGTCGGCTTCGGTCTCCGAGACCCGCCGGCCGATCATCGGCCGCTCGACGGAGTTGGTCACGCCGCTCGACCAGCTGAGATACATGCCGAGGCACATCACGCCCCAGCGGAGCGAGCCCAGCATCTGCCAGAAGCGCACGCGGGAGAGCTCGATCGGCTTCCCGCCGGCCGCCTCGTAGCCGGCCAGGAGGTCGGCATAGTCGCCGAATCCCCCGACAGGCCGGTCGGGCCGCCCGAACCGCCAGGAATTGGTGCAGATCCAGCCCATGTCCTCGGCCGGGTCGCCGACGTGGGCGAGCTCCCAATCGAGCACCGCAGCCACGCCCTTCTCCGGATGGAACATGATGTTGCCGTTCCGGAAGTCGCCGTGCAGCAGGATCGGCTCGACCTTGGGCGGGATGCGGGCGCGCAGGTATTGGAACGCGAGTTCCAGGATCGGACGCTGGGCGCCGCTGGCCCGATAGGAATCCTCGTAGCGATCGAGTTCGCCCTCGGCGTCTGAGAATTTCAGCTTCAGCCCCGCTGGCGGCGGCGTGGCATGGATCGGGACCAGGGTCTCGCCGCACTGGCGGGCGAGCTTGCCCCGCACTGCGTCGAAGCGCGGGTCGGACACGATCTTGCGCCCGAGGGTCTCGCCTTCGACCGCCACCATCACATAGGCCTCGCCCAGCCCATCTTCGGCGTCGCAGACATGTCGCACTGGCGGGACCAGGGCGCCGTTCGCGCCGCAGGCCTGGATCAGCGCCGCCTCGGTGGCCAGGCTCACCGAACGCGCCGTCTCCGGATCGAAGGGCGCGGAGCGGTGGCGCAGGATCAGGGCTTCTCGCCCATTGGAGCCGTCGATCGCGAACGCCCAGGTCTCCATGCTGGCGCCGCCGGACAGGCGTTGGGCGCCATCCAGCCGTGCTCCCTCGCCGCCGAGACGCACGGCCAGCCTTGCAAGTCCTTCGGCGACGTTGATGGTCATGACCCCACGGAACTCGTGATTTGATCTAGGCTGTCGATCTGGCGGACCTGGCGGCGGCTTGTAAATGCCTCCGCGGCGTCAACCCGCCCAAGAGCATGAAGGGAAACGCGTCATGGACTTCGATCTGCCCCCGGAACTCACCGCCTACCTTGACGAGCTGGACGCCTTCATCGAGGCGGAGATCAAGCCGCTTGAGCAGCAGGACGACAACATCCGCTACTTCGACCACCGGCGCGAATACGAGCGCACCGACTGGGAAAAGGGCGGCCTGCCCAAGCACGAGTGGGAGCTCCTGCTGGCCGAGGCCCGCAAGCGGGCGGACAAGGCCGGCCACCTGCGCTTCGGCTGGCCGAAGGAACAGGGCGGCAAGGGCGGCAGCCAGCTGTGGCTGGCGGTGATCCGTGAGCACCTCGCGGCCAAGGGCCTGGGCCTTCACAACGACCTGCAGACCGAGCACTCGATCGTCGGCAACAACCCCTTCATCCTGATGTTCAAGGAGTTCGCGACCAACTCGCAGTACGAGCGCGATGCCGACAAGCTGCTTGCCGGCCAGATGCGGACCGGCTTCGGCCTCACCGAACCCTACCACGGCTCGGACGCCACCTTCATGGAGACCCGCGGCGTCCCGCACGAAAAGGACGGTCAGCCGGGCTGGCTGATCAACGGCGAGAAAATGTGGACCACGGGGATGCACGTGGCCAACTACATCATGGTCTACGCCCGCACGTCGGGCGAAGACGGTGACGCGAGCGGCATCACCTGCTTCATCGTCCCGGCCGACACCCCCGGCGTGAAGGTCGAGGAGTACCTGTGGACCTTCAACATGCCGACGGACCACCCGCGGGTGAGCCTGACCGACGTCTGGATCCCAGAGGACAGCTACTGGGGCCAGATCGGCGGCGGCCTGGCCCTCGGCCAGAGCTTCGTGCACCAGAACCGCATCCGCCAGGCCGCCTCGTCGCTGGGCGCGGCGGTCTACTGCATCGAGGAAAGCGTGAAATACGCCCGCGAGCGGAAGCCGTTCGGCAAGGCGCTGGCCGAAAACCAGGCGATCCAGTGGCCGCTCGTCGAGCTCGCCACCCAGGCCGAAGCGCTGCGGCTGCTGATCCGCAAGACCGCCTGGCAGATGGACAAGATGGACCACAAGGAGATCGAGCGGACGATCTCGGACAAGGTCTCGATGTGCAACTACTGGGGCAACCGGCTGGTCTGCGAGGCCGCCGACCGGGCCATGCAGGTGCACGGCGGCATCGGCTACTCGCGCCACAAGCCCTTCGAGCATATCTATCGCCACCACCGTCGTTACCGGATCACCGAGGGCTCGGAGGAGATCCAGATGCGCAAGGTGGCGGCCTACCTGTTCGGCTACATCGGGCCCCGGCGGAAGGAGCTGTCGGCCATCACCTGGGACGACGTGGACTATCGCAAGAGCGACCGTCCCACGGAGGGCGAGCGGGCGAAGACCGACGCGGCCACGAAGCGGGAGACGGCGCCGAAGGCGGGTATCGAGGACGACTACGTCCAGCCGACGCCGGCCCGGCCCTAGGCGCCAGGCTGTATGGCGTTCGGCCCTGAACATCGGCTGGTCGTCTACGGTTCCCTGGCTCCCGGCAAGTCCAACCACGTCCAGCTGGCGGGGCTCGCCGGAAAGTGGCGGCCGGGCCGCGTGCGGGGTTGGTTCAGGGACGTCGGCTGGGGAACCGACCAGGGCTTTCCGGGCCTAACGCCCGACCCCGCGGGCCCGGAGGTGGCGGTCCAGGTCTTTTCGTCTCTGGACTTGCCGGCCCACTGGCCGCGCCTCGATGCCTTCGAAGGCGCCGACTACCGGCGGATCCCAATCGCCGTGACGACCGAGGACGGCGTGGTCGAGGCGCACATCTACGCCGTGGGGGTGCCGCGGGAAGACTAGGCGGCGACGGCTCCGGAATAGAGGTCGTCGAAGATCGGCGGAAGGCTGTCCGGGAGGCCAAGCAAGGGTCCGGAGGACAGCAGCAGGACGACCTCGTCGCCCGCGAGGCTGCTGAGCGCGCGGGTCGCCTCTTCGGCTGTGCGAACGCCCTCCACCGGCACTCCGGTCGCCGCCGTCCGCGCCAGGATCTCCTCGAAGCTCGACTGGTGGTGGGTCTGGGCGCCGTGGGTGGGCGGCGGGACGATCAGCACACGGGCCGCGCCGTCGAAGACCGTGTCGTACCAGGACAGGGCGTCGCGGCTGCGCCAGGAGAAGGTGTGCGGCTCGAAGACCACGGTCAGCGGCCGGTGCGGATAGTGCAGCAGCAGGGCCTCGATTGCCGAGCGCGCCTTCTCGTAGGAGCTGCCGAAGCCCTCGATGACCGGCGCCGTTGATCGCTTGGTGAGGCGGTCCAGCCGGCGTCGGATGCCGGCAAAGCTGGCGACCCCGGCCTGCAGGGCCTGTTCGGTGACGAGGCCGCGCTCCAGCAGATAGGCGCCGACGCCCACGATATTCTCGATGTTGTGCTCACCCAGCAGCGTGGTCGAAAGCGCCACCTTGCCGCCGTCCGGCCTGACCAGGGCAAATCGCGTGGTGTCGCCATAGACCACGTCCTGCGCCCACCAGCCGTCGCAGCGGGCGGTGTCGTACCAGACGATGCGGCTGGCCGCCTCGCCCACGATGGCGCGGATCGCCGGGTGCTCGCGCGCAACCAGCAGGCCGTCCGCGGGCAGCAGCCGCAGCAGGTCGCGGAACGGCGCCTCGTAGTCGGCGAACGTCGGGAAGACGTTGACGTGGTCGTGGACCAGCGAGGTCAGGAGTACGTCGCGCGGATGGTAGAGCACGAACTTCGAGCGCCGGTCGCTTGGCGCCACGATGTACTCGTCGCCCTCCAGCACCACCTCCGGCGCTTGGCCCCAATGGCCGGTGTCGGGCAAAGACGGCGAGATCGCGCCGACCATCCAGCCGGCGTCGACGCCGGCTTGGCGCAGCACGTGCGCCATCAAGGCCGTGCAGGTCGACTTGCCGAAGGACCCGGCGACGACGGTGTTCCGGCGGCCCACGGTCGCCTGGCCGACCAGCTCCGGGAAGGTGGTGATTCGCACGCCGCGCCGGCGCGCCTCTGTGACCTCGGGATTCGAATCTCCGCCGAGCTTGGCGCTCGCCCCCAGGACCAGGACATCGAGATCGTCCGGCAGGTTCGCCGCATCGAATCGCCGATGGAAGGGAAAGCCCAGTCCCTCCACGTAGGTCGACATCGGCGGGAAGACGTCTTCGTCGGAGCCCGACACCTCGTGTCCAGCCTCGCGCATCATCAGGGCCGTAGCGCTCATGCCGGCTCCGGCGACGCCTGTGAAGTGGATGCGCATGAACGGCGCGGCCTTTCGTTTCATTCGGTCCCGCCCCGAACGACTAGCCGATTGCCGGGCCGGCTCCAACGGGCCGCGACAAAGCGTCCTCGTTACGCAGTGGTTACAGCGCCACCGGGGCGTTAACCCGGCCTTAACTACGCCAGTCCACCCTCCCGGGCGTCTTCTTTGAAGACACCCACCATCACCGACTTTTCATAGCCCGGCGTCCGCGCCGGGCTCTTTTTCTGAAGGTGCTCCGGCCGACTTGCGCGCGAGCGGCGGCCAACGTATACCCCCGGCCCTCGACGGCCTGATCCCGGATAGCTCAGCTGGTAGAGCAGTCGGCTGTTAACCGACTTGTCGCAGGTTCGAGTCCTGCTCCGGGAGCCATCGAGGCACAACACCGCGAACTTCGGCCGCCGAACCTATTATCGGCGGAGCGAGGGACCGGAAGCGCTCAGGCGTCCCGCAGATGCGGACTCCCTGATCAGACCTCCCTTCGAGACCTCGACAGCCGCTCCGGCACCGCCGCGCGGGCGGCCCAATTGGAATTGGCCCGATCCGCGCTGGGAGGCCTCCGTGCGCGATCGCATCGCGGCGCTCATCAGCGGGCGCTGATGGGATGCGTCGGCGCGCAAACGCAGCCGGGCCCGCGGGCGGCAGATCCTGCGTCCTCGCGACGCCGGCGGCGGCGAGGACGCAGGACCTCAAACCCTGGGCGCTATTTGTGGCAGGTGTCCTTCACCGAGATGCAGGTGTTTCCGCAGGCCTTGCCCTTCACGCACTTCTTCGGTCCGCCGGCCGCGGCGGAAGGCGCCGCCGAAGCCACCTTGGTCTGCGCCGCCGGAGCGGCGGCGGGCGCGGCGTCAGCCGCCGGGCACTTCGTGAACTTACCCTTGGCGTCCTTGCAGGGACCCGCCTTGGCAGGCGCGGCCGCCGCCGCGGCCGGCGCCGGGCATTTGACGAACTTTCCCTTCGCGTCTTTGCAGGTCTCGGCCCCTGCGGCGCCTGCGAGGCTGAGCGCAAAAGCGGCGGTAGCGAGGAACGTGACAGTACGGCGCATGGCTGACTCCCCTTGTGTACAGCCAAGCTCCCATCCCTGAAGAACGACCGCAAGGCGCCAGAGAACGCGGCGATCCGAAAGCGGGCCACGCAGGGCGGGCTTCGGGGCCGCCTCGCCGTCTGGGGACGTTCTGGCAAGTTGCGGCGGGGATCCCGACGGCTACGCCGCCTATCGCCCGGTGAACGCCGGCGACCGCTTCTCGACGAAATGCGCCACGCCTTCCTTGAAGTCCTCGGTGGTGAAGCTGCGCTGCATGTCGGCGTTGGCGTCGTCGATCGCCTGGCCCAGGCTCTGGAACTGGGCGTTCCAGATCTCACGCTTCATTTCACGCAACGACCGCGGCGACACCTCGGTGGCCAGCATGCGGGCATAGGCCATGACGTCCGCCTCGAAGTCTGGGTGCGGGATCACGCGATTGACCAAGCCCATGGCGAGCGCTTCCGGCGGGCGGACCGTCCGGGCCGAGAACAGCAGATCAGCGGCATTGGCCATCCCGACCGCGCGCGGCAGGAGCCAGGAAATGCCGTGTTCGGCGATCAACCCGCGGCGCGAGAAGGCGGTGGTGAAGACCGCCGCGTCCGAGGCGAACCTTAGGTCCGCATAGAGCGCCAGTATCAGCCCCAGCCCAGCGCACGGTCCGTTCGCCGCCGCAATGATCGGCTTGGGCACGGCCGGGAAGAAGGCGTACTGCCGCTTGAAGTCGTCCGGCGACGTCTCGTCGAACGCCGGCGGCCCACCGGGCCGGGCGCCCTCGACGCGGCCGGCCGCCACGGTGGTCTGCAGCATGTTCATGTCCGCGCCAGCGCAGAAGCCGCGCCCGGCGCCGGTCAGGACGATCACCCGAACCTCATCGTCGTCAGAGGCCGCCCGCATGGCCGCGCGCACGTCGCGCTCCATCTCGCCGCGCCAGGCGTTGAGCTTGTCGGGGCGGTTCAGGGTGACGACGGCGACGCCGTCTTCCACCCGATAGAGGATGTCGCTGTAGCTCACCTGCGCCTCTCCTGTGCCTGCCTGTGCGTGCCTGTGCCTGAGCTCTTCAGTGGTCCCCGCCCTCGCCTTCGTCCAGCCAGGCGTTGAACTTCGGCGCGCGCTTTTCCCGGAACGAGCGGCCGCCGTCGCGGGCGTCGGGATGGTGGTCGGTGACCGCGGTGCGCACGGCGATATCGTCGAGCGCCTGACCAAAGCTCGACTCCGCGGCGTTGTAGAGCGAGCGCTTGAGCATGCGCATGGCCACCTGCGGCCCTTCTGCGAGTTCTACGGCCAGGGCCATCGCCGCCGGTAACAGCGCATCCGGTTCGACAACCTCGTTCAGTAGGCCGAGCTCGAGGGCCTCACGGGCGTCGACGATCCGTTTGCGCAGGACGAAGTCCAACGCCTTCGACAGCCCTAGGTGCTCCACCAACAGATAGTGCCCACCCTCGTCGGGCAGCAGGGCGAAGCGCAGGGTCGCGCTGCCGAGCCGCGCCGCCGTCGAGCCGATCCGGAAATCGCAGCAGAGAGCCAGGGACAGCCCGGTCTGGATGGCAGGGCCGTTGATCGCGGCAATGGTCAGTTTGTCGAGGTTGCGCACCGCGAGGTTCAGCCCCTGGGAGAACACCCGCAGCGCATTGGCGGTGCCGATCGGGGTCGAATGGCCGCCGCCGATCTTGCCGACGCTCGCCGGGGCGTTTGCGTGATAGCCGCCGAGGTGGTCGCCCGCGCAGAAGGCCCGCCCCTCCCCCGTGAACACCAGCACCCGCACCGCATCGTCCATCTGCACGCGGGTCACCAGCTCGATGAGGTCGCGCTTCATCGCCTGATCCAGCGCGTTGAGCCGGCCCGGGGCGTCGAGGGTCACGACCAGCACGCCCCGCTCGTGAAGCTCCGCTCGCAACCCCTCACAGACCTCGCCGTATTTCTCGGGCCCGCGCGTGGATATGGCGCTCATGTCGGAAGCTCCCTTGGCACGCCTTCTGCGCTTATCGGTGCGCTCGATGTCCGCCCAAGCCAACCCATGGACGTGAGGTCGCCGAGGGATCCAATTGACCAGGCCGCCGGTCCTGGGCTGAAACGAAGCCGGCGGCAGCTAGGCGTTCACGGCCCTCCGGACCGGCTTCGGCCGGGCGGCGGCGCGCGCTTCAGCGAGGATCGCCTGCCTGCCGGCCTCGTTGAAGGCGAGCAGCTGGCGCATGTGGTTGAACCGCGCGTAGTCGCGGCCGGCGGCGGTGGTCTTCTCGAACCAGTCGTCCTCGCCCAGCATCTCCCCCAGCCGCGGCGGGTTGCGATAGATCATCTGCTCGTCGATCCGCCGGGCCTCGAGGCTGCGCAGGATCCCGCGATTGAAGTGCGAGTGCAGGGTGACCCGTTCACCGGCCTCAGTGCGGTCGCCCTGCCAGTGCCAGACGCCCTCGGTGAAGAAGACCACCGAGCCCTTGGGCATCAGGATCGGAACACCCTTACCCGGATCGTCGGTGGCCCGCGGGTGGCGCCGCGCCCGGTGGCTGCCCGGCACAAGGACAGTGGGCCCGGAGGCTTCGGTCCAGTCCTCGAACGCCCAGACGCCCACCCCGGTCATCGCGAATTGGGGGTAGGGCTCAGGCACGTGGGAATAGTCGGTGTGGATCGGGATGAAGCCCGGCCCGGCTCCCCTTCGAATGCAGCTCAGCGAGGCGATCACCGCCCCGCGTCCCAGCGACGCGTCGATCAGCGTCATCAGCATCGGGTTGAGCGCCAACCGCTCGAGCGGCCGCCCGTGATAGAGCATCCAGTTCATCGTCGAGTGGCCATGGGTCGCCAGGGTCCGCAGGATCGTCTCGCGCGCCTCGTCGGCGAACTCCGGCGTGATCGCGTTCTCGACGATGGTGTAGCCCTGGTCGGCCATCTCGCGGATCTTCCCGCTCAATCCCTGCCGGGCCGCGCGGTGGGCCAGGTCGGGATTCTCGACGGTCTTGCGCCCCAGGTGGTCGAACAGCGTGCCGAGGACCTCCAGCACGCGCGGGTCGGCGATGTCGCCGCGCACCTTCAGCGCTTCGGCGCCGTAGAGGTGAGCGACCTCGCGGCGTAGCGTCTGAAGCGCGCCGGGCGCGGCTATCCCGACCATCTGGGCGGCCGTCAGGGCCGCCTGGTAGTCGCCCTCGATCACCAGGTCGGCGGTGGGGTCGAAGCTCGCCGTCACGACGAACCCCTCGCCGTCGAACCTCACAGCAAAACAACCTAGGTCGCCCGGCAGCTTCATGTGCGGCGGCGCATCCGTGAAGCGGCCGCTCAGCGAGAACGGCTGCCCCCGCAACCGCTCAACCGGCGCCGGCCGTTCCCGCACCTTTGGAACGTCGCCCACCAGGAACCGCCGGCCCTCCTCCACCCACCGATCGGAAAGGAATTCGAGGTGGTGCGGCAGGGTGAACATGGGCGTGTCCTTCCACGTGCTCAACGGGATGGCGCTTCCGGCCTGGGCCTCCATCGCGCCGCCGACCCGAAACAGTCACCCGCGGCGCCGCGCCGGTCAATCTTCCCCTTCCAGGCTGAACCTGGGCCCGCTGGCAATTTGCCCCAACGGTCACATCCTCCCGCCGAGCCTCAAAACAGCCACCACCTAAGAAAGACGATCGCGAGGATGCAGAGCAAAGCAACGGGCACTGCGACGATACCCCAGCCGGTGGCCTGGGCTTCGAACAAGTCGCCGAAGCGGAGCTGCAGGCTGGTGCGGGAGGCGGGACGGCGGCGAGGAAGTGAGCGCATGGTCTGTATGTAACCTACATTCAGAACAAACGCAAAACAAACTGCATGTGAATCGAACCCGGCAAGCAGGGGTTTTCCGCACCAAGCTTTGCCGCTACGAGAGCCTGGCGCCCGGGGGCGCCATCGACGGGACACCATGAAGCCTTTGCCCACGCTCTTGATCGCGCTGCTGGCCACCGTGGGCCTCGCCCCCTCCTCCGCGCTCGCCTGGGGCTACGAGGGGCACAAGGTGATCGCCGAAATCGCTCGTGGCTATCTCACGCCGGCGGCCCGGGCCAAGGTCGACGCCCTGCTGGCCGCCGACACGGATCCGCTGGAACCGCACGACTTGCTCTCGGCCGCCACCTGGGCCGACACCTGGCGCAACAGCCATCGCGAGACCTCGGAGTGGCACTTCGTCGACATCGAGCTGGATCACCCTGATATCGACGCCGCGTGTTTCGGTCACCCGGCCTCCGCCAGGCCAGCCAGCGCTGGACCGGCCCAAGCCTGCCTGCTCGATCGCCTCAAGGCCTTTGAGGCCGAGCTCGTCGATCCCGCGACGCCCCAGGCGGAACGGATCATCGCGCTGAAATTCGTGCTCCACTTCATGGGCGACCTGCACCAACCGCTGCACACGGCCGACCACCAAGACCGCGGCGGCAACTGCGTGCGACTGGCGCTCGGCGGCCCCCGCTCGACCAACCTGCATAGCTACTGGGACACCCAGGTCGTCGGCGAGCTGGGACCGGATCCTGTCGCCCTCGCCCACCAACTCGCCATGTCGATCACCCCGGCGGACAAGGCCCTCTGGGAGCGCGGGGACCCGAACGCCTGGGCGATGGAAAGCTACGGCGTCGCAAAGTCGGTGGCCTACCGGATGAACCCGCCACCGGGCTGCGACCGGGACGCCGCGCCGGTCGCATTGCCAGCCGGATACGACGCCGCCGCCAGGATGGCTGTCGCCCATCAGCTGCAACGCGCGGGTGTTCGCCTGGCCGTTGCGCTCAATCGCGCGCTCGACAGCCACTAAGGGAACGCCTGCCGGGCCTGAAACCGAGGGTGCGTCGGCGGGCCAGGCCGCATCCTGAGGACCGCCCGCTTCGTTGCGCGCATTGTATGATCGCAAGGGCTGGCGCCGACGACGCGCCGCCGGCCCACAAGGTCAAAAGCGTAGGCTCGCCTCCACCCCGGCCCGCTGGCGATCTCCCAATCGTCCGAACTCGCCCCGATAGGTGAAGCTCACAGTGGTGTTCTCGCCGCTGAGAACCTCCAGCTTTGCGCCCAGCCGATAGGCGACGGCGTCGGAGGGGGTGCTGATCTTCGCGGCCGCAGACCCCGGGTTCGCGCCGACCAGGCGAAGCGGAGCGTCCAGCTCATCGTTCGAGCCGATCCGAGCCCCGAATGACACCGAAAGGTCGACCTGCGCATGATCATGCGCAGCCACGCGGCCACCCAGCGCCAGCTCCGGCGTGGCCGCCGCGATGTACTGCGTGTGGGTCTTGCCAACGTATCCCAGGCCTTCCAGGCCGGTCTCGCTGAATGCGAGACGCCGCAGCGCGGTCTCCGAGACCTCGAGCGACGGCTCCAGGAACCAGCCGCCGTAGGCCAGACGCCGCGAGGCGCGCAGGCTCAGATCAAGGTAGTCGCTTCGCGGCTTGGAGAGGCCGGTCAGCGGGCCGAAGACATCGATGCGGCGTTGCAGGGTGAGCGACTGGGTTCCAGCGGACAGCGCCGCCGTGAACCGGGTTCCAGCGCCGAAGACGGCCTCGAGCCCCAGCCCGCCGCTGACGTTTTCGCCCTTGCCGTGGGTACGACCATTATCGACCGAGAGGCTGTCCACGGCGTCGTAGCCGAGAGCGCCGGCCAGCGACCATGTGCCGGCCAATGGAACCTGGAAGCCGCCGCGCAGGCTCGTCACCCCGGTCTTTAAGGCGAAGCTATCCGGACTGCCATCGCGGTGGCCGTTCTCGACCTCCAGGTCCGCCCAGGCGCAGCGTTGCTGCGAACCGGCGCAGCCGAACAGTGCATCGTTGAAGTTCTGAACGTTCGCCATCTGCACCCGCAGCGGCGCCAGATGCGGCTCGGCGTCGAGCTGGCGGAAGATCGACGAATAGGCCGCCTCCTGGCCAGGTTGCAGGTTCCCGAGAAGCGCGGCCACCCGGCCGAGGCCGCCGGAATCGCCGACCATGACCGCGGAGTCGAAGTGCGCGCCCAGGGCGCGGCCGTTGCGGTTGAGGAACCCCGCCCCGAAATGCGGCGCCACGGCAAGGTCCACCCCGGCCGACCCTGCCTGCACGATATAATCCAGCGCGATCGTGCCGGGGACCGAGAGCCCCGCGTCCGTCCCGCCCTGGGCGGCGCTGAACAGACGCACGGGCTGCCCGTTCTCAAGCCAGGTGAGGGTGATGTCGGCCTCGCCGGCCAGGATCACCCGTCCGGTCGCGTCCACGTGGTCCGAACCATACGGACCGAACGCCACGTCGAACGCCATGCGGCCCGAGACCGTCTGAACGAAGTTGCCGTCCAGGGCGACCGTGTTGATTACCCGGGCGCCGTAGAGCGGATTCAGCGTGGGATCGCCCTGCTGATCCAGGTTCGAGAATTGGGCGCCGCCTCGCAGATCGATCGGGACCCGGGACGCCGCCAAGCCCATCCGGTAGTCGCCGTCGTTGTTGAATACCGCCGTGGTCGCCGCCGCCTGCGTGCCGGCCTCGAGGAGGGCTTCGTGCGGAGCGGCAAGCGGCGCGGCGGAGCCCGACGTGTCGCTGCTACGAAGCAAGATGTTGCTCAGGGCCACGAATGTCGCGCCCTGGTGGTTGTGGAAGCTGTTCTGGCCTCCGCCCAGGTCGACGTCACCGAATACAAAGCCGAGGTTCTCGACGTGGTCGTCGCCACTGGTCGTCAGGATCGCGCGGCCGGAGACCGCCGACACGGCGCCGCTGGAGGAGATCTGGTTGGTCTGGCCGCCATCCACGAGCAGCCCCACCCCGAGGATATCGCCGCCACGCAGGTTGCCGTCGAGATTGACGTTGATGTCGCCCTCGCCGTCCCGGGCCGAACTCTGCGCGAGGAAGGCGACGCCGTTCAGTCCCAAGGAGAGCAGGTCGCCACTGTGTTCGACGCTGACCTTGCCGGCCTTGCCCGGGCCGAAGATCGAGCCGTAGTGGCCGAGTCCCATGGCGTCGCCAACGATGCCGCCGCCCCCGCCCACCGACTGGGCGAAGAAGGCCACGCCACCGATGCCGTTCAGGATGATCTTGCCGCTGGAGCGGACCGTGACGTCGCCGCCGTCGCCGCCCGCACCGCTTTCGACCCCCGTGGGAGCTGCGATGTTCGTCGGAATGCTCAGCGATAGCCCCTTGCCGTCCGGCCAGTCCGCGACCCCGAGTCCCGTTGCGCCGGCCTTGCCGCCGCCACCACCGACCGACTGGGCGTAGATGCCGTAGTTCCCGATACCGTTGAGGACGATGTCGCCGGTATGGACGACCGTGACTGAGCCGCCGTCGCCGCCCGCGCGGCCTACTCCGCCGATCGTGAGGCTCGCGGGGTTGATCGTCGCCGTGGCGCCGCCCACTCCGCCACCGCCGCCCACGGACTGGGCGAAGATCCCTGACGAGACGTTCCCGTTGACGACGATCGTGCCGGTGTTGGTGACAGATACCGCGCCGCCGTTGCCGGCCGCGCCGCCGACACCGCCGACCGCGATCGAGATCTCCGTCTTGGTGACCTTGTCCTGGACCGATGTCTTGCCTTCCTTCAGGGCGCCCGTAATGCGCGCGATGCCTTTGTTCTCGGCCGCCCCCTTCAGGAACGCGGCGCCGACATCGTCATAGGCGTCCCGCGCAGAGCCGAAGGCCGCGAAGCCGCCCTTGCCGCCTCCGCCGCCCACCGACTGGGCGAAGATGCCGTCCGACGCGGTCCCGTCACCGCCCGTGTTCCCGTCCGTCCGGATCCCGCCGGACTGGATCACCGTGACCGCGCCACCGTTTCCGGCCGCCCCGCCTGCGCCGCCCACAATCAGCCGTGCATCGAAGCTTCCCGCGGCGCCGCCGACCCCGCCGCCGCCGCCGACCGACTGGGCGAAAACACCGGGGGAGGCG
>DASXKT010000341.1:0-12060 GCA_036496685.1 Phenylobacterium sp.
ACCGGTATCTGGGGGTAAGATCCGGCGCTCAGCCCTTTCGGAAGAACCCATAGATTCGTTCGGCCAGGGGCGCGCTGACCCCGTCCACCTTCAGTAGGTCGTCCACGCTCGCGCGGCTCACGCCTCGCGCCGATCCGAACGCATGCAGGAGCGCCCGTTTCCGGCCTGGGCCGACGCCCTCGATCTCGTCGAGGGGGTTCTTCTTCATATCGATGGCGCGGCGCGTACGGTGGGTGCCGATCGCAAAGCGGTGGGCCTCGTCGCGCAGGCGCTGCAGGTAGTATAGGACCGGGCTCTTCGGCTCGAGCATGAAGTAGGGCTTGCCGGGAATGAAGAAGCGCTCGAGCCCCGCGTCGCGGTCGGGGCCCTTGGCGACACCGACAACCGGGATGTCATCGACGCCGAGATCGGCCATGACCTCCATCACCGCCGCGATCTGGCCGGCGCCGCCATCGATCAGGACCAGGTCCGGGCGCGGGGCGGCCTCGCCAGCCTCCTCCTCCTTCACAAGGCGGCCGAAGCGGCGGCGTAGCACCTCCTTCATCATGCCGAAGTCGTCTCCGGGGGTGATGTCGGCGCCCCGGATATTGAACTTGCGGTACTGGCTCTTCTGGAAGCCCTCGGGGCCGGCGACGATCATGCCGCCGACGGCGTTGGTCCCCATGATGTGCGAGTTATCGTAGACCTCGATGCGCTCCGGCGGAGCCTCGAGCCCGAAGGCTTCGCAGACGCCGACGAGCAGCTTCGACTGGGCCGAGCTCTCGGCCATCTTACGGCCCAGCGCCTCGCGGGCGTTTGTGAAGGCATGCTCGACGAGGCGGCATTTCTCTCCGCGCTGCGGCCGGCTGATCTCCACCTTGCGTCCGCCCTTCAGGCAGAAGGCCTCAGCAAGCAGCTCCTTCTCGGCCGGCTCGACGTTGGTGAGGATCAGTTTCGGGATCGGCTTGTCGTCGTAGAACTGGCCCAGGAAGGCGGCCATCACCTCAGGGTCCTCGTCCGACTTGTCCACCCGGGGGAAGTAGGCGCGGTTGCCCCAGTTCTGACCGGCCCGGAAGAAGAATACCTGGACACAGGCCTGGCCGCCTTCGGCGTGGAGGGCGAAGACATCGGCCTCGCTGACCGTCTCCGGGTTGATCTGTTGTTCCTGGGCGATCGAGGCCAGCGCCCGGATGCGATCGCGAAGGCGCGCGGCGCGCTCGAACTCCATGTCGTCGGAGGCGGCCTGCATCTCTCCGGCGATCTTGGCCACAACGGCGCGGGACTTGCCGCGCAGGAAGTCGCCGGCTTCGTCGACCAGAGCGTTGTAGTCCTCGATGCTGATCAGCCCGGTGCAGGGCGCCGAGCAGCGACGGATCTGGTGCAGCATGCAGGGGCGTGTGCGGCTCTCGTAGACGCTGTCGGAGCAGGACCGGAGCAGGAAGGCCTTCTGCAGGGTGTTCAGCGTGCGGTTGACGGCCCCGGCGCTGGCGAAGGGACCGAAGTAGTCGCCCTTGATGGTGTGCGCGCCGCGGTGCTTGCGGAGCTGGGCGGCGGCGTGCTCGCGGCGGATGACGATCTCGGGAAAGGACTTGTCGTCACGCAGCAGGACGTTGAAGCGCGGCTTCAGCTGCTTGATCAGGTTGATCTCGAGCAGCAGGGCGTCGGTTTCGGTGCGGGTGGTGACGAACTCCATGGAGCGCGTCAGGTCGACCATGTGAGCGATGCGCTGGGTGTGGAAGCGGCCCTGGGCGTACTGGACGACCCGCTTTTTCAGGCTGCGCGCCTTGCCGACGTAGAGCACCTCGCCCTCGTCGCCGATCATGCGGTAGACGCCCGGCCGATCCGGCAGGCGTTTGACCTCGTCCTTGATGAGCGCGGCGCCCTTCAAGGGAAGTGCGGCGGCGATGTCGTCGGGCATGGCGGGAATATAGGCGAGTCCGAGGAGCCGTGCAGGCGGCCCCTCTCCATCGACTGCGCGGCGAGTGAAATCGCCTACTTCTGCAAGATGTTGAGCACTGCCAGCGTCATGGCTTCGACGCCGAAGCGGATGGTGGGTTCCGGTGTGGGCGCGAACTGAGGCGTGTGGTTTGCGGGAACCGGAACGCCCTTGGCCTTGGCGTCGGCGATCACCGCAGGATCAAGCCCGCCGATGCTCCAGAACAGCGAGGGCACACCGGCGACGATGAATTCCGAATAGTCCTCGCTCGGGTTGCCCGGCGCCGGTTCGTAGGTTGCATGGTCGCCGAACGCGGCCTTGAACACCTTCGCCGTCTTGGCCGTCACGGCCTCGTCGTTGACCAAGAGCTTGCCGCCGGGGACGAACTTCACGTCCGGAGCGGGCGCGCCGGACATGGCTGCGACGCCGTTGGCCGTGCGGGTGATGCCGTCCAGGATCTTCTGGCGCACCGCGGTGTCGCGGGTGCGGATGGTGCCGCGCACCTGCGCCTGGTCGGGGATGATGTTGGCCGCGCTGCCGGCCTGTACCGAGCCGATGGAGACCACCCCAAATGCGTTGGGTTCCTTCTCGCGGCTGATCACCGTCTGAACGCCCTCGATGAAACGCGCCGCCTCGACAACCGGATCGATAGCGACGTCGGGGGTCGAGCCGTGCGCCCCACGGCCCTTGAAGAGGATCTCCAGCGAGTCCGAGGCGGTGTTGTAGATGCCGGCCCGGTAGGTGAGCGTGGCGGTGGGCGCGGGACCGACGTGCTGAGCGAAGCCCACGTCGGGCTTGCCGAACTTCTGGAAGAGGCCCGCCGCCAGCATGGCGCGGGCTCCTTCGGTGATCTCCTCCGCCGGCTGACCGATAAACATCAGTGTGCCGCTCCACTGCGCCTTCATGGCGACGAGCTGCTGGGCGGCGCCCACCCAGGCTGCCATGTGGATGTCGTGGCCGCAGCTGTGGTCTACGGGCGTCGGCTTGCCGTGGTAGTCGGCGATCACGTGGCTCGCGTAGGGCAGACCGGTCTTCTCCTCCATCGGGAGGGCGTCGAGTTCAGTGCGGACCATGACCAAGGGTCCAGGCCCGTTCTTGTAGATCGCCACGATACCGGTGCCGCCGAAGTGCTCGGTGACCTCGAAGCCCAGCGCCCGCATCTCCGTGGCCAGCTTGGCGGCGGTCTGCACCTCCTGCATGCCGAGCTCGGGGTGCTGGTGGATGTCTTTGTAGAGGACGTCCAGGTGGGCGTAGTTCTTGTCCAGCCCGGCATCGATCTGGGCCTTGTCCTTGGCCACGTCGCGGGCTTCGGCGGCCGATGCGACGGCGAGCGACGCGGCGAGCGCGGTCAGGAATTTGTGCATTTCGCCCCCAGGCGGAGTCAGAGCTTCACGGTCCCAGCGGCGATCTTTTCGTGGACGCCCTTGGTCACCTTCACATAGCCGCGTTTGAGGTCGTGGAAATAGAGGGGACCCTTGATCTTCGTCGGATCGTAGCCGTCGGCGATCAGGTCCATCTTGCGAACCTTGAAGGTGCCGGTCGTGGCGATGGCCGGGAGGATCCGGACGAAGAGCGGCTGGGCGTAGGACGGCAGCAGGTGGGCGACCTCGTCGCCGAACGTCTTGATGTCGAAGTCAGGACCGACCACCAGAGCCGCCATGCCGGCGCGCCCCTCGGCGCCCTCGACGGCCACGCCATAGACGTTGGCCTCCAGGACGCCGGGACAACCCTGCAGACGCTCGGCGACCTCGTTGGTGGAGACGTTCTCGCCCTTCCAGCGATAGGTGTCGCCGATCCGGTCGATGAAATAGAAGTAGCCGTCGGCGTCGGTCTTCATCAGGTCGCCGGTGGCGAACCAGGCGTCGCCCTTCTCGAAGACGTCGTGCAGCACCTTTTTTTCCGAGGCGGCCTTGTCGACATAGCCGGTGTATTCCGAGCGGGCGTCGCTGCCGATCTGGCCGACGCACTCACCGATCTGGCCGGGACCGGCCTCGACGCACAGGCCGTTGGGTCCGCGGATCGGCTCCTCGGTCTCGACGTCGAACTGCACCAGCCGGATGTTGAAGCGGTTGCGCAGCCACTTCGGGGCGCGGCCGATGGCCCCCTCGCGGCCATCGAAGTTGAACATCGAGACGTTGCCCTCAGTGGAGCCGTAGAACTCGAGGATGTCTGGGATGTGGAAGCGCTGCTTCAGCACCGGCCAGATGTCGGGGCGCAGGCCGTTGCCGAACGCCAGGCGGATGCGGTGCCGGGCCTCGTCCTCGACGGGCGGTTGGTTGACCAGGTAACGGCAGAGCTCGCCGATGTAGACGAACATCGTGCAGCCCTCGTCGGCCGCCTCGGTCCAGAAGTGGGTGGCCGAGAAGCGGCGGCGGAGGAAAACTGACCCGCCGGTCAGTAAGGCGGCGCCCAGGGCGCAGAGGCCCCCGGTCGCGTGGTAGAGGGGCAGGGCGATGTAGATGCGGTCGGTGTCCTTGGCGTCGGTCGCGCCTGCGAAGCCGCGCATGTAGAGCTGGGCTCGGACGTGGGTGATGCGGGCGGCTTTGGGCAGGCCCGTGGTGCCCGAGGTGAAGATCAGCAGCGCGGTGTCGCGGGCGCGGATGTCCTCGCGGACGATCTTGTCCGGCGGCAGCTGGCTGCAGCTCTTCAGCGCCTGAACCAGGTCGCGCTGGTCGCCGTGGGCGGGGCCCATGATCCACTGCGGCAGTTGCCTGTCGAGCAGGTGCCGGGCCTCTTCGAACACCGGCGAGGTCTCGGCGTCGACGATCACGCAGGTGGCGGCCGAGATGTTCAGGCAGTGGGCGAGCGCGAGGCCCGAGAGCTGGTTGTTGATCAGCGCGGTGACCACGCCGATCTTCGAAAGGCCGTACCAGATGGTGAAGTATTCCAGCCGGTTGGGCATGAAGAGGGCCACGGTCTGGCCGCGGCGCAGGTTCAGCCCCTTGCCCCAGTGGGCGATCCGGTTGGCCATGGCGTCGAGCTCGCCATAGGTCACGGTGCGGCCCTCGAACGTCATGGCGACGTTGTCGCGCCACGCCTCGACAGCGGCCTGGATGTCGTCGCAGACCAGGTTGGCGCTGTCGGGCGCGATGGACTTCACCGCCTTGAGTGTCCGGTTCAGCCCGCGCAGAAAACGCCACTCGCGCTGCAGCTTTGCCTTGAGCGGCATCCATTCCTCCGGATTCGCGCGCAGCTTGTGGATGCGCCGGGCGCCCGGTCAAGGTTTTGAGGTCCGCGCGCCCGCCCACCGGTCGGGCCAGCCCAACCCTGAGGCGTCCGGGACACAAATCGTTAATCGGAGGTTACGAAAACCGCCCCAGGGGCATCGGCGCGAGCTGCGACGGCGCAACCTGCGGCGCGACCATTGAGATATCGTTCCCCGCCCGGCGCGTAGTCGGTCAGCAAGACGTCGCTGAACGATAGATTATGTCCATAGAATCAAGCTATGAATCTGTAATCGCACAATATCGCGCCGACCCACAGCCAGTTTGCGGACGGCCAAACGACCTCCAATGGTCAAGCTGAGCTTTCCGTGACTTCGGAAACAACGCCGGGGAACCGACGCTGGCTGGCGCCGTTTGGGTCCAGACATTTCCCCGAGGAGGGATAAAGCGATGACCACTGATTTCTCAGCGACCCCTGACGACAGACGGACCGAGACCGAGTCGGACATGTTCGCGCCCGTGCCAGCCTGGGAGCGCGGCAAGAAGCGCCGCGGCTTCGGCGCCGGTCGTACGGGCCGCGTGGCCGAAGAGCCGCGAAGCTTCGTGTCGGACGACGACGACCGCGCGACCATCGCCGCGAGAGACGCTCGCGAGCAACTGGTCCGGGAGCCCGTCTGGCCCGAGGCCGACACGATCGCACCGGACGGCGTCGTCTATGAGCGCCTCGACGACTCGCTCGAGAACGCCCCGACCGGCGAAAGCGTCTTTGCCGGCACGCCGGTCTACGCCAGCCTTCCCTCCAGCGGGAGCAAGGCGCCGGTGGCGATCGCCGCGGGGATCATCCTGCTGGGCGGCGCGGCCGCGGCGGGTTGGTACTTTATGCAACCGCACGCGACCGGCATGGCGCAACTGACGCCCGGCCAAGCGGTGACCACGACCACCACGACGGCGCCCGGCGCGGCGAGCGACCTGACCGCTCAGGGCTCGACGACTTCGGCGCCCCCGCCCGCATCTCCCGCGAGCTCCGCGTCGCCTGCACCGCCGCCGCCTGCGATGGCCGCGGCCTCCGCGACCACGACCACCACGACGCACAGCGCGTCTCCGGCCGCAACGCACCACGCGGTGGTGAGCGCGCGGCCAGTCAGCCGCAGCGCCGACCAGACGGCGGCCGACGCCAGTGCGACCCTGCCGGCGGGTCCGCAGCCCTATTCGGGCAACGCCTCGCCTCCGCCTGCTGCGACGGCGCCGGTGACGAGTACGCCGCCCGCTGCGGCTGCGCCGGCCGAGCCTGCCGCCGCACCGACGCCAGTGGCTCCCGCGCCGACAGCGACTGCGCCGACGCCCCAGACGCCGCAAACGCCGCCGCCGCAATAGCGACCCCGATAATCCGTTGGGGATTCGAGGGCCGCTCCGGGTTAGGAGCGGCCCTCTCCTTTTGGGCTTTCCGCGAGTGTCGGGAGGCCGACAGATCTGCGGATTGATAGGGACAACGGCTGGCGGCCTGCATAATCATCGAGGTTGCTAAGGCTAAGCTTCGAGTAGGCAGGGTGGCGGATCTGAAGTTCCTCGAGGGCGGCGGTGAGATGGGGGCGCACCTGCGCGCCCACGACTGGGCCGCAACCACCCTCGGCCCGCCGGAGACCTGGCCGCAGAGCCTGCGCACCGCGGTCCGGCTGATGCTCAATACCGGCCACCCGATGTACATCTTCTGGGGGCGCGACGGGGCCTGTCTCTACAACGATGCCTACCGCCTTTCGATCGGGCCGGAGCGGCATCCCGGATCGATCGGCTTCCCTGCGCGCGAGGTGTGGGAGGAGATCTGGGACATCATCGGCCCGCAGATCGAGCAGGTGATGGCGGGACTTGGCGCGACCTGGCACGAAAACCAGCTGGTTCCGATCACCCGCCACGGTCGGCGCGAAGACGTCTACTGGACCTACAGCTACGGCCCCATCGACGACGCCGGCGCCCCGAACGGGGTTGGCGGCGTACTGGTCGTCTGCACAGAGACCACCGCCCAGGTGCTGAACGAGCAGCGGCAGGCGGCCGAGCTGGAACGCCAGCGACTGCTCCTGCAGCAGATGCCGGGGTTCGTGGGCGTGCTGCACGGGCCAGACCATGTGTTCAGTTACATCAACGAGTCCGCCATCCGCCTGGCGGGGCGTCGCGACTACCTCGGCGCCACGGTTCGCCAGGCGCTGCCCGAGCTCGCAGGCCAGGGCTATTTCGAACTCCTCGACCAAGTTTTCGCCAGCGGCGAGCGCTTCGCCGCCGGCGCCATCCCCGTGCGGCTCGAAGGCGACGGCGGTGAGCGCTTCATCGACCTTCTGTGCGAACCGATCCGCAACGCGGCGGGCGATGTGACCGGCATCTTCGTCGGCGGCTACGACGTCACCGAGCACGAGCGCACGCGAAGCCACCAGCGGCTTCTGATCGAAGAACTGAACCACCGGGTGAAGAACACGCTGGCCACCGTGCAGTCGATCGTCGCCCAGACGTTCCGCTCCAGCGCCCTGCCCGAGGGCCTCAGGGAAGACTTCGAGGGGCGGCTGATCGCGCTCGCCCGCGCGCACGACCTCCTGACCCAGGAGAACTGGGCGGGCGCGGACATCAGCGATGTGGTGACCCAGGCGGTGACGCCGTTCGCCTCGACCGGCGTCGGCGGCTTCGAGACCGCCGGGCCGAGCGTACGGCTGACGCCGCGCCGGGCCCTGGCCTTCGCCATGGCGCTGCAGGAGCTGACCACCAATGCGCTGAAGTACGGCGCCCTGTCGCGCCCCGAGGGGCGGGTGAGCATCCGCTGGGCGCTCGAGCAGACGGCGAACGGGGCGAGCGAGTCGACGCGAGAGCTGCGCCTGTCGTGGATCGAGACCGGCGGCCCGCCGGTGACCAAGCCCAGCCGCCGCGGCTTCGGCGTGCGTCTGCTGCAGGCCGGCCTGTCGCGCGACCTCGACGGACGTGTGGCGCTTGCCTTCGAGCCGTCAGGCCTGCAGTGCGAGATCGTGTCGGGTCTGAGCTAGGCCGATGGCGCCGCGATTCCGCCACGCAACGGCGGCAATCAAGCGTGACTATGCTGCAGCGCGAGGCTGAGGGGTCCCCGCCGCGAAGCGCGCGAGCCCCGGATGTGCTGTGGAGGAAAAACCAGATGCGTTGGATGATACCCTCCGGAACGATGGCGGCCCTGGTTCTCGCCCTCACACCGGCTAGCGCGATCTGCGCCCAGGAAGGCGTGAGCGGCGCTCAGTCTGCGCCCGCGAGCGAACCTCGCGCCGTCGCGGAACGTGTCGCAGCATTGCTGCAGGAAGAGTACCTCGACGCTGAGACCGGCAAGGCCTATGCCGCGCGCTTGCGGGATCAGGCGGCGAAGGGCGCCTATGACGGATTGACGGGCGCCGCGCTCGCCCAAAAGCTGACGATCGATCTGCTCGCCGTGAAGGATGACGCACACCTGCGCGTTCGCCTGGGGGCGCCGGCGATGCGCCGGATGCCGGGTCCCGCCTCGGCGGGCGTGGAGGTCAAAGGGCCGCCGACCCTTGAACAACAGGGCTGGATCGCGCCTGGAATCGCATACGTCAGGCTCAACGAGTTCCCGCAAGATCCGGCCGCGACGGAAGCTGTTCGGGCGTCCTTGCACGATCATCGCAGCGCCAAGACTTTAATAGTCGACCTGCGCACGAACCACGGCGGCGCACCTGACCTGCTGGATGCGATGTTTCCAATGTTGTTCAGCACCCCGACGCGGCTGTTCGCCTCTCAGGTGCGCGGCGGCATGGAGGCGGTCGCCCTGGCGGGCCCGAACCTGCGAAGGGTCAACGGGGCCCCGGACAACGTGAGGGAGTACTGGGTAAAGCCGGACGCATCGAGCCCGATGCAGAGAGCCAGGATTTTCGTCCTGACCTCCCCGGCGACAGCCTCGGCGGCAGAGGCGTTCGCGGCGGCGATCAAATGGTCGGGCCGCGGAACGTTGATCGGCGCGCGCACCGCGGGCGCGAACCATATGGGTGCTCTGGAGATGCTGGATGGCGGCCTTACCCTGTTCGCCCCGGTCGGCCGCGTCTTCAATCCGGCGGATGGCACGGACTGGGAAGGTGTTGGTATCGAGCCCAACGTCGAGGCGCCCGCGGAACAGGCGCTGACCGTGGCTCTGATCCGCGCGGGGTTGCCCGAAGCGACGGCGGCGTCGCTTGCGGATCAGTATCGCCCAACCCTGCCGATGACGCGGCGCCCGCGGCCCGGTCAAGTTTAAAGCGCCTCAATAGGCGGGACATCCAACGGCCGCTTCCCGCCCTGTGTGGACGGCTCTCTGGTCGTTCGCATCGTGATCGCTGCGGCGGTGCTTGACGAGCCGTCGGCGCGGATCGGCGTCGTGAAGATCATCGGGATCCTCGGCCTTCTGGCGCTGGGTCCGTCGCTGGCCTGCAGCAAGAAGAAGACTGACGCCTGAAGGCCCAGGACCTGAGGCCCCCAAGTCCTGAAGGCCCAGCGCTTCACCAATTCCGCTCCACGCGACGAAGCACCTTCCATCCCATCCATGGGCCGATCCGGGCGCGCTGGCACTCGAACCAGCCCGCGCCCTTCTCGGGCTCCGGCACTTCGTCGGGCGCCATGAACGAAGGCAGATTGCGGCGGCATCCGCCCGACGTCAGGAAGTAGAGCACCTGGCCTTCGAGGTCGAAGCGGGGTTCCAGATGCAAGGTCCTGATGGGGGCGGCCATGTGTGAACGAAACAGGAACATGTTGCCTGAGTCGAGTCGTGGTTTCGGTGCGAGCCGCGCGATCAGGTCCGCAACACGCCCATGGCGCACGTTCCGCCGTTCCGCGCTCCGGCTCCCACCCGAGGACTGAGGCCCTCCTGTCGAGGCGCCCGTTGACGCCGAATGTTAGGCTCTAGGCCGAAAGTGCAGGAAGAGGTTGAGGGTCAGGCGACCGGTCCGGGGATCGGGGTCGAAGGCGAAGCCCGGCCCGATGCTCGCCGAGTGCAGGTTGTGGCTGCGGTAGATCAGCATCCGGTTGAACACCGCCTCGTAGCCGGCGGTGTGCGCGAAGATCTGGCTGTCGCCGTTGACGTAGCCCTGCGGCTCTCCGAAGGCCTGCAGGTCGGATTTGAGGGTCTGCTCGTAGCGGTCGAAGCGATCCTCGGTGATCGCCTCGTACCCCGTCCGCCGGTGCCGGTAGAAGCTCGTCCCGCCCTGGTTGCGGGGCGTGAGGTAGAGCAGCAGCGCCAGATTGCCCGGATGGGTCGAGTCGATGTGCGGCATCCGTTGGCGAAGGCCGAGGTCGCCGGGCGGGGTGGTCACCAGCGAATACTCCCAGCCGCCGCTTTTCACCTCCTGATCGCCGAGGCCGAAGGCCGCGCGCAGGGCCGCGTCCAGATAGGCGTGGACGGATTGCACGAACTCCATCGGGACCGGCGCGCGCAGGCCTGGGTAGAAGGTCTGTTGGGCCTTCGGAAAGGGCGACAGAGAGGCGGCGTGGTCGATCAACGCCTGCGGGTCGTCTGCGAAATTGTCGATCACCAGCACCGGCGCGCGCTCGGCGCCGACGTGATCGAGGCGCGAGGCGATGCGACTGTGCGGGCGATAGGAGAGCGTCATCCCAACTCTTGTTAGCGTTTTGCGCGCTTTGCGCGCAGCATCTTGGCCGTCGTCATGGCTTTTTGGGAGGGCGCGGTGGCGGTCGCAAGCAGCGTATTCGTAGACATGCCCGCCGGCTCCTACGACGCCGCCCGGCCGCTGATCCGCAACGGCGATATCGCCCTTTTCGCCGGCCACGGCGGCATGTCCCGGCTGATCGAGCATTTCACGGGCAGCCCGTTCAGCCACGTCGGGTTCATCTGGCGGATGGACGCCATCGACCGGATCATGCTGCTCGAGAGCGTCGAGGACGTCGGCGTGCGCATGTTGCCGCTGAGCAGCAAGGTCAACGGCGGCCTGTCGGGGCGGCCGATGGATGGCCAGCTGCTCGTCGCGCGGCATGACGATTTCCCAGCGCCCGGCGCTGCTTTCGACGCGGCCTTCGGGGAGATGACCAAGGTCGCGGTCGATCGCCTGGGTTGCCCCTACAACGTCGAGGAGATCGGCCTGATCGGGGCGAACATCGCCGCGGCTCTGGCGCACATCGACATGCCCGACGTCCTCAAGCCGTCGAACGCCTATATCTGCTCGGAATACGCCGACGTCTGCTACCGCGCACTGGGGATCGAGATCGCCCGCAGCCGGCCCCACTTCGTCGCGCCCGCCGACTTCGCCAACGATCCGAAGGTGAAGGCGATCGTCACGCTGAAGCCCGACTGAGGCCATCGGCGCGGCGCGGCATTGTCATCGACACGAACTTGCCGCATGTGCGGGGTGCGTGCGGCGCGAGCTCGCCGTCCGCCAAAAGGGGAGAACGCAGATGTTTTCGCACATCATGATCGGCACCAACGACCTCGACCGCGCCAAGACCTTCTACGACGCCCTGCTCGGCACGTTGGGCGTTGCGCCGGGGACGGTCGACCGCCATCGGGTCTTCTATCGCACCGCGACCGGCACGCTGGGCGTCTCGCTGCCGATCGACGGCGAGCCTGCGACCCACGCCAACGGCGGCACCATCGGCTTCGCCTGCGCCTCGACCGAACAGGCCGATGCCTGGCACGCGGCCGGCGTCGCCAACGGCGGCGCCTCCATCGAAGATCCGCCCGGTGTACGTGAGGGCGGTTTCGGCAAGCTCTACCTCGCCTATCTGCGCGACCCCGACGGCAACAAGCTCTGCGGCCTGCACCGGATACCCTGAGGCGCCGCCGCCCTTGCAAAGGGCCCCGAACGCTAGGCCAAATGCCGGGCAATCAATGAGCTCTGGGGGAGACAGGCGATGGCCGCGAATTCAGCGAACGGGATCACCCGTCGGGGGCTGATTGCGACGGCGGCGGTGACGGCGGCCGGGGCCATGGCGGCTCCGGCGCTCGGCGCAGCCCGCAAGCTTGCGCCCAGCGATCGGGTGAAT
>DASXKT010000342.1:0-7418 GCA_036496685.1 Phenylobacterium sp.
CTGCACTACCTGTACGCGCGTGGTTGGTACCAGATGGCCCGCGACAACGTGCACGCCGCGTTGTCCGACTTCTTCCAGTGCGGCGACCTGATGCGCCAGTGGTCCATCGATGTCCCGGGGCTGGTGCCGTGGCGGATCGGCGTCGCCCATGCCTGGCTGCGGCAGGGCAGCCAGGAGCAGGCCCGCCGGTTGCTCAACGATCAACTGGCCAGGGTCGGCACCGAGTTCGAGGCGGTGCGGGGCGCGGCCCTGCGCCTGCTGGCCGCCTGCGCGCCGTACGCCCGCGACGCGATCTTCACACCGGTCTCCCAGGCCACCATGGCCCAGGCGGCGGTGGAGACCTTCGGCCATGCGCTCGGGCTGTCGCTCGACTTCCACCAGAGCAAGCAGACCGGCACGCTGACCCGGATTATCGACCGCGGCTCGCGCTCCACCGACTTCCTGATCCGCAGCCTGGTGTTCAACCTCGGCCCCACGGCGGTGGAGCTGGTCATGGCGCTGGTGGTGATGGTCGTGCGCCTCGACTGGCGTTTCGCGATCACCGCGCTGGTCACCATGGTGATCTACGTCGTCGTCACCTTCCGCATCACCAACTGGCGGCTGTCGCACCGGCGCGAGCTCAACGAGACCGACAACCGCGTGGCCGGCCTCTCCGGCGACGCGCTGATCAACTACGAGACGCTGAAGACCTTCGGGGCCGAAGACCGGGTGGTCGAGACCTACGAGAAGGCGATGGACGACTACGTCAACGCCAGCGCCCGGGCCAACGCCTCGCTCAATCTCCTGAATGGCTCGCAGTCGGTGATCCTCAACGTGGGCCTGGCCGCCATGACGGTGATGGCCGGCTTCCTGGTCAGCCGCGGCGCCCTGCGGATCGGCGACATCACCACCGCCATCATGCTCTTGAGCGGCCTCTACGCCCCGCTGGGCATGCTGGGCTTCCAGTACCGCGAGATCCGCCAGGCCTTCATCGACATGGAGCAGATGACCTCGCTGCGCGATGTCGAGCCGAACATCGTCGACGCGCCGGACGCGCGCGCCTTGCCGCCGGCCAGCGGCCTTGGCGCCTCGATCGCCTTCGACCGGGTGAGCTTTCAGCACGACGCGCGTTCCGTGGGCCTGCGCGACGTGGGCTTCGAGGTCCCGCCGGGGACCACCACCGCCCTGGTCGGGCCCTCCGGCGCCGGCAAGACCACCGCCGTGCGGCTCGCCATGCGCCTGCTCGATCCCAGGGCCGGACGCGTGATGATCGACGGCCTCGACATGCGCCAGGTGAAACAGGCGGCGCTGCGCCAGGCCGTCGCCCTGGTGCCGCAGGACGTGGCGTTGTTCAACGACAGCCTCTACGCCAACATCGCCTTCGCCCGCCCGGGCGCCGCCAACGACGAGGTGCGCGCCGCGGCCGAGGCCGCCGAACTCGGACCATTCATCGACGGCCTGCCCAACGGGATGTCGACCATGGTGGGCGAGCGGGGCCTGAAGCTATCGGGCGGCGAGCGGCAGCGTGTGGGGATCGCACGCGCGCTGCTGGCCAATCCCCGCGTCCTGATCCTCGATGAAGCGACCAGCGCGCTGGATGGTCCGACCGAGGCCGCGATCCAGGAGACCCTGCGCAAGGTCAGGACCGGACGGACCACCCTGGTCATCGCCCACAGGCTCTCGACCATCGTCGACGCCGATCAGATCCTCGTCCTGCGGCGCGGCCGCATCGTCGAACGCGGGACCCACGCCGAGCTTCTGGCGCGCACAGGCGAGTACGCCGCCCTCTGGCGACGCCAGACGCGGGAAGTCTAGGCGGCGATCGCCTTGCCCATGCGGACCAACGGCACCGGTTCGCCGCCTCGGCTGTCTACGATGTCTTCGATGGCCCTGAAGCCGTAGCTCTCATAGAGCGGCCGACCCGACAGCGTCGCCATGAGCTCCAGGCGCGTGAAACCCTCCGCGCGGGCCGCCGCCTCGCAGAGCTCCAGGATCAACCGGCCGACGCCCCGCCGGGCGAAGTCGGGATGGGTGTACATGGCCCGCACGCGGGCGGGGTCGACGGCAGGATCGAGCAGCGCTGCGTCACGTCCCGGCGAGTGGTCGCCGCCGTAGAGGGTGGCCCGTCGGCTCCAGCCGCCGCACCCGGCGATGCGCCCGCTTCCTTCGCTGCCGGGAGCCTCGACCACGAAATAGGTGCCGTCGGCGATCAGCTGGCGGTCTAGGCCCATGATCATGCGGCTGGCCTCGATCTGCGCGGGCGTCAGGAATCCGCGCTGCAACTCGGCGATGGACGCGGCCATGACGGCCGCGAGGGCCGGGATGTCTGCGGCCCCGGCCAGACGGGACGTCAGCCCCGCCATGCGCCTACTCGGCGGCCCTGGGGATGTCGTACGGCTTGACCGCCTGCGGCTTGGGCTGGATTCCGAGCCTGCGCTGGCCCCAGCGCCAATAGCTGGCGAACCGCGCCGACGCGACCTTCGGCGCGGCCAACAGGACCGGCGTCAGCACCAGGGTCAGCAGGGTCGCGAACGACAGGCCCCAGACCACCGCGCCGGAGAGCTGCACCCACCACTCCGAGCCCGGCGCCTTCAGCTCGATATGCCCGTTGTGGAAGTTCGGGTGGATCTGGAACATCAGCGGCAACAGCCCCACGACAGTCACCAGGGTGGTCAGCATGACCGGACGGAACCGCTGGGTCGCGGCGCGGACCGAGGCCTCGTCGGCCGGATAGCCCTGTCGCCTCAGCTGGTAGAAGGTGTCGACCAGCACGATGTTGTGGCCCACGACCACACCGGCCAAGGCGACCACACCGGTGCCCAGCATGATCACCGAGATGTAGTCGAAGGTGTGCAGCAGGTTCACCTGGATCCCGAGCAGAACGCCGATGGTCGAGAGCGCCACCGCCGAGAGCGTCACCAGCACGCCGTAGAAGCTGTTGAACTGCCAGAGCAGGATGACCGCCATCAGGAACAGCGAGACCGCCATGGCCACCATGAAGAACTTGGCGGCGTTCTGGCCTTCTTCGTCGGCCCCGGTGAACTTCACGTGCACCTCGGGGTCGATGGCGGCCTTTTGCAGCCAGGGCTTGATCTGGGCGATCTTCTGGTTGGCGGCGACGCCGGCCACGGCGTTGGCCTGGATCAAAACCATCCGCTGGGCCTCACGCCGCTGGATCTGGCTGATCTGCTGGCCGGGCACGCGCTTGACGAAATAGCTGGCCGGCACCGGACCCTGCGGGGTGGTGATCTTCAGCTGGTCGAAGGCTGCGACCGTGCGGGCGTCGATCGGAAAGCGGACGCGGATGTCGAGTTCGTCCTGGGCGTCGTCGGGGCGGAAGCGGCCCACCAGCACGCCATCGGTCATGAACTGGATCGCCTGGCCCACCGACAGCACGTCGACGCCGTAGCGGCCTGCCGCGACACGGTCGACCGTCAGGTTGTACTCGATGCCGGGCGAGGTGCGGTTGTCCTCGAGCTCGATCAGCTGCGGGTCGGAGGCGAGCTTGGCCTTCACCAGATCGGCGGCGCGGTCGAGCGCGGCCGGGTCATGGCTGGTCATCTGCACCTGCACCGACTTGCCGGTCGGCGGCCCGCCTTCCGGCTCGCGCACTTCGACCTGCATGCCCGGCAGGTCGGTGACCCGGCTGCGGATCGCGTTGGAGATGTCCTTGCCGCGGACTCCGAGCAGCTTGCGCTGCTCGTACGGCAGGAACTCCACCTCGATCCGGCCGATCGTGTCGTTCGGCGGCGAGGCGGGGCCGCCGTTCGACTGCACGCCGCCAGCGCGGACGTACATCGAATCCACCCCCTTCACGCCGACCAGCTTGGCCTCGACCTGGCGCATCAGGGCGTCCTCGGCGTCGGGCGAGAGGTTGCCGCGGGCCTTGACGAAGACCGTCACTTGTTCGGGATCCTGATCCAGGAAGAACTCGGTGCGGTGCTTGGTGGCCCCGAACCAGGCCGCGATGCCGATGATGAAGGCCAGGGTGACCAGCACTGTCCGACCCGGGTGGCGTCCAAGCATCGAAATCGTCTTGGCGTACCAGCCCATGAAGCCGGTCATGTCGCGCGGGTCGCCGTGCTCGGATTTCTCGATCTCCGCGAGGTGAGCGGCGTCGACCGCGGTCGCGCGGCCGAAGATCGAGCCCAGGGCCGGCGTGAAGATCAGCGCCACGAAGATGGATGCGCCCAGCACGAAGAACAGGGTCAGCGGGAGGTAGCTCATGAACTTCCCGGAGATCGAGTTCCAGAACATGAACGGCAGGAAGGCGCAGAGGGTGGTGAGCGTGCCGTTGACCACCGGCCAGAACATCCGCTTGCCGGCGGCGGCGAAGGCCTGCTCCTTGGGCATGCCCTCGGCCATCTTCCGGTCGGCGTACTCGACCACCACGATGCCGCCATCGACCAGGATGCCGACCGCCAGCACCATGCCGAACATCACCATCTGGTTGAGGGTCACGCCCTTGGCGTGGATCATCAGGAAGGCGATCAGGAAGCAGGCCGGGATCGCCAGGCCGACGATGATCCCCTGGCGGATGCCGAGGCTGGCCACGATGATCATCATCACCAGCAGGCTGGCCATCATGATGCCGCTTTCCAGCACCGTCAGGGTGCGGCCGATGAACTGCGAGTTGTCATAGGTGAAGTCGACCTTCACCGTGGCGGGCCAGTGCTTCTGCTCCTCCGCGACGACGCTCCTGATGGTCTTCACCGTGTCGAGGAGGTTCGCGCCATTGCGCTTGGAGACATCCAGCGCCACGGCCGGCTGACCGTTGAAGCGGGTGATGAAGGCCGGTTCCTTGAAGGTGCGGCGCACGTCGCCGATGTCGGCGATGGTGACGATCCGGTCGCCGTTCTTCTTGATCGGCAGGGCCAGGATGTCGGCCGGGTTCTGGACGATGCCCGGCACCTTCAGCGCGAATTGGCCGGGGCCCGACCGCAGGTTCCCTGCGGGCACCAGCTGGTTGTTGCGCGCGATCACCGCCGAGAGGTCGTTGGCGGTGACGTTGTAGGCCTCCATCCGCAGGGGATCGATGGTGACGTCCAGCAGCTCCTCACGGGCGCCGCTTTCGAACGCCTCCTGGACGCCGGGTGAGGCTTCCAGGCGCTCCTTCAGGCTGCGGGAGATCCGCGCCAGCTCGCGCTCCGGCGCCTGGCCGTGCAGCACGACCCCGATCACCGGGCGGTCGGCGAAGCTCTCTTCTTCGATGATCGGCGGCTCAGCGTCCGGCGGGAACCGCCCACGCGCCAGGTCGGTCCGCGAGCGGACATCGTCGAGGGCCTTCTGCTTGGGGGTGTCCGGCTCGAACTCGAGGGTGACGATCGCGAGGCCCTGTCGGGCGACCGCGTTCATGTGTTTGATGCCCTGGATGGTCTGTAGCTGGACCTCCAGCGGCTTCACCAGCAGACGCTCGCCATCCTCGGGGCTGACCCCCGGGAAGGGCACGATCACCGAGATGTAGGGCAGGTCGATGTCCGGCTGTGCCTCGCGCGGCATCGAGAAATAGGCGCCCAGGCCAAACAGACAGGCGATCAGGGTGACGCCCAGCACCACCTTGCGCCGCTTGATGGCTCCGTCGATCAGCGCACCGATCATCGTTCTCTCAATCTCCAGGTCGCCGAGACGCTAGCGCGTCAGGGCGACACGAACCTTCTGGCCGTCGGCGACATAGGATTGGCCAACGGTGATCAACTTCACCTCTCCGGACAGCCCGGTCACCCACACCCCGTCGTGCGTCTCCTCGACGACGTTCACAGGCGAGAAGGCGACGCGGCCGTCGGCCAGCACGTAGCGGACGCCCTGGCGACCGGCGGAATCGAGCACCAGGGTCGAGACCGGCACCAGGTGCGCCGGGCCGGAGCCCGCGCCCACGTGCATCTCGGCGGAGAGGCCAGAGCGGACGTCGAGGCGCGGGTTCTGTGCGACCATCTCCAGGCGATAGGTGCGTGTCTGAGGATCGGCGTCATGGGACACGTAGCGGATGCGTCCGTGCAGCATCTGGCCGGACACCAGCCGGGCCGTGGCGGGCGCGCCGACGCGGACGCGGGCGGCCTGTGTCTCCGGGACGTCGCCGACGACCAGCAAGGGATCGATCTCGATCATCGTCCCACAGGGCTGGCCGACGGCGAGGTAGGTGCCGACCTCGGCGTCGCGGTGGTCGAAGACGCCGGCGAACGGGGCTTTGACGTTCACCTGGGCCAAGGCGATCTCGGCCTGGCGGACCGCAGCGTTGGAGGCGTCCAGATTGGCCTGGCTCAAGAGCACCTGAGCCGGCGCGCGGAAGCCCTTCTTGGCCAGTTCGTCGTTCTGCTGCTTGGTCAGCAGGTTGGATTTCTGCATGGCCCGCGCCTGGTCGAGCGCGGCCTGCCGGGCGTCGACAGCCAGCCGGCAAAGCACGTCACCCTGCTTGACGAACGTACCCTGCAGCACTGGCGCTCCGGCCACGGTCCCGGCGGTTTCCGAGCGGACAACGACGGTCCGGGTGGCCTGGGTGCGGCCGCGGATGACCACGTCGTACTGCCGCTGCACTTCGGGAACGAGCTTGGCCTGGACGCTGGGCGGGCCGGCCGGGCCCGTGGTCTTGGCCTGCGCGACCTCATGATGGCCCGCGCTGAATAGGCTGCGCACGATGAAGTAGAGCGCGACGACGCCGATGACGACGATCACAAACAGGTACTGAGATTTCAGTCGCATCAAGCTGTCCCCGAGCCTCCCCAGCTCACGCAAATCAGCGACGCCTTCACGCGCGGTTCCACCTTTGGTTTCCGAGCGCTTGTGATGCCACTGTTACGCGACGGCAAATGAAATCGCGGACAGGATGACAGCACGACGTTTATTCTGGTTCGCAGCAGTCCATTGCACAACGGGGCCATCGGTTAGCCATGTCCCCCGCCGCCAGCTTACTATGTAAGGGATAACCGCAAGTGAAGTATCTCCACACCATGGTCCGGGTCAGCGACCTCGACGCGTCGCTGGAATTCTATTGCGACAAGCTCGGCCTCGTTGAGGCGTCGCGGACCGAGAACCAGGGCGGACGGTTCACCCTGGTGTTCCTGTGCGCCCCCGGCGACGAGGCCGCGGCGAAGGCCAACAGGGCCCCGATGGTCGAACTGACCTACAACTGGGATCCGGAGGCCTACGAGGGCGGCCGCAACTTCGGCCATCTGGCCTATGCCGTGGATGATATCTACGCCCTCTGCCAGAGGCTCAAGGACAAGGGCGTGGTGATCAACCGGCCGCCTCGGGACGGGCACATGGCCTTCGTACGCTCCCCGGACAACATCTCCATCGAACTGCTCCAGGCGGGGCCGGCGCTTGCGCCCGCCGAGCCCTGGGCCTCCATGCCCAACGTCGGCGCCTGGTAACGCTTTTCCGTCGACGGTTGCGCCACAGCGACGGCTTCGAGATCGGCGGTCATCGAGGCGAGATACTTTCGC
>DASXKT010000343.1:0-12450 GCA_036496685.1 Phenylobacterium sp.
GTGCATAGCCCGGCATCACCTGGTTCATATGCTGCAGGCGGTTCGTCAGGAAGTTGGTGTTGATGTCGAGCTCGCCCCGTTGGACGCGCCGCTCCGCCGAGACCAGGTCGGGCGTCGGGTAGTAGTTGATCCGGTCGACGCAGACCTTGTCCGCGTCCCAGAACCGCGGGTTCTTGGCGACCTGGATCTTGTCGCCCAGGCTCCATGACACCAGGCCGAAGGGGCCGTTCCCGACGAAGTGGCCGGGCTGCACCCAGGCGTCGCCGTACTTCTCGATTGCGTGCTTGGGAACGGGGAAGAAGCTCTGGTGCTTGGCCAGTTCCGGCAGGTAGGGCGCCGGGTGCTCCAGGATCAGCTGCAGGGTGTGCGGGTCGAGCGCGCGCACGCCCAGCGTCTCGGGCGCGGCCTTGCCCTCGTTCACCGCTTGGCCGTTCTTCAGCAGATAGACCAGGTAGGCGTAGATCGAGGCGGTCTTCGGGTCGAGGATCCGCC
This sequence comes from Phenylobacterium sp., assembly GCA_036496685.1. Taxonomy (GTDB): domain Bacteria; phylum Pseudomonadota; class Alphaproteobacteria; order Caulobacterales; family Caulobacteraceae; genus Phenylobacterium. The sequence continues at coordinate 493 of DASXKT010000343.1, forward strand.
GATAGGCGTAGACGAAGTCGTCGGCGGTCACCGCCACGCCGTCAGACCACTGGGCGTCGCGCAGGTGGAAGGTCCAGGTGAGGCCGTCCTTGCTGGTCTCCCATGAGGTCGCCATAGCGGGCGTCGGGCTGCCGTCCGGGGCGTCGGTCGTCAGGCCGACGATGAGGTCGGCGATGACGGCGAACTCATCGACCAGATTCGACTTCTGCGGGTCGAGCGACATGGGTTCGGAATTGTTGCCGTACTCCAGGCAGACCTGCCCGGGGGGGCAAGCCGGGCGGTGAACCTTGTCCTGGCATCCAGCGACGGCCGCGGCGGCGATGAGGACGGCGAGCAGCGACTGGCGCAAGAACGGCGACTCCGAGTGGGCGAGCGCCATCACTCCCTTGCCAAGGCGGAAAAGTCGAGACGGCCCCGCTTCAGCGCCGTCAGTGAAGATAGAACTCCCCGCCCAGCGCTCGAAGCTCCGCCGGCTTGATCAGCCGACAATGGCCGACGGTCACCTTGAACAGTGGCCCGTCTAGTGTCCGGCTCCAGAAGTCCAGGAACCGCCGCAGGACCGGAAACTCTGGGAAGAGGTCGTATTCCTGCCAGATGTAGCTTTGCAGGAGGGCCGGATGGTCGGGCATCCGGTAGAGGATTTCGGCTGTGGTCAGGCTGTAGCCTGCCAGCTGCTTGCGGAATTCGGGTGACGCCTTCATCGCCAAGGCCTCGGCACTCTGTTCGCCCCGATGCCAAGTTAAGCCTGATTCCTAAATAAAGGTTCCCAAAAATCAGTGCCTTAGCACTCACCGGGAGCGACTGCTGCTCACGGCTTGGGCGTGAGCCTGACGGGCGCGGGCGGCTCTATCAGGGTCCAACCGTGCGCCGCGATCACGTCGTTGCTTTCCCTGGCCTCCCGACCGGCAGCCAAGGACCAGGTGATGTGGAAGGTTCCGCCGTCCGGCCGCGCGGTCGCGCCGTCGATCCGCACGACCATCGCCTGCACGCCGGCCTCATCGTCTGCCTCGCCCACGATCGCGGCTGAAACCGCGCCAGGCGGCTCGGCCGTCCGGTCGCCGAACTTCAGCGTCACGTGGTGAGCCACGAGGTCCGCGTAGCGCGGCGGAAACCGCGCCAGCAGTTGCGGCCGCTGCTCCGGATCGACCAGCCAGCCGGTATAGAACGAGGTCGGGTCAGTCATGGGTGTTCTCCGCGCAGGGCTCGGCTAGTTTAGCTTGACTGAAGTCGGAGCCCCCCATGCGCGCCATAGCCCTCGCCATCGCCAGCCTCCTCGTGGTCGCCGCCCCGGCCTGTGGCCAACCGGCGCCTGCACAGACCGGCCCGGAACGGTTTGCACCGGAGATCGCGGCCTTCGCCGCGGCCGACCGCGACCACAAGCCGGCGCCCTGTGGATTCCTGTTCGTGGGCTCCTCCAGCATCCGGTTCTGGAAAACGCTCAGCGCCGACATGGCGCCCATGCCTGCCCTGAACCGCGGCTTCGGCGGCTCGTCCATCGCCGACGTGGACTACTACTTCGACCAGGTAGTCACGCCCTACCGTCCGCGCGCCATCGTCTTCTACGCCGGCGAGAACGACATCAACGCCGGTGAGGCCCCCAGCATCGTCACGGGGAATTTCGCTCGCTTCATGGACCTGAAGACCAAGGCGATCGGCGACGCCCCGGTCTATTTCATCTCGCTCAAGCCCTCGAAGTTGCGGTGGCTGCAGCGTGATAAGCAGGCCCAGGTCAACGCCCAGATCCAAGCCCTGGCGGAAAAGCGTCACGACCTGCACTACGTCGATGTCGTCCCGGCCATGCTCACCGGTGGCGTGCCGAAGGACATCTACGTCGCCGACGGCCTGCACATGACCCCGGACGGTTACAAGCTCTGGACCGAAGTGATCCGCCCGGTCATTGCGGCCGAGGCCAAGCGGCCGACCAACTGCAAGGCGAGTTGAGTCGCTTCGAAAGCCTGGGTGCAATTCCCCGGTTGGCGCCTGCCCCTTTAGGGTTATCGTTGTTCAGATGACCGCCCCTAAGAGGTGGCCTGGAGGACAGACGCCATGAAGTTCACCTGGTTCAACCTGATGCCGTGGCCTTACCTTCCGGACGATTTCCGGGAGAAGAACCGCTCGGTTTGGGTGGACATCGACCAGAAGCTGTTCGACCCGGCCAAGAGCCATGAGGTCTACAACACCTACATGGACCTCCTGGAATACGCCGACACCCTGGGGTTCGACGGCGTGGGGGTGAACGAGCACCACCAGAACGGCTACGGCATCATGCCCAGCCCGAATCTCATCGCCGCCGGCCTGGCGCGGCGGACCAAGGATGCGGCGATCGTCGTCCTGGGCAACTCCATCGCCCTCTACAACCCGCCGGTCCGGGTCGCCGAAGAGTTCGCCATGCTGGACTGCATCTCAGGCGGGCGGCTGGTGGCCGGGTTCCCAGTCGGGACCTCGATGGACACCAATTACTGCTACGGGCAGATCCCGAGCCTGACGCGCGAGAAGTACCAGGAAGCCCACGACCTGATCATCAAGGCCTGGACGACGCGCGAGCCCTTCGCCTTCAATGGCCGCTACAACAAGCTGCGGCACGTCAACATCTGGCCCAGGCCCATCCAGGACAAGCCGCATCCGCCCGTACACATCCCCGGCGGCGGGTCGGTTGAGACCTACGACTTCTGCATCGACAACACCTACAGCTACTCCTACCTCAGCTTCTCCGGCTACCTGCGCGCCCAGGCGCTGATGAACGGCTACTGGAAGCGGGTCGAAGAGCGCGGCGTCGACAAGAGCCCCTACCGCGCGGGCTTCGCCCAGACGATCCTGGTGGCCGACACGGACGAGGAGGCCGAGCGGCTCTACTCGGAACACGTCAGCTACTTCTACAACCGCTGCCTGCATGTCTATCCGGGCTTCGCCGACGCGCCGGGCTACCGGACCATCAAGACCATCCAGACCGGGGCGCTGAGCCAGTACGCCCCGCCGCGCGGCGGCTACACCCAGTTGACCTGGAAGGAACTGACTGAGCAGGGGCACGTCATCGCGGGATCGCCCGAGACGGTGCGCCAGCGAATGGAAGAGCTCTGCAAGAGCCTCAACGTCGGCAACATCTTCTGCCTGATGCACGTCGGGAACATGCCAGCCGACAAGTGCATGTATTCCACCAAGCTGTTCGCCGAGAAGGTCATGCCGAAGCTTCGCGGCATGTTCCCCGACTGGGCCGACGACAACCGCTTCTGGACAACGCCGCTCGACAAGCGGGTGGCCTCTGGCCGTTTGCCGAAAGAGGCTCCGACCGCGGCGGACCTCGCCAAGACCTACGCGCTGGAGGCCTGAGCTCATGGAACTCAAGACCGTCCAGACGCACCACGTCCCCGTCCGCTATTTCGAGGGGGGCTCTGGTCCAGAGCTCGTCTACCTGCACGGCGCAGGCGGGGTGACCGCGGAGGATCCGTTCCTCAACGCGCTCGCCGCCAAGCACCACGTCTACGCGCCGCTGATCCCGGGCTACGGCGACAGCGAGGAAGCGCCCGAGATCCGCGACATGCTGGACTTCACCCTGCATGCCTGGGACGTCGTGAACGCGCTCGGCCTCAAGGATCCGATCCTCGTCGGCCATTCCATGGGCGGGATGATCGCCGCCGAGATGGCCGCCATTGCGCCGAACGACGTCTCGCGCCTCGCGCTGATCGCGCCGGCGGGGCTGTGGGACGATGACCACCCCGTCCCAGACCTCTTCTCGACCCTGCCGTTCGAAATGCCGGCCCTGCTGTTCCACGACGCCGCGGCGGGGGCTGCGATGATGACAGCCGGCCGCAACGTCGAGGACCCAGGCTTCCTGCAGACCTATCTGGTGACCAACGCTCGCCAGCTCGGCATGGCCGGGCGCATCCTGTTCCCGATTCCAGAGCGGGGCCTCGCCACTCGGCTCTACCGGATCAAGGCCAAGACGGTGCTCATCTGGGGCGACAGCGACCGGCTGATGCCGCCGGTCTATGCGCACGCCTTCAAGAAAGGGGTCGCCGACGCCCAGCTGGTGTCGATCCCGGAGGCCGGCCACATGGTGATCGTTGAGAAGACCGCCGCCGTCGTGGAGGCGATCGGCCGGCTGGGCTGATCATGGGCGACGCTGAATAGCTGCCATCGGATGTCAGCTATATTCTGCTAGCCTCGCGCCATGCGCGCGAGCCGGCTCCTGTCCATCCTGATGCTGCTGCAGCTTCGCGGTCGGCTGACGGCCGAGAGCCTGGCGGCAGAGTTCGAGGTCTCGGTTCGCACGATCTATCGCGACATCGACCAACTCAGCGCCGCCGGTGTGCCGGTCTACGCCGACCGCGGCCCCGGGGGCGGGTTTGCCCTGCTGGATGGCTATCGGACGCGGCTGACCGGGATGACGCCCATTGAGGCCGAAGCGCTTTTCCTGGCCGGCCTGCCTGGTCCTGCGGCCGAGCTCGGCCTGGGCGAGGCCATGCTGGCGGCTCAGCTGAAGTTGCTGTCGGCGCTTCCCGCCGGCTGGGGTTCCGACGCGCGCCGGGTGGCCGAGGCTTTCCACCTGGACGCCACCGGCTGGTACCAGCGCGGGGAGTCCGTCGCCCTGCTCCCCGAGGTCGCCCGGGCGATCTGGGCGCGGCGACGAATCCGTATTGGCTACGAGAGCTGGGAGCGGGCTGTAGAGCGCACACTCGACCCCCTGGGCGTCGTGCTGAAGGCGGGCGCCTGGTACCTCGTCGCGCGCGCCGGCCAGGACGTCCGGACCTACAAGGTGGCGGCGATCCACACCTTCGCCGAGTTGGACGAAGAATTCGCGCGGCCCGGCGACTTCGACTTGCCGGCCTATTGGGCGGCCTCCCTGGAAAGGTTCGAGGCCTCCCTGCGCCAGGGGCAGGCTCGCATTCGCCTGTCTCCGCACGGCGCGCGCCGAATGGCCAGCTTCGGGCAGGCTGCGGTGGAGACCGTCAACACCGCTCTGCCGGACGCCGGCGGTTGGCGCGAGGCCGTGATCGCGGTCGAGGGTGTCGACAACGCCGCCGCCCAGTTCCTCGCGCTCGGACGCCACGTGGAGATCCTGGGACCGCCGGAACTGCGCGCCAAGCTTCGCGATCTCGCCCGTGAAATCGCCGCGCGCCATGAATAGCTGACGCCACCTGTCAGCTATCGCCCGCTAGTCTGGCGCGATGCACTCCTCAACTCCCCGTCGTCGCGATCTCCTGGCGCTTCCCGCCGCCTTGTCACTCGCAGGGCGCGCCGCCGCCGCACCGACCGCCGCGCGATGCTGTCCGGTCGTCGAGCTTCGCCAGTACACCCTGCACGTCGGCCGGCGGGACACCCTGATCGCGCTCTTCGATGAGAACTTCATCGCGCCGCAGGAAGCGGCTGGCATCCGGGTGCTCGGCCAGTTCCGCGACCTGGACGATCCCAACCGATTCGTCTGGCTGCGCGGCTTTCCGGACATGGCCGCCCGGGCCGTGTCCCTGGGCGCTTTCTACGGTGGCCCGGTGTGGGCGGCCCACCGGACAGCCGCCAACGCCACAATGCTGGACAGTGACAACGTCCTCCTGCTGCGACCCCTCGCGCCGGACACCGGCTTCGACCTGGCCGCAGAGCCGCGATCGACGGGGTTGGTGGTCGTGGAGATCCGCTACCTCGATCGCGCCGCATTGCCGGCCTTTTCGGCCTTCTACGCTGAGCGGATGCAGCCGCGGATGGCGGAGGCCGGCGCCAGGGTGCGGGGCGCCTTCGTCACCGAGACCAGCCTCAACAGCTTTCCACGGCTGCCGATACGAGAGGGCGTCACGGTAGTGGCCAGTGTGCTGGGCTTCGCTGACGCCGCCGACCACCAGGCCTATGCCCACCGCATCGCGGATGGTCCGGACTGGCGCGAAACCGCGCCGGAAGCCCTGCTCGGCCAGTTCGCCCGTAAGCCTGAAGTGCTGCGCCTGTCTCCGACCGCCAAGTCTCACTTGCGTGGCTAGGCTCGCGAACCGTCGGCCCGCTCCCTAGATCGGGAGCCATGCCGGCACGAAACCAACCCAGCCTGTTCAACGACGCGCCTGCCCTGCCCGAGGGCTTCGCCTACAGGCCGGACTTTCTGGCGACCGGGGAGGAAGCAGACCTCGCCGCCTGGCTCGCCACCCTGCCGTTTGAAGCCTTCCAGTTCCGCGGCTACGAGGCGAGGCGTCGGGTCGTGTCGTTCGGCTGGCGCTACGACTTCAACCGCAGCCACCTCGAGCAGGCCGACGACATGCCGGCCGAACTCCTGCCGGTCCGCGCCCGTGCGGGGGCTTTCGCCGGGCTTGCGCCCGAGGACCTGCAGCAGTGCCTGCTCAATGAGTATCTGCCCGGCGCGCCGATTGGCTGGCACCGGGACCGGCCGGTCTTCGAAAAGGTGGTGGGCGTCTCGCTGCTGGCGCCTTGCAGCTTCCGGCTGCGCCGCCGGGCGGGTGCGAAGTTTGAGCGGGCGGCGGTCGAACTGGCCCCGCGTTCGGCCTACCTCTTGAGCGGCGAGGTGCGAAGCGCCTGGGAGCATTCGATCCCGCCGGTGAAGTCCCACCGCTACTCGATCACCTTCCGCAACTTCCGCAGCGACATTCCGGCGGCTTGATTGCCGCCGCGAGAGAGGTCCATACAAAGTTGAACGGCGCGTCATGATGCCGGATGTTTCGCGAGGAAGACGTCTCCCATGAAGACCCTGTTGATCGCCGCGGCCGCCGCGGGCGCGCTCCTTGCCGGCCAGGCCGGAGCCAAGACGCTGACGGTGACGCCGGGCGGGGACGCTCAAGAGAAGCTGCAAACCGCGCTGCTTGACGCCAAGCCAGGCGACACGGTCGCGATCGCCGCGGGCCGCTATGAGCTCACTGACGGTCTATCCCTCGACGTCCCGGGCGTGACGGTGAAGGGCGCCGGCCCTGACGCCACGATCCTCTCCTTCAAAGGCCAGAAGAGCTCGGGCGAGGGCTTCCTGATCACCTCCAACAAGGTCACGGTCCGCGACCTCGGCGTCGAGGACACCAAGGGCGACGGGATCAAGTCGAAGGGCGTCGACCAGATCAGCTTCGTGAACCTGCGTGTCGAATGGACCGGCGGGCCCAAGGACACCAACGGCGCCTACGGGGTCTATCCGGTCTCCTCGACCAACGTCCTGATCGACAAGGTGACGGTGAAGGGCGCCGCTGACGCCGGCATCTACGTCGGCCAATCTAAGATGATCGTCGTCAAGAACAGCCGGGCGGAATTCAACGTGGCCGGCATCGAGATCGAGAACTCGATGAACGCCGACGTGTTCGACAACGTCGCCACGCACAATGCTGGCGGCATCCTGGTCTTCGACCTCCCGAACCTGCCGCAGATGGGTGGCCACTCGACCCGCGTGTTCCGCAACAAGGTCATCCAGAACGACACCAAGAACTTCGCCCGCAAGGGCGCGATCGTCGGCGACGTGCCGACCGGCACCGGCGTCATGGTGATGGCGAACCGCGACATCCACGTCTTCGAAAACGAGATCGATCAGAACCAGACCGCCGCGGTGATGATCGTCAGCTACACCCAGAAGTACGACGACCTGACCTACAACCCGCTGCCGCGTGACATCGTCGTGCGCGACAACAAGATGGGTAAGAACGGCTGGGCTCCGGCCTTCCCGGGCGGTGACGTGATCGCGAAGGCGATTGGCGGCTCGATCCCGCCGGTAGTGTGGGACGGCGTCACGAACTACACGCCCAAGGGCCAGAGCGCGCCGGTGGCGGTGAAGGTGCGCTTCATCGACGGGCCGGTGGCCAACCTCCACTTCGCCGCGCCCGGCAACGTGTTCAGCGCGAAGCCCGAGGTGAAGCCCAACATCGATGACGGCGCGATCGCTGAGCCGAAGCCCGTCGTCCTGCCGAAGGGTCAAGCTGGTCTATGAGGATCGTACTCGCCGCGCTCGCCGCGGCGCTGTGTATGGGCGCCGCCCCCGTGCCTCAGTCTGGGCCGACGGGCGTGGCGCTGAACGCGCTGCTTTCCAACGAACCGGCTCCGACGCTGGACGCCTATCGTCTGTTCACGGACGACGGGGCGCGTCACCCGAATGAGGGCGTGACCCCCTATGGGCTGAACACGCCGCTGTTCAGCGACTACGCGCTGAAGACCCGCTACCTCTACCTGCCGCCGGGGACTAAGGCGCGCTATCGCGACAAGGGCGCGCTCGACCTGCCGGTCGGCGCGACGCTGATCAAGACCTTCGCCTATCCGGCCGATTTCCGCCCGCCGGGCGAGAAGGTGCGGGTGCTCGAGACGCGCCTCCTCATCCATCGCCGAAGCGGCTGGACGGCCCTGGCATATGTCTGGAACGCCGAGCAGACGCAGGCGCGGCTGAAGCGGGCCGGGACCCGCTTGGATGTCGATTTCATCGATGCCCACGGGCAATCGCGCCAGGTCGACTACCACGTGCCGAACCAGAACCAGTGCAAGGAGTGCCACTCGCTCTCCGGCCGGATCGCGCCGATCGGCGTCAAGGCGCGCAACCTGAACGGCGCTTTCGCCTACCCGGAAGGTGCTGAGAACCAGCTCGCTCACTGGACGCGGACCGGGATGCTGCAGGGCGCGCCCGCGCCGGAGGCCGCGCCACGCACGGCGGTCTGGGATAGCGCGGCCGAGCCGCTGGATGCCCGGGCCAGGGCCTACCTCGATGGCAACTGCGGGCACTGCCACAACCCCCGCGGCATGGCCTCGAACACCGGCCTCAACCTCGATCTCGAGGAGAGCCGTCCGGCCAAGATGGGCATCGGCAAGCGCCCGGTCGCCGCCGGCAAGGGCTCCGGCGATCTGGAGGTCGACCTCGTGCCCGGGCGCCCCGACGCCTCGATCATCGCCTACCGTATGGCCTCGACCGACCCCGGCGTGATGATGCCGGAGCTCGGCCGCTCGATCGTGCACGACGAGGGCCTTTCCCTGGTCCGTGACTACATCGCCAGCCTGAAGACCGCCCGCTAAGGCCTGACCTCAAAGACCAGGTTGAACGGCGTCTCGGTCGCCCGGCGGAACCGCTTGAAGCCGGCGTCCTCGGTCACCTTGCGAAGCCGGCCCTCGCCAGCTTGGGCGCCGAGCGCGAGGCCGACGTCCTGGCTTTGCGAGGCTGGCGTGCAGATCATGGTCGATGCCGAATAGAACATCCGCCCCACCGGGTTGAGGTTTTCGGCCAGGTTGTCGTGCGCGAACGGCTCGACGAGAAGCCAGGTCCCGTCGGGCTTGAGGCTGTTGCGGATGTGCTTTGCCGCGCCGACAGGGTCGCCCATGTCGTGCAGGGCGTCGAAGATGCAGACGAGGTCGAAAGCCTCACCGGGGTAGTCCTGGGCGGAGGCGACCTGGAAGTCGGTGCGGTCGCCGACCCCAGCCTCGGCGGCCAGCGCACGGGCCCGTTCGATCGAGGCGGCGTGATAGTCGAAGCCGGTGAAGTGCGACTTTGGATAGGCCTGCGCCATAAGGATGGTCGAGGCGCCGTGGCCGCATCCCACGTCGGCGACCTTGGCGCCCGCCTTCAGCTTCGCCTCGACGCCATCCAGCGCCGGGATCCAGTTCGAGACCAGGTTCGCATTGTATCCCGGCCGGAAGAACCGCTCGGTGCCGCGGAACAAGCACACGTCATGCTCGTGCCAGCCCATGCCGAGCCCGGACTGGAAGGCCTTGGCGACCTTGGGCTCGTCCTTGAATACCGCGGCGAGCAGCTCGAAGCCGCCCGCCATGAAGGTCGGGCTTTCCTCGTCGGCGAAGACCATCGTCTGCTCGGGGGTCAGGTAGAAGCGGCCTGTCGCCGCCTCGTAGGTGACGTACTCGGCGGCGGCCTGGGCGGCGAGCCACTCGCGGATCAGCCGCTCGTTGAGCTTGGTGGCGTCAGCGAGGTCGAACGAGGTCGCCGGGCCATGTTTCGCCAGGGCTTGGTAGAGGCCCAGGTGGTCGCCCAGCACGACCAGCGAAGCCGAGATGGCGGCGCCCATGTCGCCGACCATCTTGCCCATGAACGCGTTGAGCTTGTCCGGATCCGGCGCGGCGGCGGCCGCCCGGTCAAGGGTTTCGGATGCCATGCATCACCTCCTAAAAAGGCGACGCGAGCGCACGCGCCCGGCGTCGCCGCCTGGATACGCAATGCCACTGATGCGCCCGACCCTAAGTCGGCCGGCGCCGGTACACGCTACACATTCGCGCGACCGGCAGACCGGGTTACACAGCCGCTAGAGCAGGTCGCCGCCGGCGGCCATGGCCGTGGTGCCGTCCTTCTGGAAGGCCTTGATGACGTTGCGGCCCACGGTCCAGCGGTGCACCTCGTCCGGTCCGTCCACCAGCCGCTGCGCGCGGATGTGGGTATACCAGGCGGCGAGCGGCGTATCGCGGCTGTAGCCCAGCGCCCCGTGCAGTTGGATCGCGGTGTCGACCACGTGGTGGACCATGTGCGCCAGGTAGACCTTGGCGATCGAATTCTCCTGCCGCATGTCCATGCCCTTCTCGGCCTTGTAGGCGATGTGCAGCAGCATGAGGCGCGAGATGTAGAGCTGGCTCGCGCACTCGGCGAGCATGAACTGGACGGCCTGGCGGTCGCTGAGTTTGCGCCCGAAGGTCTCGCGGTCGGTGACCCTCGCGGCGGCCATGTCGAGCGCCCGCTGGGCCATCGCGATGTTATGCATGCCGTGACGCAGGCGACCGTAGGCCAGGCGGTGCTGGCCCATGTCGAAGCCGCGACCCTCGCCGCCCAGCAGGTTCTCGGCCGGCACCACCAGGTCCTTGATCTCGATCTCGGAATGGCCGCCGCCCATGATGTGCGACAAGGGCCCCTCGGCGGCCATGGTCGGGATGTCGCGCTTGATCTTGTAGCCCGGGTTCGGCAGCTCGACGATGAAGGTCGAGAACTGCTGGTGGCGCGGGGCGTCGGGGTCGGTTCGCGCCATGACCAGGGCGAGGTCTGCGGCGCTGGCGGCCGAGGAGAACCACTTCTCGCCGTTCAGGATGTAGTTCTCGTTGCCGTCCTTCACCGCGCTGGTGCGCATGCCGGTTGCGTCGGCGCCCGATGCCTTCTCGGTCATCGAGTAGCAGACCCGCTTCTCGCCGTTCAGCAGAGGCTTGAGGAACTTCTCCTTCTGGTAGTCGGTGCCGTGGGCCAGGAGCGTCAGGATGGTCGCGTCGTCCGGGCCTTGGCTGTTCATCGACAGCGCGCCGAGGTGGCTTTGGCCAAGCTCCATCTGCACCAGGGCGTTGGCCAGCGGGCCAAGGCCCATGCCGCCGTATTCCTTGGGCACGAAGGGTAGCCACAGGCCCTGGGCGCGGGCCTTGGTCCGCAGTTCGGCCAGCACCGACTTGTAGCTGTCCTTGTCCTTGATCCGCCCCTCGGCCGGAATGCATTCGTCCTTCACCCACTGGCGCACGCGCTCGCGGACGGCCGTGGCTTCCGGCGGGATCTCGAAGTCGATGGACATGGCGCTTCCTCGGTTTTCTGTCGTTGGAAGCAGCCTCGGTCGGCTGGCCGCAGGGAGCAAGCGCCATCTCGTTTGGCCTCCGCACCCCTCGTCTCGCCGGGAGTGGCGCGCGGGGATGGATTGCCGGATCGGTCATAGATTTTCTCGATCCAAACCATATCAACAATCGATTTTACAAGTTCGCGGACTGAGCCTTGTCTGTCGGCTGCGCTGCGCATTCCGCTCGCCCCTGGGCGCCCCTGCGCGGGCAATTTGGGAGTAGAGACATGGCAGACGACGCTGCGGTCAAATGCCCGGTTCGCGGACCCTCTGGCCGGGCCAACCGCGACTGGTGGCCTGAGAACCTGCGCCTTGAAGGCCTGAATCAGCATTCGCCGCGCTCCAACCCCATGGGCGAGGCGTTCGACTACGCCAAGGAATTCAAGACTCTCGACCTCGACGCCGTGATCCGGGACCTGCACGCCCTGATGAGGGATTCCCAGGACTGGTGGCCTGCGGACTTCGGCCACTACGGCGGCCTGTTCATCCG
>DASXKT010000344.1:0-1745 GCA_036496685.1 Phenylobacterium sp.
CATGCAGGACTACACGACCAACCAGACCGCTGCTCTGGAGATCGGCAAGAAGGCCGGCTTGATCCTGAGCTATGGCGCGGCGACGGTCATTGCCCGCCGCGACGGAGAGCCCAACGTCATCACCCGCATCACCTTTAAGGACCTAGCGGCCTTGGACGGTTCGTACGAAGCGGGGGACAAGCGGGCCATCTCCGTCTACGGCTCGTTGGATAAGGCCGCCCAGGCCGCGGCGAAACGCGGTGAATATGCGACCCAGGTCGGGACCATTCTGTACCAGACGCTCGACCCGCTGGAATAGACAGGCTCGTGGCGGGGGTTGGCGCGGCGGTTTGCGCCGACCCCCGCCCTATCCGCAGGCTACAGGCCGCCCAAAGCGGGCTTCCGAGAGCGGAGCACCCACCGTCCGCTCTGGGTCGAACCCGGTCATACCTCAGCGCCATGGCCCGGAGGTTCAGGCTTCCCGCCCACGAGCCGACCTTCCGAACGTCGGCAACGGGTGGACTGCGGAACTTCAGTTCGGCGGCGGCGCCGGACCGGCGTTTGACACAAGCTTCCTCGCCTGGATCGCCTGCAGGCTCTCGGCGATCACCGCCAGCACCGGGCGCGCCGCGGCCGGCAGCTCGGACGTAGGATGGACATCGAGTGGTTGGCGCTGGCCGAAGCCCGCAAGGGACGGAGAGGCGACCTTGGGCGGTGCCCATCACACCAGGCAGGTGCGGCGCGCCGCGGCCAGGGCGGCGTAGGGCTCTCCGGTCGCGATGAACTCGTGCGCCACGAAGCCGGGAAAGCCGAGGTCGGCGATCGCGCGCGAGATGGCGCGATAGTTCAGCTCCTGCGTCTCGTCGATCTCGTGCCGCCCCGGCACGCCGCCAGTATGGAAGTGCCCGATCCATTGTCGGTTCTCCCGCATGGTGCGGATGACGTCACCTTCCATGATCTGCATGTGGTAGATGTCGTAGAGCAGCTTCACGCGCGGCGAGTTCACGCCGCGCATCACCTCTGCGCCGAAGGCGGTGTGGTCACCCTGGTAGTCGTGGTGGTCGACCTTGCTGTTCAGCAGCTCCACGCAGACGGTGACGCCGTACCGCTCGGCCACCGGCGCCACCTTCGATAGGCCCGCCACGCAGTTGGCGATCCCCTCGGCGTCGCCGCGGCCACGCCGGTTGCCGAACATGGCGATAAGGTTGGGTACGCCCGCTTGAGCCGCCTTCGGGATCGCGGTGTTGAGCTCCTCGATCAGCATCGGGTGCAGGCCAGGATCATTGAAGCCGTCGGAGATGAAGTTCTTTCGCCGGCTCGCATAGCCCATCGAACAGGTGAGGCCGGCCACTCGCGCTGCATCCCACTCCTCCGGATAGAGCAGGTCGATCGCCTGGAAGCCCAGCGCCTTCACGCGGGTGCAGACGTCCGGGAGCTCCCCTCGCAGCGTCCAGCGGCACACCGACTGCTTCAGCCGGCCGGCAGAGGGCGCATTGGACGCGACCGCGGCATTTGCGGCGCCCGCGGGTACCGCCGCCGTAGCTTCCAGAAAACGCCGACGCGAGAGTCCAGGCCCCATCGAGGCTCCCCTGAGTCAAGTCGCCAAACGATGCCCGCAACAGGTCGAGCCTGTGTGGAGAAGTCAGGAATCTAAGCTGCTTCGGTCTTTTCACACAGGCTCGACCCATTGCTGACTTGAAGGTCGAAGGTTCGGGACGGGTCCGCTGCTGACGTTTACGATGCCGGCAGCCGTCTACTTCGGAGGA
>DASXKT010000345.1:0-14132 GCA_036496685.1 Phenylobacterium sp.
GCCAGCGGCGCGCGGGCTGGCGCTCGCGCTCGTTGGCGCGCCGCAGGTCGACGATCACCGCAAAGCCCATCGCCGAGAGCCGCTCCAGATCCGCTTCGGTGGCCGCGCCGGGGTGGCCCGAGCGGTAGAGCAAGCCTGCCCTTAAACGCCGCGGTCCCGCCGCGTAGTCCCCGAAGTCGCGGAAGTTGTCGATGCCCTCGAAGGCGATGCGCCGGTCCATGAGCCAGGTTTACCGAACCACTTCGACAGAATCGAGACGGTCCGCCTCCGCGCGAGGCCCTGGAAGAACATTTCCAGCCCGAGGATCGCCATGACCTGCCCGACCATGGAAATCAGCGCCATCAGGGCCAATCCGAGGCGGAAGAACATCCGCTCGGAAAACGCCGAGCGGTCGTCGGCGATGAACAGGATGGCCCCGAAGATCGCGGCGCCGCAGACGGTCAGGAGAGCGCCCAGCAAGATGCGGCCCCTGAACGGTCCAATCCCCTCGCGCAGGGGTTTATCTACGCGGGCATGCATCGCCGGCGATGTTCCCGCCGCGCGCGCGAGCCGTCAACGTTGTCGGCCCCTGCTCTAGCCGGCGACTAGAACGCCCAGCCGCAGGTGACGCCCGCGGCGACACCTTCCTGGCCCATCACCGAGGCGTCACCGGCCGCGCGGGGCTTGCAGCCCTTCGTTGGACGCCGTTGCAGGTAGGGCTCCGGATTGCGCCCGAAGTCGCCGCGCCGGTCGAGATTCAGCCGAGCGGGCCCCTCGCCTGGGCCGGTTTGCGCCATCCGCTCCTCGCATCGCTCGCGTTCTTCAGGCGACAGCTTCAGCATCGCCGCATGCTCGCAGCCGATCAGCCCGCGCAACGCTGGGCGCGCCTCAGCGGCGCCGCTGGTCGGGGGCGCCGATGGCCCAGGCGCTGGCGTGCCGGGGGCCGGCTCAATCGATGCAGACGCCCCGCTCGCCTCGTGGGTCCGCGGGCGCGTCTGGTCCGACCGTCGCGGCCTCGAATCCGGCTTCTGTTGCGCGTGACGCCAGGGCGTCAACTCGACCTTCATCACCGGCGCATCAGCGAACTGCCGGAAGCGACCGAGACTCCAGAGCACCAGACCAAGCACAACCGCATGCAGGACGGCCGAGGCAGCCACGGCGAGCGTGCGGTCCCTGCCCTGCGCCCGCCGATACGCCGCGACCATCCCGCCATCCCCGCCAAGCTCCCCCAAGCTTGAGCACGCATCAGCGGAAGCGCCGGTGGCGGAATAGTGGCCGCGTTACGTCAGCGGAACGGCGGTTCGTCGAAGCTGCGGAGCTTGCGGGAGTGCAGGCGCGGGCCTTCCTCGCGCAGCAGGTCCATGGTCGCGACCCCAATCTGCAGGTGCTGGCCAATGGCGCGGTCATAGAATGCGTTCGCCTGGCCGGGCAGCTTGATCTCACCGTGCAGCGGCTTGTCGGAGACGCAGAGCAGGGTCCCGTAAGGCACCCGGAAGCGGTAGCCCTGCGCCGCGATGGTGGCGCTTTCCATGTCGATGGCGACCGCCCGGCTCTGGTTGAACCGCAGCGCGCTCGACGAGTAGCGGAGCTCCCAATTGCGGTCGTCCGTGGTCACCACGGTGCCGGTTCTCAGGCGCCGCTTCAGCACCTCGCCGGTCTCCCCCGTGACGATCTCCGCGGCGCGGTTCAGCGCTACCTGCACCTCGGCGATGGCCGGGATCGGGATCTCGGGCGGAAGCACTTCATCCAGCACATGGTCGTCGCGCAGGTAGGCGTGGGCCAGGACGTAGTCGCCGATGGTCTGGCTGCCCCGCAATCCGCCGCAGTGGCCGATCATCAACCAGGCCTGCGAGCGAAGCACGGCCAGGTGGTCGCAGATGGTCTTGGCGTTGGAAGGGCCGACCCCGATGTTGACCAACGTGATGCCTGCCCGGCCCTCGGCCATCAGGTGATAGGCCGGCATCTGGTGACGGCGCCAAGCGGCCGCGGCGACCACGGCCTCGGGCTGCGGCGTGTCGGCGGTGACCAGCACGTTGCCCGCGGCGGAAAGCGCCGTGTAGGGACCACCGGCGCTCAGCTGCTCGCAGCCCCATCGGACGAATTCGTCCACGTAGCGGTGATAGTTGGTGAACAGGACGTATTGCTGCACGTGCTCGGCGGGCGTGCCGGTGTAGTGGGCGAGCCGCGCGAGCGAAAAGTCCGTACGCAGACCATCGAACAGCGAAAGCGGCCTCGGCCGCTGCGCGTCGTTCGCCCAGGACCCGTCCGCGATCTCGTCGCCGATGTAGGCGAGCTCGGTGGTTGGGAAGTGCCGCGCGATCTCGGCGGACCCAATGTCGGCGAGCGCGATGTCCGCCTGGCCGTCCAGTACATAGGGGAACGGCATCTCCTGGTTTGACCGGCCGACCTCGATCTCCACGTCGAAGTCCTGCACCAGCAGGGTGAGCTGTTCGGTCAGGAAGTCGCGGAACAGGTCCGGTCGCGTGATGGTCGTGGCGTAGCGGCCCGGCGCGCCGATCCGGGCGTAGGCGCGGCCGATCCGCGGGAAAGCCTGGCCGGCCGGCCAGTTCAGTCTGAGCTCAGGGTAGGTGAAGGCTCCAGCGGCCCGCACCGCCGGATCGGGCGGGGGTCCTCCGGCCAGGAAGTCCTTCAGGGCGCCCCGGAGGGCCTCGACCGTCTTGCGGTATTCTTCTTCTAGCCGGTCCACGATGCCGGCTGCGTCTGTCTTTGATGTCATGCGGCCTTATAGCTGCAGCATTTGGGGCGCGCGAGTGCGGCTGCTCATGCGCCGCCGAAGTCGCCGCGGCTCGGGCTCAGTCTTCGAATTGCTGCTGCACCACCTGGGCCAGCTGGCCTTCGTCCAGCAGGCGGGCGCCGGCTTGCGTGACCTCGACCCAGCCCTTGGCGGTCCATTCGCTGAGCTTGCGGTTGACCCGCTCGCGCGAGGCGCCGACCCGGCGGGCCATCTCCGATTGGGTGAGCGCGACCAGGCCGCGCGCGTTCTGTTGCGCCAAGAGTTCTCGCGCCAGTCGCCCGCCCAGGTCCAGCGTGGCGCGGTCCTCCAGCGCGGCGTTGGTGCGCCGCAGCCGGCCGGTCAGTTCCACAAGCAGCGCCACCGCCGCCTGGGGCTCAGCCTCGAGCGTCTGCAACAGGGCCGTGCGGGGAATGCGCCACAAGCGGCTGCGGCGGGTGGCGGCCATGTCGGCCGATCGCGCCCCGCCGTCGAGAGCCGCGAATTCTCCGGCCACGGCGCCGCGCCCCAGCGCCGCCAGGCGCAGCTCCCGGCCGCCCGGCGAGCTTCGGCGCACTTCGATCTCGCCCTCGAGCACGATAAAGATCGCGTCACCCGGGTCGCCCTCCTGGCAGAGCAAGGCGCCGGCCGCCAGTTCGACCAGGGCCCCGGAACGCGCCAGGGCGGTGAGTGTCGCTTCGGGAAGAGTCCCCAGGATTTCGCTGCCTTGAAAGGCTGCGACGACGTCCTTCAGCGGATCGTTCATGGATGAACGCATGCCCTACCCATTGCTGGGCGGCGAAGGACGAAGGGCGTCCGTCGGCGCGCCGGTCAACCACTCTAGCACGAGCGGGACCGCCGACGGACGCCCTGACCGCAGGACCCAGTGGGGGAGGGTCAGTGGGCCGTGCGGCTAGCAAATTGCATGGGTCGGCCTTCGTAGAGGGCCGTCACTGTCGGAGCGTGCAGCGCGCCGACGGCCTTGTCGGTCATGCGCTTTTCGCAGGCATGCTGCTCAAAACGGCGGCTGAGCGTGATGTTGTCGGAATCGCCGCAGAACAGGGTCGAAGCGTTCTTGATCCGCCGCAGGGCGATTTCGGCGCCTTGTGGGCTGGAGGTGTTCAGGTCGCTCACGCGAACCATCATGATGTCCGATTGCGCCTTGGCGGCGGTCACGGAGAAGAGGCTGACCGCGATGAGCGCGGCGCCGATACCGATGCGAGTCATGGGGAGATGTCCTCGAAGTCAGCGATCGCGGAGTGCGATGAGCCGACTTCTAAGCGGCGCCAGGCCTCTGCGTTGTGATGCGGGTCACAGGACGGCCGGGATGGACGAAGCCACGCTTCCCGGCGACAAAGACGCCCAAATCAAAGTCCCGGATCCCCTATGAACCGCGTTTTCACGATCCTGATCGTCTCGGCCATGGTGCTGGGCGTGGCCGTCGGCTGGGCGGTCAACCAGTACGCCTCGCCCGCAGCCGCCAAGACCGTCGCCGAGAACCTGTCGATCATCACCGACGTCTTCCTACGGCTGATCAAGATGATCATCGCCCCGCTGGTGTTCTCGACCCTGGTCGCCGGCATCGCGCACATGGAGGATTCCGCCAGCATCGGGCGCGTAGGGGTCAAGGCCCTCGGCTGGTTCGTCTGCGCCTCGATCGTCTCCCTGACCATCGGCCTGCTCATGGTTCACCTGCTGCAGCCGGGGGCGGGCCTATCGCTGCCGATGCCGGACGCCAGCAAGGCCGCCTCCGCCGTCGACATGACCAAGTTCACCCTGAAGAGCTTCATCACTCACATCGTGCCGGCCTCGATCATCCAGGCGATGGCCGACAACGAGATTCTGCAGATCGTGGTCTTCTCGGTGTTCATCGGCACCGCCGTCTCGGCGCTCGGCGAACGGGCGCATGGAGTGCTGGTCCTGGTCGAACAGATCGCCTCGATCATGCTGAAGGTCACCGGCTACGTCATGAAGACCGCCCCGCTGGCGATCTTCGCCGCGCTGGCGGCGACCATCGCGACCCAAGGCATCGGCGTGCTCGGGACCTACGCCAAGTTCGTTGGCGGCTTCTACCTGTCGCTGGGCGTGCTGTGGGCGCTGCTGATCGCGGTGGTGACCCTGATCGTCGGCCCCCGCGCCCTGAAGCTGATCGCCGCGATCCGCGAGCCCGCCTTGCTGGCTTTCTCCACGGCGTCCTCGGAAGCGGCATACCCCGGCACGCTGCAGGCGCTCGAAAAGTGGGGCGTCTCCAAGCGGGTGGCGAGCTTCGTCCTGCCACTCGGCTACTCGTTCAACCTGGACGGCTCGATGATGTACTGCACCTTCGCGACATTGTTCATCGCGCAGGTCTATGGGGTGCACCTCTCCATCGCCGAGCAGATCACCATGCTGCTGTTGCTGATGGTCACGTCCAAAGGGATGGCGGGCGTGCCGCGGGCCTCCCTGGTGGTGATCGCCGCCACCCTGAACTACTTCCATTTGCCGGAGGAAGGGCTGCTGCTGATCCTGGCGGTCGATCACCTGCTCGACATGGGGCGCTCGGGCACAAACGTGGTCGGCAACTCCGTCGCAGCCGCTGTCGTCGCCAAGTGGGAGAACCAGATCGCGGTCCCCGCGCCGGCCGGCGCCGAGCCGCAACTCGCGGAATAGCGACCGGGGAATAGCGACTGGGGAATAGCCTGCGACACAGCTCCCGTTAGGCATGTCGTTTAACGGGGCGTTCGCCCCGAGGGCGGCATAAGGGCCGGATAGTCTTCACCCTGAGGCCTACCCGCCCGTGCAAGATCGCCAACTGCTTGCGGACCTGACCGCGCGTGTCGCGGAACTGGAGTCCGAGCGTGAACTGACGCTCAGGCTGGCGCAGACGGATTCCCTGACCGGCCTGGTCAACCGCGGCGCCTTCACCTCCGCGCTGTGCGAGCGGGTCGACGCCGCCAAGGCGAGCGGCGGCCGCGTGTCGCTGTTCGTCGTCGACCTCGACCGCTTCAAGCATCTGAATGACACCCTGGGCCACCACGCCGGCGACCTCTTCCTGGCCGAAGTGGGGGAGCGCCTGCGCGCCGACGCCGGCCCTGGCGACCTCGTGGCCCGCCTTGGCGGCGATGAGTTCGCAGTGATCTCCGACGACACCGACGTCGCTGGACGCGCCCAAAGGCTGGTCAGCCTGCTCACCCAGCCCCACATGATCTATGGCCGCCAGGTCTCCCCAGGCGCCTCGGTCGGCGTGGCCGTCTATCCGAAAGACGCCGACGACGCCGGCGACCTGCAGCAATTCGCCGACATGGCGCTATATCGGGTCAAGACCCAGGGCGGCCGCCGCTGGTCGGCCTTCGACGCCGAACTGCGCGCCGAGAACCAGCATCGCCGCACTCTGGAGGAGGAGCTCCGCCGGGCCATTCCCGCAGGCGAGATCGAGCCCTGGTTCCAGCCGGTGGTCGATTCCGCCGATGGGCGGATCGTCGGTGTCGAGGTGCTCGCCCGCTGGCGCCACCCCGAGCACGGCCTGCTGACGCCCGCCGCCTTCGTGCCGATGGCCGAGGAGCTGGGGGTGATCGGCCGCATCGACGAGGCGGTGTTCGAGGCCGGCTGCTCACAGGCCGCCCCCTGGGTGGCCGAAGGCCTGATCGAGGTGGTCTCGTTCAACGTCTCGCCACGCGATCTTCTCGACCCCAGCTTCTCACGCAAGCTGATCGGCCGGTTGGCCGGCACAGCGCTTCCGGCCACGGCCCTGACCGTCGAGATCACCGAGACCTTCCTGTTGCGCGACCTCGCGCTCTCGCGCCGCCATATCGAGCGGCTCTCGGCCAAGGGCGTGCGCATCGCGCTCGACGACTTCGGCACCGGATATTCGAACCTCCGCGCGCTGATGCACCTGCCGATCCAGACGGTGAAGCTCGACCGCAGCCTGATCTGCGACGTCGCGAAGGACGCCCGTGTCGCTAAGCTGGTGGGCTCCATGCTGCACGCCGCCCGCGCGCTCGGCGTCCGCATCGTCGCCGAGGGGGTCGAGGAAGAAGCCCAAGCGATCCTGCTGCGCGCCGCCGGCTGCGAGCGGATGCAGGGTTACTGGTTCGCCAAGCCCATGCCTGCCGACCAGATGGAGGCCGAACTGCGCGCCTCCCACGCCGCCGCCCCCCGCGACTTCGTCGTCGAACCCCTGCGCCGCCGCGCCCACGGCTAGGACGTCATCCTCTCCTCCTCCGTAGGGGGAGGGGGACCATGCGCAGCATGGTGGAGGGGGGAAGGAAGCTTCCCATGATCTATCCGGAGAGGGCGCGGCTGCGGCGTACCTTCCGCGCCGCCGCCTTCCGCGGTCCCCTTTCTCTACTGAGGAGGAGAAGGACGCACAGAAGGCCGAAGCGTCAGTTGGTCCTAGCGGCCGCCGCCCTTGGCGACCGCCTGCTCGGCGGCCTTGGCCTTGTTCGCCTGGCTGACGATGTAGTGGTAGATCGCCTCGGACTGGCCCTCGGCGAGCACCTTGCTGAACGAGACCATGCCTTTGTCGGCTCGCGCGCCGCCGATGACGATGCTGTTCCAGGCGTTCGGATTGCGCAGCGCGTCGGAGTAGCGGAGGTCGGGGATGGACTTATCCGCCGTCCCGCCCGCGCCGTGGCAGCCGGAGCAGAAGCGGCCATAGGCCCCCTCGCCGTCGATCACCTGTTCGTTGGTGCCGGTGAGCAGCGGCGGGTTGAGCGTGCGCGGCGCCGCAGCGCCCTTGACCTCGGCGCTCGGCAGCGATGCGGTCCCACCCAGCTTGTAGACCAGGATGCGCGAGTTGTTGGCGCTGACCGTGCTGGTCCGAACCTGGCCGGGCGGCAGACCGCGGGCCCCTACCAGGATGGCCACATACTGCTCGCCGTCGATCGTGTAGGTGGAGGGTGCGGCGACCACGTCGGCCTGCACCGGCGCGCTCCAGAGCTTGGCGCCTGTGCGCGCGTCATAGGCCGAGAACCGCCCGCTCCAGTCGCCTGAGAACACCAGGTCGCTGGCCGTGGCCATGGTCCCGTGCGGGCCATAATCCTTGTCCGGCGCGCGCCATACTTCCTTCTGCGCCACCGGGTCCCACGCCTGCAGGTAGCTCTTGATGTTGCCCCGCTGCGGCGCGCCCGGCTCGGCGTAGAGCTTGGTGATCTCGTCGGAGAACGACACCGTGCCGGTGTTGTAGACCCGGTCGTTGACCTTGAAGCCCTCAGGCTTGGCGCTGGCGAAGCCGGTCGTGCTCTCGGTCACCGGGATATAGACGAAGCCGGTGCGCGGGCTGAACGACATCGGGTGCCAGTTGTGCGCGCCGAGTGGCGCCGGCTGCACGATGGCGGCCTTGGTGTCGGTGTAGCGGACCGCCGGGTTCTCCACCGGACGGCCGGTCTTCAGGTCGATCTTCGAGGCCCAGTTGGCCGGGGCGAACTTCTCGGCCGAGAGCAGTTTCCCGGTCTTGGCGTCCCAGATGTAGAAGAACCCGGTCTTCGGCGCCTGCATCAGCACGTGGCGCATCGCCCCGCCGATCTTCAGGTCCGCGGTCATCAGCGGGTTGGTGTTGTCGTAGTCCCACTCGTCCCCCGGGACTTCCTGGTAGTGCCAAACGTACTTCCCGGTGTCGGCGTTGACCGCGATGATCGAGGACACGAACAGGTTGTCGCCGCCGCCCGGCGAACGGATCTCCTGGCTCCACGACAGGCCGTTTCCGGTGCCGAAGTAGACGAGGTTGGTCTTGGGGTCGAAGAGGATCGTGTCCCAGGCCGTGGCCCCGCCGCCGAACTTCCACCACTCGCCGGTCCAGGTCTTGGCGGCCTTCTCCAGCAACGGCGTGTTGGTCGGGTCGCCCGGCTTGGCCGGCACGGTGTAGAACCGCCACTTCATCTTGCCCGTCGCGGCGTCATAGGCCGAGACGTAGCCGCGGCAGGTGTATTCCGCGCCGGCGTTGCCGATGATCACCATGCCTTTCACCACCCGCGGCACCTGGGTGATCGTGTAGGGCTCCTTTGGGTCGGTGGTCTGCACGCTCCAGGCGACCTTGCCGGTCTTGCCGTCCAGGGCGATCAGCCGCCCATCCAGCGCACCCAGGTAGATCTTGCCCTTCCACGCGGCCACGCCGCGGTTGACCACGTCGCAGCAGGCGATCTGGCCCGTCGCGCGATCGATCTTGGGGTCGTATTCCCAGAGCTTCTCGCCGGTCTTGGCGTCGAACGCCTTCACCATGCTCCAGGCCGAAGTGACATAGAGCACGCCGTCGACCACCACCGGCGTCGCCTCCTGGCCGCGCTCAGTGTCGATGTCGCCGTACCAGGCGAGGCCGAGGCCCTTAACATTGGCCTTGTTGATCCCGGTCAGCGGGCTGTAGCGCTGCTCGTCGTAGGTCCGGCCGGCCGACATCCAGGTCCCGGGCTCTTTGTCCGCCGCCAGCTGCCGGGCTGCGTCCACCGCCGCCGCGCCGCGTGGATGCGCTCCGCCCTGCGCCGAGGCGGCCAGCGTCCCCCCGAACGCCAGCGGCAGGGCGACCCCCGCCACCAGCAGCAACCTACCCAGGCCTCGGCTACCACGCATCACGCTACGCAGGCCGTCTTGGCTTTTTTGATTCTTCATGTCGCTCCCCACCCCGCGTTTCTCCCATTCGTTCGGGACGGAGACAAGGCCGCGCTGGGACGGCTGCGCCTAGGGAGTGGCGGACGTGATCCAGGCGACGAGTTCCTGCAGCTGGTCACCGCTGATCAGCGTCACGCCCTGCGCCTTGGCGACCTCGAGGTCTTCCTCCGGCGGGGTCGGACCCACGACCATCAGCGTCGGCTTCTCCTCCACCGAATCGCAGACGCGCAGGCCCACCGAGCGGGCGACGGAGCCCATGTACTCGACCCGCTCCTGCGACCAGCCGGAGAAGGAAACCGCATGGCCATCGACGCCTTCGGACATCATCCCCCGGAAGTCCGACTCGCGGATCGTCCACACTGGCGGCTCGTGCCAGGCGTCCTCCTCGCTGAGCGGCTCGCCGCGCAGCCGCGCCAGGGCCCGAGCCGAAAGTTTCGGCGGCTCGGCCTTCACTTCCAGCTCCACCGGCCAGGTCAGGCCCAGCCTCACGCCATAGGGAACGCTCACGCCGTCCTCGTCGACAGCGCCCCCGAAGATGTAGGCCGGACAGGCGGCCGGACCGGCTTCGACGCCCAGCGCCGCCAATCGCGCCAGATAGTCGGCGCCGTCCTGGGGCTTGAGTCGCCCGACGCGGCGGCCCTGGATCGCCACCGTCACGATTTGAGTGTCCGAACGGCCGTCCGTCTCGGGAACCAGCATGGCGTCGCAAAAGGTATTGGCCTCTTGCGCCTCACCGTCGGGGCCGGCGCCTGCGATCGCCGCCAGCTCGGCTTGGCGACGGTTCTCACCAGCGATCTCGAAGTCGCACCACCGCCGCCCCCGCAGGCGGAATACCGACGCCTCCGGCAGCGCGCCCGGTTCCTCGCTCGGCGTCCGGCGCAGCGCGTAGAACAGCAGGGCGACCGAAATCGCGCCGAAAATGAGTGCGAGGAAAAGCGCCAACTGGCCCCCTCTGTGATCGCCGGCGTCGCGCGTCGGCTATACGCGCGGCCCGGAGCTTCCCAGCCTGGGCGATCTGCGGCCCCTCTTTCAAGAACGATGGTTCGCGAGAAATGGTTTCAGCGTCCACAGCCCCGCTTTGTGGCGCCCGAGCTTGGCCAGACGCCCTGGGGAACCGCTCACGCGCTGTTGACCGCGAACCGCTTTCGCGAATGTGCGACTCAGCTGATCTGCAACCTTTGAGGGGCGCAGACTGGGTACCGCCATGGCCGAAGCCACATACGTCGCCTTCGTTCCTGCCAAGAAGTGCGATCGCCTGCGCGAAATGCTTCAGACCGAAAGCACCGCTCCGCTGGTCTGGCGCGAGCGCCGCAGTTGGTTCGGCAGTGAGTTCTATTTCTCCGGTCCGCCCGCCCTGGCGCGCAAGGCCCAGGCCTACGTCACCGAATGGGTCATCGATGGCTAGAGCCGCCGCGTCGGCGTCGGCGTCGGAGATCCAGACTGACGACGCAGAGCAGCGCGTGAAGCTGCGGCGTGGCTGCTTCGGCGTGCAGCCGGCGTACTGAGCAAGCCGCGTCCTTGACTTCACGCAGCCGGCGGGCTCGCATCCAGCAACATCTGGATCAGAGGGGCTACTCCATGCCGCGCACGACCTTCGCAGCCGCCGCAGCCGTCGCCGTGACGCTGACGCTCGGCCTGCCCGCCGCGGGCTTCGCCCAGCCGCCGGTCCAGGCAAATGCCGACGCCCTGACCGATCCCGCCATGAAGGGCCCCGAGGTCATCGCCTTCATCGGCATCAAGCCCGGCGACAAGGTGGCCGACATCGTGGCCGGCCGCTTCGTGCGTGCGCTGAGCCAGTCCGTCGGGCCCAAAGGCAAGCTCTATGCAGTCATGCCCGCCGAGGTCGTGAAGGCCCATCCGGAGGTTGTCGGCATCCTGCAGCGCCTGACCTCGGATCCGGCCTACGCCAACGTCGTGCTCACCCAGCCACCGATCGACGCTCCGGCCCTGCCCAGCGGCCTGGACGCTGTGTTCATCCGCCAGAACTATCATGACCTGCACGACAAGTTCATGGGCCCGGCCAACGTCGCGGCGTTCAACAAGAACGTCTACGCCGCGCTAAAGCCCGGCGGCGTCTACGTGGTGCTGGACCACGCGGCGACGCCCGGCTCCGGTCTCGCGGACACCGACACTCGGCACAGGATCGACGAGGCCACGGTGAAGTCCGAGGTGCTGGCGGCCGGCTTCAAGCTCGACAGCGAGAGCAAGATCCTGGCGAACCCCTCCGACGATCACACGAAGTTCGTCTTCGACCCCGCCATCCGCGGCAAGACCGACCAGTTCCTCCTGCGCTTCAAGAAGCCTGGATAGGCGCGTACGGGTGAACCGCTACTGGACCCTCTCCCCGCAGCCGCTGCCGGCCTGGCCCAGGCCCGACACCTTCGAGATGCGTGAGGCGCCGCTCCCGACGCCCGCGGAAGGCCAGGCGTTGACGCGGACGATCTACGTTTCGCTGGATCCCTATCAGTGGGGCTACAAGCGTCGCGGGGTCGAGCCGGCCGGCGCGCCCTGCCACGCCCGCACCGTCGCCCAGGTCGTCGAGAGCCGGATGAGCGGCTTCGCGCCCGGCGACCTGGTCTTCAACACCAACGGCTGGGCCGAATACGGCCTGATGGGCGAGGGCGTCGAGCGACCGTCCTACATGATCCCGCGCAAGCTTGATCCCGCAGTCGGCCGCATCTCCCAGGCGGTCGGCGTGCTCGGCATGCTCGGTCTCACCGCCTATGCCGGCATGATCCTGATGGCCGAGCCCAAGAAAGGCGAGACGGCTGTGGTTTCCGCCGCCTCCGGCGGGGTGGGTCAGATCGCCGGCCAACTCGCACGTCTGCGCGGCGCGCGGGTCGTGGGGATCGCCGGCCGCGAGGAGAAATGCCGCTTCGTCGTCGAGGAGCTCGGGTTCGACGCCTGCGTCTCGCACCTCAGCCCCACCTTCGCCGAGGACCTGCGCTCCGCCTGTCCGGCCGGCGTCGACGTCTATTTCGAGAACGTCGGGGGCGCGGTGTTCGACGCCGTGCTGCCGCTGTTCAACACCGGCGCGCGGATGACGATCTGCGGCCTGATCGCCCACTACGGCGACGAGGCGGGGACCGACGCCCGGGCTGCCCTCATGGAGCGTGGCGAGGCCATCTTCCGCGAGCGCGGCGTCGCCGTCCGCGACCTCTTCGTCGGCGAATTCGTCGCCGAGCACGAAGCCGCCTTCCTGCGCGACATGTCGGCCTGGGTCGCCTCGGGCGAGGTCCGCTATCGGGAGGACATCCGCGAGGGCATCGAGAGCCTGCCCACGGCCTTCATCGAGATGCTGCGCGGCGGCAATTTCGGGAAGATGCTGGTGCGTGTCAGCGAGGATCCTACGCTCTGAGCGGCGTCCTTGACTTGCCGAGGCCAGCGGGTTCGCATCCCCCGATGGGATCTGGGGTTGGGAGACGTCCTACTATGCGCCGAAGAACGGCTTGGCTCGGCGTATTGCTCGCCGCTCAACTGGTTGCCTGCCGCGCGCCGCCGCATCCCGTCAACAGCCAGGTAGAGGCGATCGCGAAAGCCAAGACCGAGCTCGCCGGGCAGCCTGGCGGCAACGGTCCCTTCCACGTCACCTTCAACGACGGGACCTGGACGGTGACCGCCAACACCGGACCCAATTCGTCGACCTCCGTCGCGATCCTGGCCAAGAACGGCGTCACCTCGACGTTCACCTCGGACCTGCCCGACCCGGCCCTGGCGATCCCCGCGAAATAGCGCCCCACGCGATGTGACCGCCGTCACAACCGCAGGCACACGCCCTGATAGTCTTGTGTGTTGACACCACCACCCAGGAGTGAGGTTCACTAGCTGTAGCGCTGGGCGGCCGGTCGGGCCCGGTCCAGCTCCGGGCTGCCGTGTATTTCCGTAGCGTTTTGGAGACCTGAACCCCCGCGAGGAAGGAAACGACCATGGCCTGCACCTGCCACATCATCCCGCAAGACGTCCTGCGTCGCCTGGCGGATGACGTCAGCCTCAGCGACACCCAGCGCAAGTCCTTTGCCGACACCGCCGCGATCGACGTCGAGTTCCGGAAGCTTCGGGAGCAAGCCGCCAGGCTCTCGTTCGTCGCCGAATCGATCGCCGGGCCGCCGTCGGCCGCCCATGCGCCCGCCGCACCGACGATCTCGCTCTACACCTGCCACCACACCCAGAACCTGCCGGGCGTGCATGTCTCGAACCCGGGCGCCTCCACCGATGTGACCGTCAAGCACGTGTTCACGGAAACCACGTCGCTGGCGAAATTCTACCATGACGTCTTTGGCCGGAACTCGGTCGACGGGGCCGGCATGACCCTGATCTCCTCCGTCCACTACGGCCAGAAGTACAACAACGCCTTCTGGAACGGCTCCCAGATGACCTACGGCGACGGCGACGGCTCGATCTTCGTCGACTTCTCCAAGGGCAACGACGTAATCGGCCACGAGCTCACCCACGGCGTGACGCAGCACACCCTGCAGCTCGACTACTCCGACGACGCCGGCGGTCTGAACGAGAGCATCTCCGACTGCTTCGGCTCGATGTTCCGCCAATGGGAAGCCAACCAGACCGTGACCGCGGCCGACTGGCTGATCGGCAAGGACATCATGGGCCCGGCGGCGATCGCCAAGGGGCTGACGTGCCTTCGCGACATGGCCAACCCTGCGGCGAAGCACTGCCTCGCACCGCAACCGACCAAGTACTCCCAGATCACGCCCGGGATGGACCCGCATTATTCCAGCGGCCCGCCCAACCTCGCGTTCTGCACCGCCTGCAAGACCGCGGGGGGGAAAAGCTGGGAGCACGTGGGGCAGGTCTGGTACAAGACTTTGACGGGGTCCGGAGCCCA
>DASXKT010000346.1:0-6802 GCA_036496685.1 Phenylobacterium sp.
TCCCGGCATGGCCGACGAGGATGTGGGCAAGGTCGCGAGCGCTCTGAGGGCCGTGCTGTCGCTTTGAGGCCGCTCTAAGCCGCCAGGGCGTGCAGGTGGTCGGGCGAACCCGCATTGACCCTCGTTATTGCGCCCCATTGAGGCCACGGTGACGGATGACTAGCTTCACGACGGCCACTTAAGGAGCGAACCCATCCAAATGGCTAAGATCACCCTGGTGGACGACGACGAGAATATTGTCACGTCGGTAAGCCTAGCGCTCGAGAGCCACGGTCACACCGTGAAGGCCTACTACGACGGAGCTGCTGGCCTTGCGGCGCTGGAGAACGACCCGCCCGACCTCGCCATCCTCGACGTGAAGATGCCGCGCATGGACGGCATGGAGGTGCTGCGACGCCTGCGACGGACCTCCGACATGCCGGTGATCATCCTGACCTCGAAGGACGAGGAGATCGACGAGATCCTGGGCTTCAACCTCGGCGCCGACGACTACATGCACAAGCCGTTCAGCCAGCGCCTGCTGATCGAACGGGTGAAGGCCGTGCTTCGTCGGGCCGGCGTGGAAGGCGAGGAGCCGCAGACCGCGGCCGTCGTCGACGGTGGCTCGCGGGCGATCAAGCGCGGCAAGCTCACCCTAGACCCGGCCCGCCACGATTGCCTCTGGGAGGGCAAGCCGGTGAAGCTGACGGTGACCGAGTTCCTGCTCCTGCAATCGCTGGCGCAGCGCCCCGGTTTCGTGAAGAGCCGCGACAACCTGATGGACGCGGCTTACGACGATCAGGTCTATGTCGATGACCGCACGATCGACAGCCACATCAAGCGCATGCGCAAGAAGTTCCGCGACGTTGACCCAGAGTTCGACGCAATCGAAACCCTCTATGGCGTCGGATACCGATACCGCGAAACCTGACGCGGGCCGCGAGTCCAGGGGGGCGAGGGCATCGCGACGTCGTTGGCTGCCGGGCACCCGCCTCGGCCAGCTGATCATTGCCCTGAACGTGCTGGGCCTGGCGGTGTTGATCTCCGGCGCCCTGGTGCTGAACGAGCTTCGCCAGGGTCTGGTCAACGCCCGCATCGACAGCCTGACCACCCAGGGCGAGCTGATGGCCGCCATCATCGACCAGGCCGCGACTGTCGGTGAGCCTGTGCCGGCGATGGACCCGAACTACGCCAGCGTCGCCCTGGAGATGCTGGCCAATCCGAAGACCCAGCGGGCGCGGCTGTTCGATCCCCAGGGCCGATTGATCGCCGACAGCGAGTTGGTCGCCGACCGGGTGGAGCAGCGCGTGCTGCCCCCGGCCCGGCCGCGAGGAACCGGCGGGATTGCCCTCGACACCCAGCGGCCGGCGCGGCGAGCGGTGGTGGCCGAGGAGGCCAGGTCCGCCCTGAGGGCCGAGGTGACCCGCGCGCTCAGCGGCCAGCACGTGGCGGTCCGCCGGCGCAGCGAAGACGGCCAGCGGGTGGTCTCGGTCTCGATCCCCATCCAGCACGTGCGCGCCGTGCTCGGCGTGCTCACCCTCGAGGCCAATGACGTCGATGCGATCATCGCCCGCGAGCGGATGGCGCTGATCCCCTTCATCCTGATCGCGATCGGCGTGACGCTCGCCTCGTCGCTGTTGCTCACCCAATTGATCGCCCAGCCGGTGCTGCGGCTGGCGCGCGCCGCCGACCGCGTCCGACTGGCTGGCGCGCGGGCGATCTCCCTGCCTGACCTCGCACGGCGCGACGACGAGCTGGGCGATCTGACCCGCAGCCTGGAGGACATGACGCAGGCGCTTTCCGAGCGGATGGACGCTATCGAAAGCTTCGCCGCCGACGTGGCGCACGAGATCAAGAATCCGCTGACCTCTCTGCGTTCGGCGGTGGAGACCCTAGACCTGATCAACGAGCCCGTCGCCCGTGAGCGGCTGCTGAAGATCCTGAAGAACGACGTCCAGCGCCTGGACCGCCTGGTCACCGACATCTCAAACGCCTCGCGGCTCGACGCCGAACTGTCCCGGGATCCCCCCAAAACCATCGACCTGGAGCGGCTGGTCGCCGATATCGTCAACCTCTACCAGGCAACGGCCAAGCCGGGGGATGTCACCGTACGCTTCCAGGCCTCGGGGGCGCTCGAGCCGGTTATGGTGTCGGGACGCGAGGGGTCGCTCGGGCAGGTCTTCCGCAACCTGATCGACAACGCCCGCTCCTTCAGCCCGCCGGGCGGCCAGGTAGAGGTGGCCATGCAGCGCGTCGCCGGCCGCGTCATCGCCACCGTGTCAGACTCCGGCCCGGGCATCCCCCCGGAGAACCTGGAGACCGTCTTCGAGCGCTTCTACACCTCGCGGCCCAAGGGCGCGGCGTTTGGCGGCAACTCCGGTCTCGGCCTCTCCATCGCCCGCCAGATCGCCGAGGCGCATGGCGGCACGCTGAGAGCCCAGAACCGTCTCGTCGATGGCAAGGTGGTTGGCGCCGTCTTCCTGCTGATCCTGCCGGAGGCGAAGGCGTGATTCGGCACGCCGGCCTGGTCGCCGCGCGCCGCGGAGGCCCCTGGCGCGGGGTGCTGATCGAGGGATCGCCGGGTGCGGGCAAGAGCGACCTGGCCCTTAGGGCCCTGGGCCAGGGCTTCCGCCTGGTCGCCGATGACCGGGTGGTGCTCTGGACCTCGGCAGGGCAGCTGTTCGGCCGCGCCCCCGACACCTTGGCCGGCATGTTGGAAATCCGTGGCCTCGACGTGGTGGATTGTGAGGCGCTTCCGCTCGCCCAGGTGGCGCTGGTGCTGCGCTGCGGAACGCCCGAACGCCTCCCCGACCGAGAGTTCGCCGAGATTCTGGGGATCCGCGTCCCCCTGATCGTCCTCGATCCGCGGGAGCCTTCGGCGCCTGCGAAACTCGGTCGCGCGCTCAGCCACTTTGACGAGGCCCATAACAGGCGTATTTAGCACGCCTCGCGGGACGGGTTCTTTGGCCGCGCCGGGTGGGGATACCCTTGGAAGCTTTTACATGATCGGGCTCGGAGCATGATCGGGCTCGTGATCGTTACGCACGGGCGGTTGGCGGAAGAGTTCGTCTTCGCCATGGAGCACGTGGTCGGGCCGCAGGCTGCGGTCGAGGCCATCTGCATCGGGCCCGAAGACGACATGGAACGCCGCCGCAAGGACATCCTCGCGGCCTGTGGGCGCGTGGACACGGGCTCGGGCGTCATCCTGCTGACCGATATGTTCGGCGGCACGCCGTCGAACCTAGCCATCTCGGTGATGGAGCAGACCAAGGCGGAGGTCATCGCCGGTCTCAACCTGCCGATGCTGATCAAGCTCGCCAGCGTTCGCAATCGGCAGAGCCTCGAGGACGCCGTCGCCTGCGCTCAGGAAGCGGGTCGCAAGTACATCTCCGTGGCCTCGTACGTGTTGGCCGGCGAGAAGTGAGCGAGCCGGCGGTCTGCACCGTCGAGATCGTCAACAAGCGCGGCCTGCACGCGCGCGCCTCCGCCAAGTTCGTCAAGCTGGCGTCGACCTTCGATGCCGAGGTCCGCGTCTCAAAGGACGGACAGACCGTCGACGCACGCTCGATCATGGGCCTGATGATGCTCGCCGCGGGCCCCGGCTGCTGCATCGAGATCGAAGCGGATGGGGCCGAGGCGGCCGCCGCCGTGACCGCCCTGCAAGAACTGGTCGCCGCCAAGTTCGACGAGGACGAGTAGCCGTTCCTCCCCCGCCGGGGAGGAACTGTCGCTATGTCTTCAGCCGCCAGCCGGTCTTGAAGATCCACCAGACGACGGCGAGGCAGGCGAGCATGAAGATCAGGGTCATGCCGAGGCTGACGCCGACCCGGACGTCCGAGACGCCATAGAAAGCCCAGCGGAAGCCCGAGACGAGGTAGACCACCGGGTTGAACAGGGCGACCTTGGCCCAGAATGGCGGCAGCATATTGATCGAGTAGAAGCTGCCCCCCAGGAAGGTCAGCGGCGTCACCACCATCAGGGGAACGATCTGCAGCTTCTCGAAGCCGTCGGCCCAGACGCCGAGGATGAAGCCGAACAGGCTGAAGGTGAGCGAGGTCATCGCCAGGAACGCCAGCGCCCAGAACGGATGGGCGATCTCGAACCGCACGAACAGCCGGGCCGTCGCCAGGATGATTACCCCCAGCATCACCGACTTCGACGCTGCGGCGCCCACGTAGCCCAGCAACACCTCGAAGGCCGACACCGGCGCGGACAACACCTCGTAGATCGTCCCGGACCACTTGGGCATGTAGATGCCGAAGGAGCCGTTGGAGATGCTCTCTGTCAGGATCGACAGCATGATCAGACCCGGCACGATGAAGGCGCCGTAGGTCACCCCGTCGATCTTGGCCATCCGGCCGCCAATCGCGGCGCCGAAGACGATGAAGTAGAGCGACGTCGAAATCACCGGGGCGGCGATCGACTGCACGATGGTGCGGAAGGTCCGAGCCATCTCGAAGCGATAGATGGCTTGGATCGCGTAGGCGTTCATGCCGGGATCCTCACGCTTTGCCCTTCACGAGACTGACGAAGATCTCCTCGAGCGAGCTCTGCTCCGTCTGCAGGTCCTTGAAGTCGACCCCACGTTCGTTGAGCTGGCGCAGCAGGCTGGCGATGCCGGTGTTCTCGGCCTGGGCGTCGAAGGTGTAGACGAGGTCGGCGCCGTCGTTGGCCAGCGCCAGGTTGTAGCCGTTCAGGCCGGAGGGCACGGCGCTCAGCGGCTCCTGCAGATGCAGGGTAAGCTGCTTCTTGCCGAGCTTGCGCATCAGCTCGGACTTCTCCTCGACCACGATCAGTTCGCCCCTGGAGATCACGCCGATGCGGTCGGCCATCTCCTCGGCCTCTTCGATGTAGTGGGTCGTCAGGATGATGGTGACCCCGCTCTCGCGCAGGCCGCGGACCATCTCCCACATGTCGCGCCGCAGCTCGACGTCGACGCCGGCTGTCGGCTCGTCGAGGAACAGGATCTGTGGCTCGTGGCTGAGCGCCTTGGCGATCATCACGCGGCGCTTCATCCCACCGGAGAGGGTCATGATCTTGGCGTCCTTCTTGTCCCAGAGGGACAGGTCGCGCAGCACCTTCTCGATGTAGGGCTTATTCGGAGCCTTGCCGAACAGGCCGCGGCTGAAGTTGACCGTCGCCCAGACCGTCTCGAAGGCGTCCGTGGACAGCTCCTGCGGCACCAGGCCGATCTTCGAGCGCGCGGCGCGGAAGTCGCGGATGATGTCGTGGCCATCGGCGGTCACGCGGCCTGCGGTCGGGTTGACGATGCCGCAGGTGATGCCGATCAGCGTCGTCTTGCCTGCCCCGTTTGGACCCAGCAGCGCGAAGATCTCGCCCTTGCGGATCTCCAGGTCGACGTTCTTCAGCGCCTGGAACCCGCCCGCGTAGGTCTTTGAAAGACCCTGGATGGAAATGATCGACTGCACGCGTCCCCCTGAACCCAGCAAATAGGGTCCGCAGGACGCTTCGGCTAGATCAGCGCCGACAGCCGCTCGCCGTCCTACTTCTTGACGATCTCTAGCTCGGTCCGCCGATTCTTGGCGCGACCTTGGTCGGTGCCGTTGTCGGCGATCGGGTTTGCCTCGCCCATCCCGGCGACGGCGATCCGGCTGGCGTCGATGCCGCCCTTCACCAGATCATCCTTCACGCTCTCGGCGCGCGCCTCTGAGAGAGCTTGGTTGGCCGCAGGATCGCCCTGGTTGTCGGTGTAGCCGACGACCCGTTCCTGCGCGTTCGGATAGGCCTTCAGGATCGCGACCAGCGTGCTGACGGTCGGCGCGCTCTCCGGGGTCAGGGTGTTCGACGCCGTGTCGAAGTTCAGGTTGTCGAACACGAAGGTCTTTGGCGCCGGCTCAGGCGACTCCAGGAACTTCGCCACGCCGAAGCCGATCGAGCCCTGGGTGACGTCGACGGTTCCGCCGCCGGGCAGGATCAAGGTCACCCGTGCGGGCGTCGTCGGCGCGGGCGGAGCCACGGCGGCCGGCGCGACTTCCCGGTGCGCGCCGCAGTTGCGCAGGCCCAGGATCACCAGCAGCGCCACGATCGCCGCCAGGAACCACGGCAGGTAGCGCATCAGTCCCGATCGCTCGGTCACGGCGGCTGCCGGCGCTGCGGCGCCAAGGCCGAAGTGCGATCCCAGGCCGGGCGGCAGAGCGCCCAGGATGTTCGCCCGCTCCGAGCTCAGCAACGTCTGCAGGCCGGAGACCGTCGGGGTGGGCCCGGTCGCCCTTCCCAGCGCTCCGAGCACAAGCGGCGCCAGGAACGCCAGAAGGCCTGATGCGGCCCCGCCGCCCAGGCCGGTCACCCCGCTGAGCGCCGAGCCCACAGGTCCGGTCGCCCCGCCCAGTAGCCGGCTGGCCAGGTTCTGGCCCTGGCTCATGTAGTCGTTGCGGGCGCCTTCGTCGGAGAAGACCGAGCCGACCCGGTCGAGCGGGTTTCCGGCGGCCGTGGCCTCCTTCACCTGCGCCAGCAGATCCGTTGCGCCAGCCGGCGTCGAGCTCCGCTGCAGAGCTCCCGCCATCAGCGCCGGAGCGGCCGCCCCGATCCCCTTCATGGTGGCCACGGGGCTCTCACCGATGAGGCCGGCGATCTTCGATGAGGTGTCGCTGGGAAGCGCATCCATGACCGTCTGGATCAGGCTCGGCATTTTTGACTGCTCCCGTTTCAGAAAGGCGGATCTAAGAGTCGTGCGGCCGTCGATTCAGAAAACACAGGCGAAAGCCGACCCTTCGGGGCCGGTTGCAACGCCGGTGTAATACCGCTGGTGATAGATGTAATGATATCAGGGAGAGTCCCGATACTCAGTAAGCTTGACTTTAGA
>DASXKT010000347.1:0-11303 GCA_036496685.1 Phenylobacterium sp.
CACGCGACAGGCCCAAGGGGAGGTCGAACCGCCGCCGTGCAAGCCTGATATGCGAACGACCTTAGGAGTCGTAAAGGCGCCAGCCCGTTAAAATTTTCTCATTTCCTGCTATTCGGCTGCCAATGGCGCCGGCGCCACAGTTGTGGGTTCCGGGCGCCACGCCAGTTTCGGCTTCCGTGCGGCCTGGGTCTCGTCCAGCCGGCTGAGCGGAGCCAGGTAGGGCGCGCCGGTGAACCGCTCGACGTCGCCGGCCTTCGCCGCCCTGGCCAGCGCCAGCAGGGCCGAGCAGAACCGATCGAGCTCGCGCTTGGACTCCGTCTCGGTGGGCTCGATCAGCATCGCTCCGTGCACCACTAGCGGGAAGTACATGGTCATCGGGTGGAAGCCCTCGTCGATCATCGCCTTGGCGAAGTCGAGGGTGGTGATCCCGGTGCCCTCCAGCCAGCTGTCGTCGAAGAGGGCCTCGTGCATGCAGGGGCCTTCGGGGAAGCCGGGCGTCATCTCGGCCGAGAGCACGGCCTTGACGTAGTTGGCGTTCAGGACCGCGTCCTCGGCCACCTGGCGCAGGCCGTCCGAACCGTGGCTACGCATGTAGGCGTAGGCGCGGACGAACATGCCCATCTGGCCCTGGAAGGCGCACATCCGGCCGAAGGCCTGGGCCGCCTCGTCGACGGCTTCCTCCACCAGCTTCAGGCCGCCGTCGCCGTGGACGATCCACGGCGCCGGGGCGAACGGGGCGAGCGCTTCGGAGAGGACCACCGGGCCTGCGCCCGGACCGCCGCCACCGTGCGGGGTGGAGAAGGTCTTGTGCAGGTTGATGTGCATGGCGTCGACGCCGAGGTCGCCTGGGCGGACGCGGCCGACGATGGCGTTGAAGTTGGCGCCGTCGCAGTAGAAGTAGGCGCCGGCCTCGTGGGTCAGCCGGGCGATTTCGATGATGTCCCGCTCGAAGAGCCCACAAGTATTTGGATTCGTGACCATAATTGCGGCAACGTCGGGGGCCAGCTTGGCGGCGAGGTCGGCCAGGTCGACGCGGCCGTCGGCGGTCTGGGCGATCTCGGTGACCGAGTAACCCACGAAGGCGGCGGTGGCGGGGTTGGTGCCGTGCGCCGAGGTCGGCACCAGCACGCGGCGGCGGTCGCCGTGGCCTGCGGCCTCGTGGGCGGCCTTGATCGCCAAGAGGCCGCAGAGTTCGCCATGGGCGCCGGCCTTGGGTGTCATGGCGACGGCCGGCATGCCGGTCAGGGTCTTCAGCCAGTGGGACAGGCGGTCGATCAGTTCGAGCGCGCCCTGCGTCGTCGAGGTCGGCTGCAGCGGATGCAGGTCGGCGAAGCCCGGCAGGCGGGCCATCTTCTCGTTGAGCCGCGGGTTGTGCTTCATGGTGCACGAGCCGAGCGGATAGAGCGCCAGGTCGATGGCGTGGTTCTTCTGGCTGAGGCGCACGTAGTGGCGAAGCGTCTCGGGCTCGGAGAGGCCGGCAAGGCCGATCGGCTCGCGGCGCACCAGGTCGCCGAGATCCGAGGCGTCATGCTCGGCCGGGTCGAGGTCGACGCCGGTCTTGTCCCAGCCGCCGAGTTCGAACAGCAGCGGCTCGTCCTGCAGCAGGCCGCGGCCGCCGCTCAGCGAGGCGTGGCCTTCGATCTGGTTCGCTGCGCCCGGTTGGGTGGGGCGGCCCACGCTGGACATGCTCATCGGCCGAGCCTCCCCTTCAGAGCGGCAGCCAAGGCCGCGATGTCTTCCGTCGTCGTCGTTTCGGTCGCCGCCAGCAGCAGGACGTCATCCAGGCCGGCGTGCGGGTCGAGCCGCGAGTAAGGCACGCCGGCGACGATGCCATCGGCCAGCAGGGCCTCGACCAGGGCCGCGGCGTTGCCGGGCACGCGCACGGCGATCTCGTTGAAGAAGCGCGGCGTTAGGACCTCGACGATGTGGCCGAGCGCCGTCTTCAGCTCGCGCGCCCGGCTGTGGTTCAGGGCTGCGAGTTGCCGCAGGCCGACCTCGCCGAGGAGCGAGAGGTGGATGGTGAAGGCGAGCGCGCAGAGCCCGGAGTTGGTGCAGATGTTCGAGGTCGCCTTCTCGCGGCGGATGTGCTGCTCGCGGGTCGACAGCGTCAGCACGTATCCGCGCCGGCCCTGCGCATCCACGGTCTCGCCGCAGAGGCGGCCGGGCATGTTGCGCACCAGCTTTTCGCGGCAAGCAAAGAGGCCGACGTAGGGGCCGCCGAAGTTCAGCGCGTTGCCGATCGACTGGCCCTCCGCGACGGCGATGTCTGCGCCCATCTCGCCAGGCGACTTCAGCAGCCCGAAGGAGACGGCCTCGGTCGTCACCACGATCAGCAGGGCGCCGGCGGCGTGCGCCGCCTCGGCGATCCTGGTCACGTCGGTGACCACGCCGAAGACGTTGGGGGTCTGGACGACGACGCAGGCGGTCTCGCCGTCGATGGCGGCGATCAGGTCGGCCTCAGCGTCGACGGAGGCCTTCTGGCGGACGATCTCCATCCCCTCGGCGTGGGCGATGGTCTGGGTGGTGGCGGCGTAGTGCGGGTGGAGCCCGCCGGAGAGGATCGCCTTCTCGCGGCGCGTGACGCGCTGGGCCATCATCACGGCCTCGGCGCAAGCCGTGGAGCCGTCGTACATCGAGGCGTTGGCGACCTCGAGGCCGGTGAGGGCTGCGACCTGGGTCTGGAACTCGAACAGCACCTGGAGCGTGCCCTGGGCGATCTCCGGCTGGTAGGGCGTGTAGCTGGTCAGGAACTCCGAGCGCTGGATGATGTGGTCGACGCTCGCCGGCACATGGTGGCGATAGGCGCCCGCCCCGCAGAAGAACGGCCCGGCGCCAGCAGGGCGGTTGCGGGCCGACAGCGCGCTGAGCTCGCGCTCCACCTCGAGCTCGCCGGCGCGGCGGGGAAGGTCGAAGAGCGCCTTCTTCCGCGCCGCGGCAGGCACGTCCTTGAACAACGCATCTATGTCAGGCGCGCCGATCACGCCCAGCATCTCGGCGCGATCGTCGGGGGTCAGGGGGAGGTAACGCATCGAGATCAATCCAAGAGAAGAAGGGAAGCCACGGCTGGATCCTTGCGGTCGCCTGACGCCTAGAGCGTCTGCAGGTAGGTTTCGTAGGCGTGGCGGTCCATCAGGGCGTCGAGTTCGGCGGGGTTGGCGACCTTGATCTTGGCGAACCAGCCGGCGGCTTCGGGCGCGGCGTTGACAGTCTCGGGGGCGTCGGCGAGGGCGCCGTTGGCCTCCACCACTTCACCGGAGATCGGGGCGTAGACGTCCGACGCGGCCTTGACGCTCTCGACGACCGCGAAGCCGTCGCCGGCCTTCAGCGTCTTGCCGACGGCGGGGGTCTCCACGAACACTACGTCGCCCAGCTGCTCGGCGGCGTAGTTGGTGATGCCGACGGTGGCGACGTCGCCGTCGACCTCGACCCATTCGTGATCCTTGGTGAAGCGCATGGGGGTCTCTCTCAGGCTGAGATCATGGGTCCCCCGGCCAAGCCGGGGGATGACGAGAAAAAGGGAGAAGGAGAGCGGCCCGTCATCTCAGACCTTCCGCACGTAGCGATGGGGGACGAAGGGGGCTTTGACGACTTCGGCGGACTGGGGTTTGCCGCGGACGATGACCTTGAGCTTCGAGCCCACGGGGGCGTGGGCGGGCGGGACGAAGCCGAGCGCGATGCCTTGTTTCAGGGAAGGCGAGAAGCCGCCAGAGGTGACGACGCCGATAATCGCCCCCGCCTCATCGGAAATCTCGGCGCCTTCGCGGGCAGGCGCGCCTTCCAGCACCTTCAGCGCCACGCGGACGCGCGCCGGGCCCTGCGCCAGTTCCTCGACGATGCGCGAGGCGCCGGGGAAGTCGCGCTGTTCGCGACGGTTCTTGTTGATGGCGAAGGCCAGGTCGCCCTCGACGGGGCTGACCGTCTCGTCGAGGTCGTGGCCATAGAGCGGCAGGCCGGCCTCCAGGCGCAGGGAATCCCGCGCGCCCAGGCCGATCGGCTTCACCCGCGGGTCGGAGAGGAGCGTGTTCCAGACCTCCACGGCGGCCGCCGCGGGAATCGAGATCTCATAGCCGTCCTCGCCGGTGTAGCCGGAGCGCGAGACGATCAGGTCCTGGCCGAAGGCGCGGATCGGGCGCACGTCCATGAAGACCATGGAGGCGGCTTCCGGCGCATGGGCCTGGAAGACGGCGGCGGCTTCGGGGCCCTGGAGCGCGAGCAAGGCACGGTCCTCGAGGCGCTCGATGGTCACCTGACCTGCGAGCTCGTCGTCGATGACCTTGAAGTCGTTGTCCTTGCAGGCGCCGTTCACGACCACGAAGAGGCCGTCGTCGTCCGGCCGGCCGGCCATCAGGTCATCAACGATCCCGCCCTTGCGGTTCAGCAGCACCGAATACTTCTGCTTGCCGGGCTTCAGGTTGATGAAGTCGCCGGGGACGACCTCTTCGAAGGCTGAGAGGGGCGCGACGCCGCGCAGGCGCGCCTGGCCCATGTGGCTGACGTCGAACAGGCCGGCGTGTTCGCGGGTCCAGAGGTGCTCCTTGAGCACGCCCTCCGGGTACTGCACCGGCATGTCGTAGCCCGCGAAGGGGACCATCCGCGCGCCGGCCGCGATGTGCGCCGAATGCAGCGGGGTGGTCTTGAGCGGGGCGCCGCCATTTTCGGTGTTCGTGGGGGTGGACAACGGCGGACTCCGGCTGACGATGGGACGGTCAGCCGAGGGCGAGCCCTGGCGTTCCGCGCCCCCGCTGTCCTTGGGCCTGAGAGATTTCGGACCGCCCTTAGTTCGGCGTGTCCCCTGCTCCTTCGGCGTCCCCCCTCGGCCACGGCTTCGGAGGGCACTTTCCAGCGTGCATCAGCTCGTCGCGGTCCTTTTGCCTGAGCGTTTCCGGGGCGGTTGCGCCTTCGGCTCCGAGGTCCCCGAAGGGCCCCGATCTCTCCCGCGAGAGTCGAGGCGGAACCTGATGGAGCGCGCATGCGGAGTCAACGCGGGAGTTGGGTGACAAAACGCTGTTCGACAGCCTAGGTTTGCATATGGCCAAGGTATCCGAACCCGACGGCCCCGAAACCCAGCCGGCGACCTTGTCCGACGCGGACGAGACCTGGCCGGTGCGCCTCATCCGGCGCGGCGACACCGTCCGGCCGCTGCCGCGGCACGCCCGTTCGCTCGAGGACCTGACCTTCGAGGTGGGCGAGGCCCGCGCCAGCGTCGACGACTTCATGGCGCGGCGCTACACGGCCGGGCTTCTGGTCCTGAAGGACGGCGGGATTGCGCTGGAGCGCTACGGCCTGGGCGACGGCCCGAAGAGCCGCCGCACAAGCTACTCGACCGCCAAGTCGATCACCGCGACCCTGGTCGGCGCCGCCCTGCACGATGGCGCGATCGGCGGGCTCGACGATCGCTGCGACCTCTACCTGCCGCGGCTGCACGGCTCGGCCTATGAAGGCGTCACGGTCCGCAATGTCCTGCGGATGTGCTCAGGCGCGGCCTGGAACGAGTTGGACGACGGCGTGGCCGACGTCGGGCGCCTGCAACGAGCTCTGGCGACCCGCCGGCCAGGCTCCGTCCTCGATCTCGCCTGCGCGTTGCCGAGCGTGCATCCGCAAGGCGCCGTCTTCAGCTATTCGACCGTCGAGAGCAGCGTGTTGGGCGCGGTGATCGCAGCCGCCACGGGAAGGCCGCTCGCCGACTACTGCGCTGAAAAGATCTGGGGCCCGGCCGGCATGGAGGCCAGTGGGTACTGGGCGCTCGACGGCGAGGGCGGCCTGGAATTGGGTGGGGCCGGCGTGAGCGCGCGCCTGCGCGACTTTGGACGCTTCGGCCAGTTCGTCCTGGAGCACGGCGTCACCGCGGACGGCCATCGCGTACTGCCGCCGGGCTGGCGCGATCTCGCCGGCCAGCCCGACACCGAGGCCACCGCGTTCGGCCAGCCGATGCCGGGCTCCCCCGCGGGATACGGCTACCACTGGTGGGCCGTGCCGCGTTCGCCGGCCAATGTGCACGGAGGCTTCTCGGCGGTCGGCGCCCACGGCCAGCGCATCCACATCAATCCGGCCGAGCGGGTGGTCGTCGCCATCCAGAGCGCGTGGCCTGAGCCGCATGACGCTGGGGCCGACGCCGAAACCGTCGCCCTGGTCCGAGCTGCGGTGCGCGCGCTTGCAGCGGACCCGCGCTAGTAGGGCCAGAGCGTCACTTCTTCTGGGCCGCTTCCGCCATCTGGTTTCGAGCGGCGCTTCGGCGCTGCTTCTCCTCCATGATCAGCCGGTAGGCGAGGTAGTACTTATAGATGTTGCCGACGTAGGTGACGGTCTCGCGCCCGATCCGTTCCGAGGCGACGCGCTCCACATTGCCGAACCAGACGTTGGGGTTCAGGCCTCGCTGCGCGGCTTCGGCGCGAAGCTGCCGGACGCGTCCGGCGCCGGCGTTGTAGGACGCGAAGGTGAAGAGCGCCTTGTTCAGGTCGTTCATGGGCTCGTTCTGGAAGTACTGGTTGCGCATGAACCGCATGTACTTCACGCCGGCATGGATATTGGGCTCGAGCTGGCGGATGTCCCCGACCTTCT
Organism: Phenylobacterium sp.; assembly: GCA_036496685.1. Classification (GTDB taxonomy): domain Bacteria; phylum Pseudomonadota; class Alphaproteobacteria; order Caulobacterales; family Caulobacteraceae; genus Phenylobacterium. Next base: position 6,559 of record DASXKT010000347.1, read on the forward strand.
GCTCCGCCCCGGTCGCCGGCATCAGCTGCATTATGCCGATCGCCCCCACGTGGCTCTTGGCGTTCTGGTCCAGGCGTGACTCCTGGTAGGCCTGGGCCGCCATCAGCAGGTAGTCGAAGTCGTATTCGCCGCCGTATCTCTGGAACAGGTTGACCATCTGCAGGAACTTCTTGCGTTCCGCATCGGAGGCGGCGTCCTTCACATAGGCGGTGTTCTGCAGGTAGCGCTTGTTGAGCGTCGCCCCGATCGCCGAATTCAGCCCGTTCTTGGCGATGAATTCGTTCAGCGCGGCGGCGAGTTTGGGGTTTCCCTTGCGGATCGCCACGGCCAGGTTTCCCCCGGTCCGCAGCGCCATGTCGTGGTGCACGCTCAGGTTCGGAAACACCTGCTTCCAGTAGTCGGCCAGATAGTTGTCGACCACCGTGGCCGGGATCAGCCCAGCGTTGACCATCTCGAGCAGGTCGTCGTCCTCGAGGCTCTCCGATGCCGGCTCCACGCCGATAGTCGGCTTCCCTTTCGCCTTTTGCTCGCGATTGTAGGCCTGAAGGGTCGCGTAATAGCTGGAGCTCTTGCGGACGAAGACCTTGCTCCGCAGGCCATCGAGGGTGGTGACCGCAGGCGCGCCTGGCCCGGTGACCAGCACCTCGTCGACGTTGGAGCGGGTGGGGTTGGTGAAATCCACCAGCTTCTGGCGCTCGGGCGTCACGGTGAGCTGGGCGACCGCCATATCGATTTTGCCCGCCTTGAGCTGCGGCAACAGCATGTCGCGGGGCATGGGCAGCATGACGACGTGGACCTTGAGCGGGCCGGTGTTCAGCTTCTTGTTGAGCTGGTCCTCGAACATCACGGCGTATTCGTAGGCCAGGCCCCGCTGAACGCCCTTGTCCATGAAGTAGAACGTCCGGTTGAACGGCGCGCCCACGCGGATGATCCGGTGCTGCACCATCTCGTCCAGGTCGCCGGTGAACGCCCGGTCGACCACCGCCTGCAACTCGGCTGGGAGGGCGGCGATGTAGGCCGGCGGCGGCGCTGGGCCGTTCTCGGCGGGCGCGGCCGGGCCGGAGGGTTCCGCGGGTGCGGGCGACGTCAGCGGCTTGGCGGCCGCGGCGGGCGGCGCGGCGGCCTGTTTGGCTTCCTGCTTCTGGGGTGAACAACTGCCGGCGAGGAGAGCCAGGAACAGGATCAACGCCGCGCGTTTCATCAGGGGCCCCTTGCCAGAACATGCCCCCGCTGAAATCTCGAACCAAGAACCGCGATATGTCAATAAAGCCCCGCTTGGAGAAGCTGATGCTGCAGCTGTTCAGGGCCATCTCAGCGGCGCTCGTTCTGGGCCTTTCGTGTGCGGGACCGGCGTCGGCGCAGCCGCAGGTCGCCGACCCGGAGGGGACCGTGGTCAGCGAACTGGTGGTGCAGGCCGTCGAGCGGGGACCGGCCTGGTGGCGGATCAGCGACGCTGACTCCACCGTCTATATCCTGGGCGTGCCGGATGGGCCGGTTCCGCCGGCCGTGGGCTGGGACCGCTCGGCGCTGGAACGCCGGCTGCAGGGCGCCCGCGTGCTGATCGCCGAGCCTACTTTCGCGGCGGGGCTGCGGGACATCCCCGCCATCTTCCGGCTGCGCGCCCAGATGCGCTCGAAGGTTCCCATGGAGACGACGCTGCCGGCGCCGCTCGCCGCCCGGTACGCGAAGGTCGCCGGGGCGCGAGCAGGCAAACGAACGAACCGGTACTCCGACTGGCAGCCGATGGCGGCCGGCGCCTTCCTGCTGCGCGAGAACCGCGGCGGCTGGTCGAGCATCGAGCCGCAGGTCCGCCGGATCGCCCGCCAGCGCGGGGTGAAGGTGGAGCGGGCCGCCACCTACAAGGCCATGCCGCTCGCCCAGACGGCGGTGAAGAACCTGACGCCGCAGATCCAGCAGTCGTGCCTGGGCTGGGCCCTGGACGACGTGGAAGCGGGCGAGGGGCCGGCCCGCCGTGCGGTGGAAGGTTGGGCGCGGGGCGACGTGGCGGGCGCGCTGACGGCGCCGCGGGGGTTCGACAAATGCCTGCTGATCCTGGCGGGCGGCGCCGAGCTCTGGTCGCGGATGACCGAGGACGAGGCGGGCGACATCGCCGCCGCGCTCAAGGTTCCGGGCCATGCGGTGGCGGTCGTGGGCCTGCGCCGGCTGCTGGCGGGGAACGGGGTCATTGCGCGGCTGGAGGCAAGGGGGCTGAGCGTGAAGGGGCCTGGGGAGCCGTGAGGGGGACCTAGCGGAGCTCTACCGTTGTTCCGTGTGCGGCGCCGCTTTCGGGGGCGTATAGTCTTCTCCAGCCACCCTGGCCTCACCATCTGGGGGATGTTGGGGGGACGTTGGAGTTCGTCATGCGTCTCAATCCCATCCCGGCCGCCGCCTTCGCCGCTTTGGTGTTCGCCGCGACCAGCGCCGTGGCCGCGGTCGAGAAGGCTCCAGAGCCCTCGAACCAGCGCAACTGTTTTGCCAGCAACACCTGGCAGGGCTGGACCGCGCCCGGCGACGGGGACGTGCTCTACCTGAGGATCGGAATACGCGACGTCTATCGGGTGGACCTGACGCCAGGCTCGCGGGTGCGCAAGGACGGCAACAACTTCCTCGTCAGCCAGATCCGCGGGTCGAACTGGATATGCTCGGCGCTGGATCTCGACCTGACGCTGTCGGACAACCTGGGCTTCCGCCAGCCGCTGATCGCGCGCTCGCTGCGCAAGCTGACGCCGGCGGAGGTCGCCGCGATCCCGCCCAAGGACCGGCCCTAGCGCAGTCGCTCGTCAGCTTGGCTTGGTCTTGCAGTTCTTGAAGGCCAGGGTCGTGCCCTTGACCACCACGGACTTGCCGTCAGTCCAGAAGCTCACCTTGGAGCCCGCGTATTCCGCGCCGTTGGGGCTCTGGGTGCGCTTCAGGTCGTAGCGCTTGTTGCCGTTGCTGGTGGTCATCGAGGCCTTCGACAGATCGTCCTGGTCGTAAGACATCATGAAGGCATTGCCCTCGTCACACTTGTAGAAGGCCTGGCCGAAGTCGTTCATCGGCGGCTTGGTCGCCGGGTCCGCCCGGGTCTGGATTGTGGTGATCGCCGACGCCGCGAGCGCTACGCAAAGTATCGGAACAGTCTTCATCACGAGGTATCCTCCCCGGATATCTTCTGTGCTCCTGACGAATATATGACTCATGTCGCGAGTCGCGTGAAGCGGGCGCCGGCGAATACCGGCGAGGGCCGTTCCCTGCCTGAACCAACCTCCTCCTCGAAGAGGGTCTGTCAGCCTACGGAAGATGTGCTCTTCCCTCGAGCGGCGGCGCATGCGCAAATCCGTCGGGTCAGTTCGTGGGGGCAGTTCGGGGGGCCGGCAGATGTTCAGGGTGATGATCATCCGGCATGGCGAGAAGCACACCAACGGTGGCCCCGATCGCGGCGTGAACATCGAGGGCGTGCACGTCAAGCACGAGCTGACGGTGCGGGGCTGGCAGCGGGCAGGGGCGCTGGCGCCCTTCTTCGCGCCACGCGGCGGTCTGCCGGACGGTTCCGGGATCTCGACGCCGCGCTCGATCTTCGCCTCGGCAGCGACGGCGGAGAGTCCCAGCCTGCGCGCGCAGCACACCGTCCAGCCGCTGGCGGCCGTGCTGGGCCTGGGGATCGACAGCCGTTTTGCGGAAGGCGAGGAGACCGCGATCGCCGCAGCCGTGCTGGAGGCCGAGGGGCCGGTGCTGGTCTCCTGGCACCACAGCCACATCGTCGGCCTGGCCCGGGCGATCGCCGGCGACGGGGTCGGCTGTCCGCAGGCCTGGCCGGATGAGCGCTTCGACGTGGTCTGGGTGCTCGACCGCGGCGATGGCGCACGCGACGGCTGGGCCTTCTCGCAGGTCCCGCAGCGGCTTTTCGCGCACGATCGCGCAGAGCCGATCTGAGCCTGAGCTACATCCGCTCTGGGACGGCGATGCCCAGGACGTCGAGGGCCTGTTCGAGCTGGGCCAAAGTGGTGCGGGCGAGCGTCAGGCGCGAAGCGCGGGTGGCGGGCTCGGCCTGCAGGATCGGGCAGGCGGCGTAGAACTTCGAGAAGGCCTGGGAGAGGCGGTAGGCGTGCTCGGCCACTGCGTTGGGAGCCTGGCGGTCGTAGGCCTCGGCGAGCGCAGTCTCGAAGGCGTCGAGGGTCAGGACGAGCTCGCGCTCCGCCGGCTCGGTGACGGTGATCGGGCCGGGCTGGACGCCCTCTTCGGCGGCGCGGCGCAGCAGGGATTTCACGCGGACCGCCTGATAGAGCAGGTAGGGGCCGGTCTTGCCCTCGAAGCTGGTGAAGCGGTCGAGGTCGAAGACGTAGGAGGTGCCGCGGAAGTTCTGCAGGTCGGCGAACTTCAGTGCTGCGACGGCGACCTTGCCGGAAATGTCCTCGAACTCGGCGGGTGGCAGGTCCTCGCCGAGGCCGGCCTCGTGCAGGCGCTCGCGGGCCTTCTCGCGGGTCATCTCGATCATGTCGGCGAGCTTGAGTACGCCGCCCTCGCGGGTCTTGAAGGGCTTGCCGTCGGTCCCGTTCATGGTGCCGAAGCCGACGTGCTCCAGCTGGCCATCCTGGGCGTAGCCGGCGAGGTAGGCGGCGCGGAACACGATCTCGAAGTGGTCGGCCTGGCGCTGGTCGACGCAGTAGATGACCAGTTGCGGATCGAAGCTGCGCCTACGGTCCAGGATCGTCGCGAGGTCGGTGGTTCCGTACATCGCCGAGCCCTCGGAGGAGACCACCAGCAGC
>DASXKT010000348.1:0-7475 GCA_036496685.1 Phenylobacterium sp.
GCGACAGCCATCTGCTTCTGCAGACTTGCAAGTTGTGGAATCACCAGCGTGACGTCCGTGTCCTGACGAATGGTCCGGCCGCTGGCGGTGTTCAGTACGACGCTGGCGATCAGGCGGTCCGACAGATCGTGCTCGATCTGGGTCGCGCCACCGGTTGGACTGGGAAGCGTCAGCACGAAGGAGCCGGGCCGCGGTCCCGGCATTCCGGCGCCGGCCACGTTGAGGGCCTGGGAGCCTTGGTCCGTCCAGGTCAGCTGGGTCTCCAGGACCAGTTGGCCATCGACAAAGGTCCGCATCGTCGCTCCCAGCCCGACGTCAATCCCGAAGGGCGTGGTGATGCCGCCGCGGACGCCGTCGAGCTCTGCGTCGCTAAGGGCGACGGATGCGGCCGCGGACGTGGACGCCGCCATCGCCATCACCAGGGCGCCGAGGATCGCGAGCCCTCTCATGGCAGTGGAACCACGAAAGTGGTGGAGACCTGGAAGATCGGCGGCAGGTCGCGGGTCAGGCGCGAGATCGAGTAGTCGTACAGGGGCGCCGCCGGCGCGCGCGGCAAGCCGTTCCAATCCGCGGCGAGGTTGAAGGACCCCTGCTCGTCCTCCGGATGGATCCGGAAGACGATGCCGCTCCAGACGTGCGCGAACTCCGAGGCGCGATAGGCCTTCAGGCCCTGCGCCGGATCACCGACCAATATCCGGCCGCCCCGCACGCCCTTGATCACCACGAAATGTTTGTAGCCGCCTACCTGAATCACGGCGATGGCGGGGACCGGCGAGGCCTGCAGCTCCGCGAGATCCTCCCGGTAGCCGTCGGCGTTCAGGCCGATCGACTTCAGGTAGTTCTTCATGTCGAGCAGGGAGAAGCCGACCTTGCGGATCTTCACCTGATCCCCGGCGAGGTACATGGCCTTGAACACCATGGCCTCGTCGACCTGGCGTCCGTAGTGGTTGCGCAGGAGCGTCGCCAGGGCCGCTGAGCCGCAGCTGTAGTCATAGCGTTGGTGGATCACCGTCTGGAACGGCATCTCCCGCATCGAGGTGACGCGGACCGTGAAGAGATTACCGCCGTTGTTGAGCACGACCTGGGCGGCGACGCGGGTCGGCGCACCCGCGATGGCAAGGGAGGCGGCAGCCAGGATCGCCGCCGAAGCAATCTTCGCACGGGTCATGGGGTGGTCATGGGGGCGTCGTCACCACGCTCACGCTGATCGCACCCTGCAGCGTGTTGTTGGCCCCGGTGTTCACCACGAAATTGCCGATGCCGGTGAAGCCGTTCAGGGCGTTGTCCGAGAAATTGACCGTGCCGGAGACAAGCGAGCCCGCGGTGATGGTGTTGCCGGTCGTCGTGCCGGTCAGCTGCTGTCGATTCAGCACCTCGACGCTGACTTCGGCGCCGCCGCTGATGCTGGCCATCTCATCGGCCGTCAAAGCCTTGCGGGTCGACGGGAGGGCGACAGGCGGTTTCGAGGCTGTCATCGCCTCCCACGCCTTGGCCACAGGCGTTGAAGGGGTTTCAGCGAGAGCAGGCGCTGAGCAGGCAAGGGCGCCCAACAGCACGGCCGGCAGCGCAAGGCGGGACATTTGGAACCTCGCCGATCTACGAAACGAACGCGGCGGCCGCGCCGGGCGCGTGGGGGCGCTCGACGCGACCTTTGGGACGCTTACGGACCGAAACTGATGTTCGCGTTGGCCGCCAGGGAGGTGGCGGACTGGTTCAGAGCGCCGAGCCCGGTGCTGAAGCTCGCCGTCTGCACACCCGCGAACGCGGCGAACGAGGCGCCGTCGATCGAGATGTTACCCGTGGTCAGTTGACCGTTCTGATCTCCGGAACCGCCGTTTCCGCCCGGTTGGCTTTCGGAAGCAGCGCCGCCGGCTCCGCCATTCGCAGAGTCGAAGTGCACCCTGATCCCCGTGACCGTTCCTTCCAGGTCCTGAGTGGACAGGGTCTTGTTGATCGAGTGCGTTGAATTGTCGGTGTAGCTGTGGGTCGAGTTGTCGGTGTTGTTGGAGTCTATCGTCTTGGTGTTGCCGGAAGCTATCGTGTTGTTCGAGGCCGTGGTGTGGGTCGAACTATCGTTGTGGCTATCCGTCCTTTGATGATTGTAATTTACCGTTGTTGTCTTGGTGTTGCCCGAATCGTTGGTTGAGCTGTCGTTGTGACTGTCAGTTTTTTGATGGTTGAAGTTCACCGTTGTCGTCTTGGTGTTGTTCGAGTCGTCGGTGCTCACCGAATTGTCGGTCTTGGTCACCGTCGTGGTATCCGTATTGGTCTTGGTGAGCGTGTTTCCCGACTGCGAGCTGTCCGTGTTTCCCGACCCCGAGCTGTCGGTGTTGCCGGTCGTGTTGCTCGCCGCCGCCGCGCCGGTGTCCGGCGCACTGGCGGTCGCGCTTGTGGCGTCTGCCGTGGCGGAGCTCTGCGCCATGGCCGAAGTCGCAAGGACAGCGCCCAGAATGAGCGCGGAGCCCGAAGCCATCAATTTTAAGGTCACGGAAAATCCTCCCTTTGAGGGTTGCGGCTGGAGGCTCGTCCTCCGTTAACCTAACTTCGTTTTCTGGAAAGAGTTATTCACACAAAGCCGTGATAAATGGCAATTATTCCAATAACCTAGCTTGAGCATAAGCGGTTGAAGCCGAGGTTTTTCGCGCTCCGCGCGTAACGCTGTAAATTGGTCAGTCCAGAGTGGACAAACCAATTCCTAAGCTTTAGCCAAGTGGCCGAGCCTCGCCGTCACCTCGATGTTGGTGCAACTTGCTGCGGGAACCACAAGCTCTGGGGTCGGAAGAGATTTTCTCAGGCGTGCGCATCAAGAAGGCGACCTTCGGGCGCTGCAGGGTAGCGGCCCGATGAGCTTGCGCCGTCTCAGGTGGTGGATCGTTGGCCTCGTCTGCGTGGGCACCATCCTGAACTACCTGGCGCGCAACTCGCTGGGCGTGCTGGCGCCCCAGCTGATCGGCGAGCTGCACTTCTCGACCCGCGAGTATTCGTGGGTCGTGGCCTCGTTCCAGCTGGCCTACACGGTGATGCAGCCGATCTGCGGGGCGATCATCGACTCCCTCGGCCTGAAGGTCGCCTTCACCCTCTTCGCCGTCGCCTGGTCGCTCGCCAACATGGCCCACGGCCTGGCCGGCGGATGGATGTCGCTCGCCTTCTTCCGCGGCCTCCTGGGCGTCAGCGAGGCTGCGGCGATCCCGGCCGGCGTCAAGGCGGTGAGCGAATGGTTCCCGGCCAAGGACCGCTCGGTGGCCGTGGGCTATTTCAACGCTGGCACCTCGCTGGGCGCCCTGATCGCGCCTCCGGTGGTGATCTGGCTGTCGCTGACCTACGGCTGGCGCGCGGCCTTCGTGGCCACCGGCGCCGTCGGCCTCATCTGGGCGCTAGCCTGGTATCTGCTCTACGACTCGCCCGACCGCCACCCGGCGCTCAGCGCCGAACAGCGCGCGCTTGCCCCCGCCATCGTCGAGGCCAGCGAACACGCTCCCGTGCCAATCGCCGGGCTCCTGCGTCAACGGGTGTTCTGGGCGCTGGCCATCCCGCGGTTCCTGGCGGAGCCGGCCTGGCAGACGTTCAGCTTCTGGATCCCGCTCTACCTGGCGCGCGAGCGCGGCATGGACCTCAAGCATATCGCGCTCTTCGCCTGGTTGCCGTTCCTGGCCGCCGACGCCGGCGGCATCCTCGGCGGCTATCTCTCGCCGTTCCTGATGAAGCGGTTCCGCCTGGGGCTCCTGACCTCGCGCGCCGCGGGCATCGCCATGGCTGCGCTGCTGATGATAGCCCCCGGCTGCGTCGGCTTGGCGGTCGGCCCCTACATGGCGATCGCGCTCTTCTGCATCGGCGGCTTCGCCCACCAGGTGATCTCGGTGCTCATCAACACGCTCACGACCGACGTCTTCCCACGCGAGGCGGTGGCGCGTGCTAACGGCCTGGTCGGCATGTTCGGGTGGAGCGGAGGGTTGGTGTTCTCGCTGCTGATCGGCGCGCTGGCCGACAGCGTCGGCTTTGCGCCGCTGTTCAGCCTGCTGGCCATCTTCGACATCCTGGGCGCAATGGTGCTCTTCGCCCTGCTGCGGCCGGTTCAGCTCGATCTGCGAGGCGCCTACGCATGAAGCCCTCCCTCGCCAAGCCGCCCCTGTTCAAGCTCGCGGGCCGCGACGGGCCGCGGCTCAGCCTGACCTCTGACGCCGGCTACGCCGTAGAGATCTTCGTCCTTGAGCCGGACATCATCCGGGTGCTGCATCGAGCGCCGAGCGGCCCGGCAGGGCCGCGCAGCTGGGCGATAGCGCCCGGCGCCGAGGACGCACCCGACGACGGGCGTGATCGGCTCGATGTGACTGGCTTCTCGGCCCCGGACTTCAGCCTTCATGAGAGCGATGGGCGGCTGGTCGTCGCGACGGACCGGTTGCGGCTGACCGTGCGGCTGGCGGGCCCGTTCTTCGACTGGGAGATCGCCGACGCCGGCGGCTGGACGCTGATCGCCCGCGATCGCCGGACACAGGCCTACAACTTCGGCTGGTGGGGCGCGGGCGTGCGCCACTACCTCGTGCGCGATCCGGCGGAGCGATACTTCGGCCTGGGCGAGAAGACCGGCGTGCTCGATCGGGCCGGGCGTCGACTGCGCATGAGCAACCTCGACGCCATGGGCTATGACGCCCGCAGTTCCGACCCGCTCTACAAGCACATCCCGTTCTACATCACCCACCACGCCGGCAGCTGCCTGGCGTTCGGCCTCTTCTACGACACCTACGCTGACTGCGAGTTCGACTTCGGCGCAGAGCGCAGCAACTACCACGGCCTCTATCGCGGGTTCAGCGCGGCCGGGGGCGACCTCGACTATTACGTGATCGCCGGCCCTGCCGTGGCCGATGTCACGCGGCGTTTCACCTGGCTGACCGGCCGGCCTGCCCTGCTGCCGCGCTGGGCGCTCGGCTATTCGGGCTCGACCATGAGCTACACCGACGCCCCGGACGCCCAGGCCCGGATGGCGGAATTCCTCGAGCAGTGCCGAACCCACGACATCCTGTGCGATTCCTTCCACCTGTCCTCGGGCTACACCTCGATCGGCAAGCGGCGGTACGTCTTCCATTGGAACCTGGAGAAATTCCCGGATCCGGCCGCCTTCGCCCGGAGCTACCACACAGCCGGCGTCCGGCTCGTCGCCAACATCAAGCCCTGCCTGCTGGATGACCATCCGCTATTCGAGGAGGCCCGCGCCAAGGGCCTGCTGATCAGCGAGGCGGACGGCGAGCCGGCCTGGACGCAGTTCTGGGATGGGCTTGGAGCCTACCTGGACTTCACCAACCCCGACGCCCAGGCCTGGTGGCGCGCGCACGTGACCGCCGACCTGCTGGAGGTCGGCATCGACGCCACCTGGAACGACAACAACGAGTTCGAGGTCACCTCGCCAACGGCCCTGGCCACTATGTTCGGCGCACCCGCCCCGGCGATCGAGAGCAAGCCTCTCCAGACCCTCCTCATGCTGCGGGCGTCGCGCCGCGCGCAGCGGGAAGAGGCCCCCGAGCGCCGGCCGTTCCTGGTCTCCCGCGCCGGCGCCGCGGGAATGCAGCGCTACGTCCAGACCTGGTCCGGCGACAACGCCACCGCCTGGGAAAGCCTCAAGTACAACATCCGCATGGGCCTGGGCCTGGCTCTGAGCGGGGTTTCGAACTCGGGCCATGACATCGGCGGCTTCAGCGGTCCGCAGCCTGATGCGGAGCTCTTCGTCCGCTGGGTCGAGGCGGGCGTGTTCATGCCGCGCTTCAGCATCCATTCGTGGAACGACGACGGCACGGCCAACGAGCCCTGGATGCATCCCCAGGCGACCCAGGTCGTCGGCGATCTGATCCGCCTGCGCTACCAGCTCCTGCCCTACCTCTACGACCTGGCCTGGCGCCACCACAGCGCCTTCGAGCCGATCGCGCGGCCGAGCTTCCACGACTTCCCCACCGACCCCGCAGGCTTCGAAGACAACGATGACCTGATGCTTGGGCCGTCACTGCTGGTGGCGTCGGTGGTTGTACCGGGCGCAGCGTCGCGCGAGGTGCGCCTGCCGGCCGGCGCGGCCTGGGCCGACTTCTGGACCGGCCGGCGCTTCGAGGGCGGCGAGCGGATCACGCTCCCCGCGCCCTGGGGTCGTCCGCCGCTGCTCGTCCGCGAGGGATCGGCGATCCCGCTCAACATCGCTGAGCAGACCTTCGACCGAAGGGCTGATGCCCGCGCCTTCGCGGTCTTCGCCCCGCCCGAGGGCGCGTTTGAAGCCTCCTGCTACGAGGACGACGGCGAGACGGAGGCTTGGCGGGACGGGGCCTTCGGCCACTGGCGTCTGACGGTCGAAGCCTCGCCTGCGGGGCTGGAGGTGGACTGCCGCCCGACGGGCCAGCACCCGCCGCAGGGCCCGATCGCCCTGCTCTTCCGGTCCAACGAGCAGCGGCCGGTCTCTGTCCGCAGCGGCCGCATCCTCGCCGAAGGCGCCTTCGGAGAATGGCGCCGCGTCGACCTCGAGCCGTGATCAGCCGCCCGTGGGCGCGACATCCAGCCGGTAGGCGCGCTTGGGCAAGTTGTAGGCGAGATCGACGGCGAGCTCGGCGGCCTCGTCCTCGTCCAGCCGGTGCTCGGCCACGAGGCGGGCCAGGAACCCGCAGTCCACGCGCCGCGCCACGTCGTGCCGCGCCGGGATCGACAGGAAGGCCCGCGTGTCGTCGTTGAAGCCCACGGTGTTGTAGAAGCCCGCCGTCTCGGTGGTCTGCTCGCGGAACCGGCGCATGCCTTCGGGGCTGTCGTGGAACCACCAGGCCGGCCCCAGCTTCAGCGCCGGATAGTGGCCGGCCAGCGGGGCGAGCTCGCGGCTGTAGGCGGTCTCGTCCAGGGTGAAGAGGATCAGGCTGAAGCCGGGTTCGTTGCCGAACCGGTCGAGCAAGGGCTTCAGCGCACGCACGTAGTCGGTGGCCTGAGGGATGTCGGCGCCCTTGTCGCGGCCGAACCGGCGGAAGAGACCGGCATTGTGGTTGCGGAACGAGCCCGGATGCAGCTGCATCACCAGGCCGTCGTCCAGGCTCATCCGGGCCATCTCGGTCAGCATCTGGGCGCGGAACAGTTCAGCGTCTTCCTTGGACCAGACCCCGTCCAGGATGCGGTGATAGAGCGCCTCGGCCTCGACCGGCGAAAGGTCGGCCGTGGCCGCGCTCGGGTGGCCATGGTCGGTGGAGGTCGCGCCGGCCGCCATGAAGGCCCTGCGGCGCACGCGATGGGCCTCCAGGTAGCCAGCCCAGAAGGAGACATCCTGGCCGGACAGCTGCCCGAACCGCTCGAGCGAGACCCAGAAGTCCTCGTGCTCCGGATCGATCACCGGGTCGGGACGATAGGCGGTCACCACCCTGCCGTTCCAGCCGCTCTCGCGGATGGCCTTGTGGTGCAGCAGTTCGTCGGTCGGCGACTCGGTGGTCGCCAGGACTTCGATGTTGAAGCGGTCGAACAGCGCCCGG